>JAFRUR010000028.1 GCA_017438775.1 Lachnospiraceae bacterium | reverse complement strand
CATCGTGGAGGGCAACATCCCCGACACGGTGATGGGGCGCCGCGTCCTGACCCTGTACCTGTCCTGCATGGTCGCCGGCTCCAAGTACCGCGGAGAATTCGAGGAGCGCATCAAGAACGTCCTCGCGGAGGTGATCGCGGACGGCAAGGTCCTGCTCTTCCTCGACGAGATCCACACCATCATCGGGGCAGGCGGCGCGGAGGGCGCCCTGGACGCCTCCAACATCTTGAAGCCCTCCCTGGCCCGCGGAGAGATCCAGCTGATCGGCGCGACCACGGTGGAGGAGTACCGCAAGCACATCGAAAAGGACGCGGCTCTGGAGCGCCGTTTCCAGCCCGTCATGATCGAGCAGCCCTCGCCGGAACAGACGGTGGAGATCTTAAAGGGCCTGCGGCCCCGCTACGAGGAGCACCACCAGGTCACCATCACCGACGAGGCCCTGCGCGCGGCGGTGTCGCTGTCGGACCGCTACATCAGCGACCGCTTCCTGCCGGACAAGGCCATCGACCTGATCGACGAGGCTTCCTCCAAGGTGCGCCTGTCCGCCTACAAGGTGCCCGAGGAGGCGGAAAAACTTGCGGAAAAGATTCGCGCGATGGAGGAGGAGAAGGAGCAGGCCGTCCTCTCCGAGGCCTACGAAAAGGCCGGAGAGATCAAGAAGAAGCAGCAGCGGCTGCGCGACAAGCGCGAGGCCGTTCTGGCCGCGTGGGAGGAGGAGAAGACCCGCACGCGTCTGTCCGTCACGGAGCAGGAGATCGCGGAGGTCGTGGCCGGCTGGACCCGCATTCCGGTGCAGCGCCTGACCGAGGGCGAGACCGAGCGTCTGCGCAACCTGGAGAAGGTCCTGCACGAGCGCGTGGTGGGCCAGGAGGAGGCCGTGACGGCCGTCTCCAAGGCCATCCGCCGCGGCCGCGTGGGCATGAAGGATCCCAAGCGCCCCATCGGCTCCTTCCTGTTCCTGGGTCCGACCGGCGTCGGCAAGACCGAGCTGTGCAAGGCCCTCGCAGAGGCGCTTTTCGGCACGGAGAACGCCTTGATCCGCATCGATATGAGCGAATACATGGAGAAGCATTCGGTCTCCAAGATGATCGGTTCTCCGCCCGGCTACGTGGGCTTCGAGGAGGGCGGTCAGCTCTCCGAGAAGGTCCGCCGCAGCCCGTACTCCGTCATCCTCTTTGACGAGGTCGAGAAGGCCCATCCGGACGTGTTCAACATCCTGCTGCAGGTCCTGGACGACGGCCACATCACCGACAGCCAGGGGCGCCGGGTCGACTTTAAGAACACCGTGCTCATCATGACCTCCAACGTCGGGGCGGACCGCATCGTCGCGCCCAAGCATGTGGGCTTCGCGGTCAACGACACGGCGGCCTCCCGCCACGAGGAGATGAAGACCGGCGTCATGGACGAGGTCAAGAAGCTCTTCAAGCCGGAGTTCTTAAACCGCATCGACGAGACCATCGTGTTCCATGCCCTGACGCGGGAGCAGGTGAGCGAGATCGTCGACATCATGGTCCGCGGCATCGCGGAGCGCACCAAAGAGGCGACGGGCGTCGTCCTCACGGTGGACGAGTCCGCAAAGACGTATCTGATGGACAAGGGCTATGACGAGAAGTATGGCGCGCGCCCGATGCGCCGCACCCTCCAGAGCAGCATCGAAGACCTGCTCGCGGAGGAGATCCTGGACGGCAACGTTAAGAGCGGGGACCGTGTCACCGTGTACCTGAAGGACGGCGTCCTGAAGATTCGCCGCCGCGCCGCCGCGAAGAAGGCGGCCGCGAAGGAACCGGCCGCCGTGTGACGGACCGGCCGGGCAGCAGGCCGGAGGAAGGGCCGTTTCACGCAGGCCCGTCCGGCTGCGGAAGGATGTGCAGCAGAGAAAAAAGGCCTCGCCGGGAGGAAGATGAGTGGCGAAACAGACAACGATTTTTTACTGCAAGGAATGCGGCACGGAGGTCTCCAAGTGGCAGGGGCAGTGCCCCGGCTGCAAGGCCTGGAACACCCTGGTGGAGGCCCCCGCGGCGCCCGCTTCCGGAAAGAAGGGGGCGGCAGCGCAGCGCACGGGAGCCCTCAACCGGCCGGCTGCCCTGGAGCAGATCGAGACCGAGGAACAGGCGCGCCTGTCCTCCGGGATGCCGGAGCTGGACCGCGTGCTGGGCGGCGGCCTGGTGCCCGGCAGCCTGATTCTGGTGGGCGGAGATCCGGGCATCGGCAAGAGCACCCTGCTCCTGCAGGTATGCCGGAACCTGGCCGCGGGCGGGAGCCGCGTGCTCTACGTCTCCGGCGAGGAATCCCTGCGCCAGATCCGCCTGCGGGCGGACCGCGTCGGGAAATTTGACGGCGATATCCGTTTCCTGTGCGAGACGGACCTGGACCGCATCCGCGAGATCATGGAGGAGGAGCGGCCGCAGGTGGCCGTGATCGACTCCATTCAGACGATGTACCGCGAGGACGTCGCGGCGGCACCCGGCTCGGTGAGCCAGGTGCGCGAAAGCACCCTGGTGCTCCTGTCCCTGGCCAAGGGCCTCGGGATCAGCATCTTCATTGTCGGCCACGTGACCAAGGAAGGCGCCGTGGCCGGTCCGCGGATGCTCGAGCACATGGTGGATGCCGTCCTGTATTTTGAAGGCGATTCCCACGCGTCCTACCGGATCCTGCGCGGCGTCAAGAACCGCTTCGGCTCCACCAACGAGATCGGTGTCTTCGAGATGAGCGAAGGTGGCCTGAAAGAGGTGCCCAACCCCTCGGAGTACATGCTGAGCGGGCGTCCCCAGGGCGCGACGGGGTCCGTCGTGGCCTGTTCGATGGAGGGCACGAGGCCGCTTCTTCTGGAGGTGCAGGCCCTGGTCTGCCGCACCAATTTCGGCATGCCCCGGCGCACGGCCGCGGGCACGGACTACAACCGCGTGAACCTGCTGATGGCTGTGCTGGAGAAGCGGGCCGGCCTTCACCTGTCCGACTGCGACGCGTACGTGAACGTGGCGGGCGGCATGAAGATCAGCGAGCCGGCCCTGGACCTGGCCATTGTGATGGCCCTGGCTTCGAGCGCGAAAGACCTGCCTGTGGACGAGCACACCATCGTGTTCGGCGAGGTGGGCCTCTCGGGCGAGGTGCGCGCCGTCAGCCAGACGGAGCAGCGCGTCGCGGAGGCCAGGAAACTCGGCTTCACGCGCGTCATCCTGCCGAGGGTCTCCTTAAAGCGCCTTTCGGGCATGAAGGGAATCGAACTGGTGGGCGTCTCCAGTGTCGCGGAGGCCATGCGGCAGCTGTAAGGGCGCCGACATTCAAACGGACCGGATCCGGACGGAAAGCGTCGGGGCTCGATGTCCTGCGGCGGCTCCTCTGCGCGGAGCGCCGGAGAAAGGAACGATATGAAGGAGCTTCTCCCCTTCTTAAAACCGTATCGGAAAGAGACGTTTCTGGCGCCTCTTTTCAAGCTGTTCGAGGCGCTCCTCGAGCTGCTGGTGCCCCTGGTGGTCGCGGATATCATCGACCGCGGCATCGCTGGGGGAGATGCCGCCTACGTGCGCACGCGCTGCCTCCTGCTGGTGGGCATCGCGGCGGTGGGCCTCGTGTGCGCCATCACCGCGCAGTACTTTTCCGCGCGGGCGGCCGTGGGCTTTACCACGCAGATGAAGAGCAGCCTGTTCGCGCACCTGATGGGTCTCTCCCACGCGGAGATCGACCGCCTCGGCACGGGCGCCCTGATCACGCGGATGACCAGCGACGCGAACCAGATCCAGACGGGCCTGAACTTAACGCTCCGGCTCGCCCTGCGCTCGCCCTTCGTGGTCTTCGGCGCCATGGTGATGGCCTTCGTGGTGGACGCGAAGGCGGCCCTGACCTTTGTGGCCGTGATCGCCCTCCTGTTCCTGGTGGTGATCGCGGTCTCGCGCCTGTCCGTGCCCCTGCACGCGAAGGTGCAGGCCGGTCTGGATCAGGTCACGGCGAGCACCCGCGAGGACCTCGCCGGCGTGCGCGTGCTGCGCGCCTTCGGGATGGAAGACGGGGAGGTGCGCCGCTTTACGGAAAAGAGCGATGCCCTTTACGGGCTGCAGCGCGCCGCAGGGCGCGTGTCCGCGGTGACGGGCCCCCTGACCTTCGTGGTGCTGAACCTCGGCGTGGTCTGGCTCCTTCACACGGGCGGTCTCCGCATCGATTCCGGGGAACTGACCCAGGGCCAGATGGTGGCCCTCTACAACTACATGTCACAGATCCTGGTGGAGCTGGTCAAGCTGGCCGGCCTCATCGTCTCCATCGCCCGCGCCATCGCGAGCGCCGGGCGCATCAGCGCGGTCTTCCGCGTGAAGAGCAGCATTCCGACGGACGCGGCGGAAAATGCGGCCGGGAATGCTGCAGAGGAGGGAACGGCTCCCCTGGATGTGGTCTTTGACGACGTCTTCTTCGCCTATCCGGACGCCGGCGAGGACTCCCTTGAGGGAATTTCCTTCGCGGCGCCCGCGGGAAGCACGGTGGGCATCATCGGCGGCACCGGCTCCGGAAAATCCACGCTGGCGGCCCTTATCCCGCGCTTCTACGACACCCGCTCCGGTGCGGTGCGCGTGGGAGGCCGGGACGTAAAGGACTGGGACGTTTCCGCGCTCCGGCGCAGCATCGGCGTGGTGCCGCAGAAGGCGGTGCTCTTTGCCGGGACGGTGCGCGGGAACCTCCTGTGGGGCAGGAAGGACGCGTCGGAGGAGGAACTCTGGGAGGCCCTGGAGAGCGCGCAGGCTGCGGAGATCATCCGCGGCAAGGAGGGCGGCCTCGATGCACCCGTAGAGCAGGGCGGCCGCAACTTCTCGGGCGGCCAGCGCCAGAGGCTGACCATCGCCCGGGCGCTGCTGCGCAGGCCCGGCATCCTGATTCTGGACGATTCTTCGTCTGCCCTGGACCTGCAGACCGACGCGGCCCTGCGCCGCGCTCTCCGCGCCTTTGCCGGACGGACGACCACCTTTATCATCTCGCAGCGCACGTCCTCGATCCGCCACGCGGATCAGATCCTCGTGCTGGACGACGGCCGTCTGGCCGGATGCGGCACCCACGAGGAACTTCTGGAGACCTGCGCGCTCTACCGGGAGATCCACCTCTCGCAGAACGGAGAGGAGGCCGCCCATGGAGCGTAAGGGAAGAGGAAAGACCCTGCGGAGGATCCTCTCCGGGCTGGCCGCGTATCGCGGCCTGATCGCTTTGATGCTTGTGCTCGCGGCGGTGCACGCCGCGGCGTCGCTGTACATTCCGCTGCTGGTCGGCCGCGGCATCGACCGAATGATCGGCGCGGGCCGCGTGGACTTCCCGGGCCTGTACGGGATCCTGATCCGAATCGCCGCGGCGGCGGCCTGCGGAGGCACCGCCCAGTGGGGGCTCGGCGTCATCGGCAACCGCGTGGCTTACGGGGCCGTGCGCGACCTGCGCACCCAGGCCTTCGCGAAGATTCAAAAACTGCCCCTGTCCTATCTGGACAGGCATCCGGTCGGAGAGGTCACCAGCCGCCTGATCGCGGACGCGGACCAGTTCTCGGAGGGCCTGATTCTGGGCTTTTCGCAGCTGTTTTCCGGGGCGGTGACCATCGCCGGAACGCTGCTGTTCATGCTGCGTCTCTCGCCTGCGGTCACCGCCGTCGTCGTGGTGCTCACGCCGCTGTCCTTTGTGGTGGCGGGCTTTATCGCGAGGCGCACCTACGCAATGTTCCGCGCCCAGACCGAGGCCCGCGGCGCGCAGACGGCCCTGATCGACGAGATGGTCGGAAGCCAGAAGGTCGTCAAAGCCTTCTCGCAGGAGGCCGAGGCGCAGGCAAGGTTTGACGCGGCCGGAGAGAAGCTCCGGAGCGCGTCGGTCTCGGCCATTTTCTTCTCCTCGATCACCAACCCGTCGACGCGGTTCGTGAACGCCGTGACCTATGCGGCGGTGGCGCTCTTCGGCGCGCTGGCCGTGATCCGCGGGGCCTTTTCCGTGGGCTCGCTCTCGACCTTCCTGAGCTACGCGAGCCAGTACATGAAGCCTTTCAACGAGATTTCCGGCGTGGTCACGGAGATGCAGAGCGCCCTGGCCTGCGCGGACCGGATCTTCGAACTTCTGGACGAAGAGGAGGAGACACCGGACGCCCCCGGCTCTCTCCCGGACGATGCTCCCGGCGCGGTGACGGTGTCCGGCGTGGACTTCGGTTACGTGCCCGGAAAGACGGTTCTGAAGGACATCTCCCTGACGGCCGCCCCGGGCGAGCGGATCGCCATCGTCGGCCCGACGGGCTGCGGCAAGACGACGCTGATCCAGCTCCTGATGCGCTTTTACGACCCGCAGGCCGGAGAGATCCGCGTGGACGGGCAGGAGGTCCGGAGCCTCACGCGCCGGAGCCTGCGCAGCCGCTTCGGCATGGTCCTGCAGGACACCTGGCTCCCCGAGGGCACGGTGCGGCAGATTCTTTGCATGGGACGTCCGGATGCCTCGGAGGAGGAGATGATCGCCGCGGCAAGGGCCGCGCATGCGCACAGCTTTATCCGCAGGCTTCCAAAAGGGTACGACACCGTGATCCGCGAGGGCGGCGAGGGTCTCTCCGCGGGCCAGCGCCAGCTTCTCTGCATCGCCCGCGTGATGCTGACGGACCCGCCCATGCTCATCCTGGACGAGGCCACCAGCTCGATCGATACACGCACGGAGGTGAAGGTCCAGCAGGCCTTCGAAGAACTGATGAAGGGACGCACGAGCTTTATCGTGGCGCACCGCCTTTCCACCATCCGCGGCGCGGATCAGATCCTCGTCATGAAGGACGGGGAGATTCTGGAGCGGGGCCGCCACGAGGAACTTCTGGCAAGAAACGGGTTCTACGCACAAATGCATGCGGCCGGATACCGGCCGGAGGAGGGATAAGAGATGAAAGAAACGATTGGCAGCATCGGTTACGGGAACATGGCGGAGGCCCTGCTGGGCGGCATGAGGGCCGGCGGGCGTGTGCTTGCGGAGCAGATCGTGGCCTTTGATCCGGCCGAGACGCGCCGGCAGGCCGCGGCGGCAGCGGGAATCGAGACGGCCGCGGACAACGTTTCCGTGGCGCGGCGGGCGGACATCCTGCTGCTGGCGGTCAAGCCGAACATGGTGGCGAAGGTCTGCGGAGAGATCCGCGGCGAACTGCGGTCGGAGACGGTCGTGCTGAGCATCGCGGCCGGCGTGTCGATGAAGGATCTGGCCGGGTGGCTGGGCGAGGGTACGAAGATCGTGCGCGTGATGCCCAACACCGCGGCCCTGGTAAACGAGGCGATGTGCGCCTACTGCGTCTCCGCTTCCGTGACAGACGAGGAGAAGGCTCTGGCCGAATCCCTTCTGTCCTGCTGCGGCCTGGCGGAGGAGGTGTCCGAGAAACTCATGGACACCGTGACGGGCATTTCCGGATCCAGCCCGGCCTACACCTACATGTACATCGAGGCTCTGGCCGACGGCGCCGTCGCCGAGGGCATGCCCCGCGCGCAGGCCTACCGCTTCGCGGCCCAGGCCGTGCTGGGCGCGGCCAAAATGGTCCTGGAGACCGGCCAGCACCCCGGCGCCTTAAAGGACGCGGTCTGCAGCCCCGGAGGCACCACCATCGAGGCGGTGGCGGTCCTGGAGGAGATGGGCTTCCGCAGCGCCGTCATCGAGGCGGAGCGCGCCTGCATCGAGAAGTCCCGCGACCTCGGGAAATAAGACAGGAAGATGGAAAAGGAGCCGCCCCGGCAACCCCGGGGCGGTGTTTCACGTGATTTGCGGCAGGACTGTATCGGCAGCAAAGAGAAAGAATCTCTGACCGGATGAAACATCCGGTATAAGAGATTCTTTTTTGTGTATGAATGGATTTTCAACGGTTTATAACGCAGGCAACATCGGGGGAGAGGGCAGAGAGAATGCCGTGTTTTTATTCGCTTGCAGAATTGCGAAAAGCGTTTGCGAAAGTGCAAAGTTTCGCGCATGAATGCTTGATTCTTCGCGGTGAGTACGGTAGTATGGACTTGTGTCATAACCGAGGCTGTCATCAAAGCATAATGCCATAACTTTGGGGGGAGGAATTCTCTTGGCGGGAAAAACGGTCGCATACGATAAGGAGCGGGTCGAGAAAGAACTGCTGGAGGCGCTGGGTCATCTGGCGGACGAAATTTTGGTTACCGACGGGAACGGAAAAGTGGTGGCGGTGACGGAATCCTGCCGTGAACTCTACGGCATGGAACCGGAGGACGTTTTAAAAACTTCCATTCAGGAAATGGAGGAGCATGGCGTTCATTATCCTTCCATCACGCCTATCATCATGAAGGAGAAACGAAGGATTTCCCTGCTTCAGTCCAGCAAAACCGGGAAAAAGATGCTGGTGACGGGCGTGCCCGTTCTGGATGATGCCGGAGAGATTCTGCGCGTCGTACTTTGCTGCCGCGATGTCACGGACTTTCTGGAACTCCGGGACGGCGTGGGGAGAGGGGCCGTCTATCTGGAAGGTGTTTCTCCGGAGAGAAAGAAGCTCTATCCGCTCAATGTGGTCGCTGCCAGTCCTCAGATGCAGAAAGCGATGAATCTGATTCGCAAAGTTGCGAATGTGGACTGCAACGTCCTTATCACCGGGGAATCCGGGGCGGGCAAGGAAGTGGTGGCAAAACAGCTCCACCTGCAGGGAAACCGCGCAGACGGTGCGTTCATCCACATCAACTGCAGTGCGATTCCGGAACAGCTTCTGGAATCGGAACTGTTCGGCTATGAGGCGGGCGCCTTCACCGGAGCAGACCGCAAGGGAAAACCCGGCATGTTTGAACTTGCCAACAACGGCACCCTGTTTCTTGACGAGATCGGAGATATGTCCCTGCTGCTGCAGACCAAAATCCTCAAAGCGATCGAGGACAAGCAGATCTGGCGTCTGGGCGGGACAAAACCCAAGGGAATCAATTGCCGCATCATCGCGGCCACAAACGCGAACATGGAGGAATTGATCGCACAGGGGAGATTCCGGCGGGATCTGTATTACCGGCTCAATGTTGTTTCCGTGGAAGTTCCGCCCCTCCGTGAACGGAGGGAAGACATCGCTCCGCTCACGAACCTTTTCCTTGACGTCAAGGGTAAGGCATATCAGAGAAGTGTGACGATTTCTGACGATGGCATGCAGCTTCTCACCCGGTACGACTGGCCGGGCAATGCGCGTGAACTCAGCAACGTGGTTGAACGTTTGATCATTCTTTCGGAGACGGAACGAATCGGCGCAGAAGAGATCCGCCTCGCGCTGCGCCAGGAAGCGGGAAAACAGGGCCTGTCAGCAGAAAAGGCTTTTCAGAATGCAGCGGAGGAAACGAAGTCCCTTCATCAGATGCTGGAGGATGCGGAAGAGACGTGTCTGAGAAAGGCTATGGCGGCATGCACCTCCGTGGAGGAACTGGCAGAGGTCCTCGAGCTCAATCCCGCCACAGTATACAGAAAACTGAAAAAGTATCACCTGTCTTTCGAATCGTGATTTTCGCGGACACCATTCATTATTAACAGAGAGGAGGCTGCCCCTTGCTTCCGCATCGGTAGCAGCCTCTCTTTTGTTTCTCTGCAGTCGGCCAGTCTGTTTTCATTTCACGGCATTCGCAAAAATGGTCCCTGTTCGAATGGCTTCACTGCGGGGCAGAAGCCCTGCACAGCTTTGGCATGTTTCTTGCTAACCGATTATTAGGAGATGTCCGCAGCCGCAGTTGCAGCGGTTCTTCAGAGGCATCACAAAAGACGCCATAGCAAGATGGCAGAAGAGGGGAGAAACAGTCATGGCTAACAACAATCAACAAGTGGCACCTGAAGCGTTGAAAGATCCCATCAAGTATTATGGGATGAATGCGTATCTGAAGTTTCTGATTCCGTCCCTCATCGGTGTATTGCTCTTCATTGTACCGTATCCGACCGGGAAGGGCTCGGTCCAGATCGGCGTCGGCTTCCTGATCGATTGGCTCACGGCGTTTATGGGTACGCAGAACACCATCCGCGCAGCTCTTGTCATTGTTACGGTCTCCGCACTCAGCGCGATCATCACCAAGATCTTCTTCCCGAAGGGATATAAGAACGATGTGCTGAACGACCTGTTCAATCCGAGTTGGCCCTACACCATCATTCGTATCGTGGCCTGCATCCTGGCGTGGATGGTCCGTTTCCAGAAGGGTCCTCAGTTCATCATCGCTTCCACCACCGGCGGCATGTCCCTGAACAGCCTGATGCCGGCTCTGTTTACGAACTTCCTGTTCTGCGGATTCTTCCTGCCGCTGCTCATGGACTTCGGCGCCATGGACTTCGTGGGCGCCCTGCTCCGCAAATTCATGAAGCCGCTCTTTACGATCCCCGGACGTTCTTCCCTGGACTGCATTTCGTCCTTCATCGGTTCCGGTACTGTCGGCATCATGATCACCACGAAGCAGTACGACGAAGGTTACTACACCGGCCGTGAGGCCGCCAACATCGCCTGCTGCTGGTCCATCTGCTCCCTGCCCTTCGCTCTGGTCTGTGCGAAGACCGCCGGCGTCGGTGAATACTTCGTTCCGATCTACCTGACCGTCGTTCTTTGCTGCCTCGTGGAGGCCATCCTGCTTCCACGCATCGCGCCGCTGAGCAAGATTTCCGACACCTATAATCCCGAGGTCGGCCAGAACATCAACGAGCAGCATCCTGAAGGCGTCAAGGCGACGACTTGGGGCCGCGTGCAGGGTATCCTCCGCGCCGCGCGTTCCACCTGGAGCGGTGTCGTCAAGTCCGGTGCCAGAAGCACTGCCAGCATCTGGCTCAACCTGAACCCGATGGTTATGTTCTGCGGTACCTTCGCCATGGCGGTGGCCCGCTTTACGCCTGTGTTCGATTACATCTCCATTCCGGTCAAGTGGCTCCTGCAGTTGTTCCAGATCCCTGAGGCTGCGTCTGCTGCCCCCGCCTGCATCATCGGTTTCATGGGTATGTTCATCCCGGCAACGCTGGCGCCTCTTTGCGAAGCTACCATGACGCGTTTCTTCATCGTCGTCATCGAGCTGGTCCAGCTGCTGTACATTTCCGAAAACGTTGCTCTGCTTATGAAGTCCAAGGTGCCGATCAACTTCGGCCAGATGCTGATCGTTTATCTTGAGAGAACGATCGTTGCTATCCCGATCGCTGCTCTTGTGGCACATCTGCTGTTCTAAAGACGGGGTGACTGCTTATGAAGGAAAGAATCACTGTTCCGACCCTTCCCGAGCCCAAGGCGTCTTATTCCAGATGCCTGAAGTTTGATAACCTGCTCTTCATTGCAGGAACCGGACCCAGAGACCCGGAGACGGGAACGCTGTGTACTGGAAGTATGTATGAACAGACCAGGCTGACGGCTCTGAACGTCAAGGCCCTGGTCGAAGCGGCCGGAGGAACGTTGAATGACATCGCACAGCTCACGGTCTTTATCACCGACTACGACGAGTATGAGGGTTACAACCGGGGGTTTGACGAGGTGTTCAAACCGGAAGTTTCCGATTGCCCCACAAGGGCGACAGTCCAGGTCGCGAAGCTGTACGGCGGCATCAAAGTCGAAATGATGGGAATCGCCGTCCTCAAGTAAACTGACAGGAGGGAGGGCCGCGCACCGCAAAACGTGCGCGGCCTTTTACGGGTTCATGGAGATCAGAAACGACATCATCCAGCGTCCCACCCAGAACCAGACCGTCAATCCGAACGTTCTCCAGTCCCTCCGAATGCTGCACATGACCCTGGAGGAATTGGAGACCTGTCTCAAAGACGCGTTGGAATCCAATCCGTTTTTGGAGAGGGACTACGACAGGGAAGCGGCTATCCAGTTCGAGGATGCCGACTATTTCCCGCGCCCAAAGAGGGGCACGGGCAGCCGGGAAGTGTTCCGTCCTGTCACGGATGAGGAGAAAGAGCTGTCTTTCACGGATGTCCTGTTGGAGCAGCTGTCGGAGGAAAGACTGTCTCCTTCGCTTTACCAGGCTTGTTGTTATATCGTATGGTCTCTGAATGACTGGGGATATCTGGAGGAGTCGCTGAGTGATCTGTTTGGTCCTTCGGCTGATGCTCGTGAGACGGCCGAGGCTCTGCGAATCGTCCAGAACCTGGAACCTGCCGGAATCGGTGCGCGTACGGTGGAAGAATGCCTGCTCCTGCAGATCGCACGGCGGCAGACTCCCGGAGACATATCACCGGAGGAGGCAAAGGACGCCATCCGGCTCATCCTGGGCGGACTGAAAGAACTGGCAGAGGGAGATCTCGATGCTCTGCTCACGTTGACGGAAGGGGACGAAGAACGCCTGAATTGTGCCGCGGAACTTGTGCGGGAACTGAATCCCATCCCGTCCCGAGGCTTTTCGGACGGGCGTCCGACACAGTTTGAAATACCGGATGCCGCCATACGTCTGGAAGGCGAGACTGTTGTAATTCGCTTAAATCACACATATCCGCAGGTGCGTCTTGCCGACATGGAGAAGAATCTACGCGGACAAAAACTGGACAGGGAGACAGAAGACTACATCCGGGAAAAGAAAGAAAACGCCCGCGAGATGATCCGTTGTGTGGAACGGCGGGAGAGCACCATGGAACAGTTCCTGCGAGCCCTGGTCACCTTTCAGAAGGACTTCTTTTATACAGACGGTCCCATTCGGCCGATGACGCTGCGGGACATGGCGGAAGCACTGCATGTGGACATCTCCACCATCAGCCGAATCGTTCAGGGGAAAAGTGTGGTCTGGAAGGGAAAAACCGTTCCCATTCGATCGCTGTTTTCGAGAGGATATGCGAACGGGGAGGGAACATCGACGTCCATTCTGGTCATTCGAAACAGGATCGCAGCGCTGATTGCGGAAGAGGACAAGAAAGCCCCGTATTCGGACGAAGTGCTGCGGGGGATGCTCGGGCGCGAGGGAATCGTGATCTCCCGCAGGGCTGTCGCAAAGCACCGGGAACTCATGGGATATCCATCTTCGAGGGAAAGAAGAACCCGAGTCAATTCGTGATGTAAAAAAGCCGGCCGCGAAGCAGAGGACTGCACCGGGCCGGCTTTTTTGCCGGGAAAAAGGATTTGTGACGGCATGAACGGCTTTCGTGAATGAGGGTTACCTAGCTGCCCGCGAAATCGCATAGAGGACAGCGCCCAGAAGAGACCAGCCCGCGAAGGCCATTACGGAAAGGGACCCCACGTAGAAGGGACTGAATGGCAGCAGCATGAATGCGACTACGAGGGTCATCGCGATGGCTGCGAAGAGGCCGGCCGGAAGGCCGCCTGGCATGCGGTAAGGCCGCGGTATTTCCGGCGCTTTTTTCCTCAGGAAGACCATGGACCAGGCACACATGCCCCAGGAGATCGAGAAGGTGATCGCGGAAAAACAGGTGATGGCGTCGATCAGGTTGGGGCCCAGGAAGGGACCCAGGATGGAGAGAATCAGACATGCGATCTGGCCACGGATGGCGATGCCGTCTGCGGTCTGCTTGCCCAGGAAGGCCGGGAGAAGATGTTCCCGGGACATGCTCATTGTCAGGTTGGCTGCCGCAGTAAAGAAGCCGTTCCAGGAAGTAAAGAGGCCCGCGATGGCACCGATGACCAGTACCCAGTAAAGGGTCCTGCCAACCGCGCCGGGATAGAGGTAGAGAAAGAGACTGGCAGTTGCGGGCCGTTCCATGCCGGCAAACTGTTTCCAGGGCCAGGCGATACCGAAGCAGATCAGAAGCCCCGCGTAGAAGAGGCAGGCGAGCACGACCGAAAGAACAACAGTCTTTCCGACGGACTTCACGTCTCCGCCGGCATCTTCGATTCCCTGCGGAATGGTCTCAAAACCGGAGAGGAAGAAGGCGGCCTGGGCCACGATGGCGAAGCAGGCACCGAGAAATGTCTTATGGGTGACCGTCACAAGGCCGGGGCCGTAGATGGCCGGGTCGGAGACGTCATAAACCGGAGTCAGATTGGACGGAGAGCCGGCAAGCAGAGCTGCGGCCCCGCCGATGACGGCACATGCGATCAGAACAAGGCAGAGGATCTTCTGGGCTGTTGCGGCAGCCTTCAGGCCTTTGATATTCAGAAGGAACATCAGCACCGCACAGGCCAGTCCGATGAGAATGGTGGAGAGGTGGATATCCGACCCGTAAAGAGTGTACAGGACCGGACTGTTTTTCAGCGCAGGGAAGAGATATCCCAGAACGTCCGTGATCTGGATGGCTTCCCAGGGGAGAATGGAGATCATGCCGCCCAACGATGCCCAGCCGGCGACCATGGCCATTTTGGGACCGAAAGCCTTTCGCGCGAAGATCATGACTCCGCCGACCACAGGAATGGCCGGAACCAGTTCTGCGTAACAGAGTCCTACAGGAATGAGGATCACAAGCAAAATGAGGTATCCGATAGCCGCGGGGACGGGGCCGCCGCAGCTGGTCATCCAACTGTTGATCGAAACGGCCCAGCCGACACCGATGATGGCACCGAAGCCGATGCAGAAGAAGTCCAGTGCGGACACCCCTTTTTTGCGGGACGAATCCATGATGCACCTCCTGGAGAGAATTACTCATTTTCTTACAGCAAGAAAGGTGCCAAGGCTTACGGGCAAGTTGGCATGAAACTTGCTCAAGAATAGTGAGAGTTCCTTTCGCAAAGCCAGGAGGGCGGTATGGAAAAGTCTCGGAAAGAAAAATACATTGGGCGAAGGATGCCCCGCCGGGATGCGCTCGTAAAGGCGCAGGGCAGGGCGAAGTATACAGCAGATTACCGGACTGCGGACATGCTTTGGGGCAAGGCGGTATTCTCCGGCATGGCCCACGCCAGGATCCTGAGGGTGGACGCTGCGAAAGCGGAAGCCCTCCCGGGCGTTGTCTGTGTGATGACGGCGAAGGACCTGCCTGCGGCAAAAAAGTATGGGATTTTCTGTGCCGACAAGCCGGTGATCGCGGAAAATATGATTTTGTATGAGGGTGATCCGATCGCCTTCATCGCCGCGGAGACAAAAGAGATCGCGGAGGAGGCCGCAGCGTTGATCGAGGCGGAGTATGAGGCTCTTCCTGTGGTGGAAGATCCCCGCGAGGCGCTTCGCGACGATGTGCCTCCGATCCATGAAAACCATCCTGTGACCGGTAATGCCAAGGTGATGGCAGAGGTCACACTGGACCGGGGCGATGTCGATGCGGCTTTCGCAGAGGCGGATATCATATTGGAAGACGATTTCGAGACGCCGCAGATCGAGCATGTGTACCTGGAACCCGACTGCTGTATCGCCAGATGGGTGGATGATACGGATGTTCTGGAGATCGTGGCGCCGCAGCAGGCCGTGTATTCGACGCTCCGTGCTCTCGCCCCGGTCTTCGGACTTCCGGAGAGCCGTGTGAGATTCATTTCTCCTTACGTCGGAGGCGGCTTTGGAGGCAAAGAGGATTCCTGCTGCGATTTGGCCGTCATCGCGGGACTTCTGGCTATGAAGACGCGCCGGAAGGTCTATTCTGAATTTACGGCAGAGGAAGTCTTCCGCTACACAGGAAAGCGGCACGGTTCCTATGTGCATCATCGCATGGCTGCCACAAAAGACGGACGGGTCATCGGCCTGGATATCGACATCATACTGGATAAGGGCGCCTATCAGTCCATGAGCGGACTGACGGGAGGTCCGCATGCCGTCGCACAGCGCACCGTGCTGTACGCAGCGGGCCCGTACTCTGTGGAGAATGTGCGGATACGATCCCGGGCCGTATTCACGAACCACCCGTACGGGGCTGCGATGCGCGGCTTCGGCGCCCCGCAGATTCACTTTGCGGGCGAGAGCCAGATGAATGAACTGGCGCATCGGCTGAATATGGATCCGGTTGCCATCCGAAAACTTAACATGATCACGCCGGAGCGGCCGACGTCCTTCGGACAGGTCCTGACCGAAGAAAACGGCCTGGGCCTTGAGGAGTGCATGGATAAGGTGAAGGCCGAACTGGATAAACCGTTCATGCCGAAGCACCCTGTGCGTCCGTCGCAGAGGCGTGGTATGGGGCTGGCTGCCTACATCTACGGTACGGGCATGCCTTATAAGTCTGAGGGAGCCATGTGCGTGGTCCACGTGAATCGCGACGCCTCGGTCGAGGTGGGAATCAGCACAACAGAGATGGGGCAGGGCGCCCAGACTGTTATGGCACAGATTGCGGCCGAGGCGCTGGGGGTGCCCGTGGAAACGGTAAACGTTCCTCTTCCGGACACGTTCCTGTCTCCGGATTCCGGCCCGACGGTGGCTTCGCGGTCCACCACCTTTGTCGGCAACGCCATTCTGGATGCCTGCCGGAAGCTTCTGGCAGGGTTTACGGAAGCGGTCGCTCACGGAGTCGGCTGCAGCCCGGAGGAAGTGACGTATGCGAAGGGTGTTTTTGCGGCGCCGGATGGACAGGAGATCCCGCTGCGGCGCGCGATCTACATGGCTGCTACGCAGGCCATCCCGCAGAGCGCCGTAGGAATCTGGTATCCCCCGGTCGATATCGGCTTCGGGCCCAAAGGCGGAAACTCCATGCACACGTACTCCTTTGGCTGCCAGGGAATCGACCTTCTTCTGGATGTGGAAACGGGAGAGATCGAGCTTCTGCGATCCGTCCTTGCCTGCGACATCGGCCACGCCCTGAATCCTCAGCTCGTCGAGGGACAGATGGAGGGCGGCGCCGTCATGGGACTTGGATACGCCCTCACGGAGGGTGTCGAGTATAAGAAAGGCGTCGTCTCGAACGACTCCATGAAGGATTACGTTATTCTTGGCTTTAAAGATCTGCCGCAGATGACGTCCATCATCGTGGAGGCCGCCAACTGCATGGGGCCTTTCGGAGCGAAGGGAGTGGGCGAGCCGCCGCTTGTGGCAACGGCCCCTGCGGTGCGGGAGGCCATTCGGAACGCGTCGGACGGGGTAAAACTGAACCGCATTCCCTTTACGCCGGAGCGGGTGATCACCGGGATTTACAAAGCAAAAGAGGGAGGACAGACGTCATGAAAAAGTTTTCCCTTATGAGACCGCAGACGCTGGAGGAAGCGCTGACGATCCTTCGGGATGCCCCGGACGTTCTTCCTCTCAACGGCGGGACGGACCTGATGGTCGATGTCAACGAAGGAAAACTGATATCACCCCGGTTCATGTATATCGGCGGATTGCCGGAACTGAAGAAGATCGAAGTGCGGGACGGCACTCTGTGCTTCGGAGGCGCTGTGACATATACGGAACTCGGCGCCTGTCCGGATATCTCCGCGTTTCCGTGCATCGGCCAGGCTCTTTCAAATCTGGCGAGCCCTCCGATCCGCAATATGGGCACGCCTGCCGGAAATATGGGCACGGCATCGCCCGCCGGGGACTTTAACCTGATTCTGCTCGCGCTGGGTGCGGAGGCAGATCTTGTCAGCGCCGCGGGAATGAGAACAGTACCTCTGTCAGAGTTCTATCTGGGCGTGGGAAAGACTGTGCGGGAGAAGAGTGAACTGATCGCGGAGATCCGCATCCCGTTGGTGAAAGGTCAGCACAGCGCCTTTGTGAAACTCGGACGGAGGAGGGGACAGGATATCAGTCGTGTTTCGTCTGCGGTATCCTATCTCCTTGATGAGGGCAGGATTCGGGATCCGAGAATTGCCATCGGAGCCGTGAATGCGGTCCCGTTCCGTTCCGGGACATTTGAGGAGATCGTGTCCGGAAAGACACCGGATGAGGCAGAGGCTGCATTGGAAGGTGCATTCCCGGCTGAGGCGAATCCGCGACGCGCTTACAAGCGATATGTGGTGACGCCTATGGTGAGGCGTGCCATCCGTGAAGCACAGGCGCAAGAAGGAGACTGGCAATGGTCATGAGGTTATGGGTCAACGGTGTCGAGAAAGAAGTGCAGGCAGAAGAGGATACGATGCTGATCGACCTCCTTCGTGACCGACTTCACCTGACCGGGACAAAGAAATCCTGCTGCTCGGGTGAGTGCGGAGCCTGCACGGTACTGGTCGACGGACTTCCGTTTCGCTCCTGCATCACACCGGCGCTTGTGTGCGAGGGCCGCAGAGTGGAAACGATCGAGGGGCTGGGCGACGCTGCCCACGTCCATCCGATTCAACAGGCCTTTGTGGATGCCGGAGCCGTGCAGTGCGGCTTCTGCACGCCGGGCATGATTTTGACGGCCAAGGCCCTTCTGGAGAAGAATCCGGAGCCCACGGAGGAGGAGATCGTGGAAGCCATGAGCGGCAATTTCTGCCGCTGCACAGGCTACGTCAAGATCCTGGATGCCGTCCGAAGCCTGGTGCCGTATCGGCCTCAGGAGAAAGAAGAGAAAGGCTGACAGAAGCAGAGGACAGGATCCCGCGTAAGCTTTACATTGCTGTGATACCCGGAAGTTTGGTCTGTTCGCCTGCCACCCCTTCAGGCGGAACGGTGATGATCACACAGATGATCGCTTTTCTCTGGATCGCCGCCCCGGCAACCCCGGGGCGGCACATTTATACACAAAAAGACGGCCCCGCGCAACGCGCAGGGCCGTTTCGAATAATTCTGAAGGCTGCCGGTGTCCCTTCGGGAACTTACCTGCGGAAGCCGGGGCCGCCGAAGCCGCCGCTCTCTCCGGGATTTCCGAAGCCGCCGTTTCCTCCGTTCCCGCCAAAACCGCCGAAGCCGCCGGGGCCCATCATTTGGTTGGTGAGTGAGGTGACGGTCTGGCCGTTCACGGTCACGGTGCCCCCGGTCAGGGAACCGCTTCCGTCATAATCGAAGGCGGACTGGGCCGTGATGTCGATGGTGCCTCCGGTGATCTTCAGGCTCCCGTTGGAGTCGATCGCATCGGTGTCGCCGGCGCCCATGCTGATGGTGAGCTTTCCGCCGTTGATCTCGACCAGGGGTGTGGAGCCCGAGACCTTTCTGGCGCCGTTGATGCCGTCGTCGGTGGCCTTGATGGAGATCTCGCCGTCGTTGATGGTCACATACGTGCCCTCGATGCCCTCGGCTGCCGTGACGGAGATCGTTCCGCCGTCCACGGTGACGCTCTCGTGGCCGTGGATGCCGTCGTCGCCGGCCTTCACGGTGATGCTGCCGCCGGCGATGTAGATGTAGCCGTTATCGTCGTCGCTGTTTTCCGCGTGCAGACCGTCGGTACCCGCGCTTATGGTGATCGTCCCGGCCGCGACGCGGATGCTGTCGTTGGCCTTCAGAGCGCTCTTGCCCGACGTGACGTCGATGGTGCCTCCCGTGATCTTCAGGTCATCCTTGGAGACGATGCCGTGTCCCGCGGGGGAGGTGACGGTGAGGCTTCCGCTGCCTTTGATCACGAGGTCGTCGCGGGAGAAGACGGCCGCGTCGATGTTGCTGTCGTCGATGGCGACGAAGCTGCCGCCGTTCGCCAGGACGTTGGCCGTTCCGTCGGCCAGGGTCAGGAAGACCTTGTCGGCCTGCTTCACGTAGATGGCGGCGCTGGTGCTGGAGGTGATCTGCGCGCCGGAGAGGACCAGCTGGACCTTGTCCGAGTCCTCGGCGTCCACGATGATCATGCCGTCAAACGTGCCGGAGAGGATGTAGGTGCCCTCATCCGTGATGGTGACGGTGCCGTCAGAGACGGCCACGCCGGTGCTGTCAGAGGCGGAAGCCGAGGTGCCGCTCAAGGTGACCGTGACGGCACCCTGTTCGTCCCAGGTGCCGGCCAGGTCGCGCTCGGTGAACTGGTCCGAGGCGGAGATCGCCGGAGCCGTTGCGGTCACTTCGGAAGAGGAGGCAGAGCCCGACTCGTTGCCGGAAGGAGCGTCAGCCTGGCTGGCGAAAGGAAACTGGCCGCTGTTTCCCCGGGGGCTGCGCATTGCCCGGGATTCCGGCGTGGCGGTGGAGACGGCTTCGGTCTCAACGGTCGCGGTAGGCTCCGCGGACGTCGATGCGCCGCAGCCGCTCAGACCGGAGAGAAGAAGGGCCGCGCAGCAAATGGCGGCGATGCTTCGGATGACTTTTGCTTTCATGAGGTTTCTCCTTTCATTAAGTTGGACGGCAGGGCTCTGTGCCCCGGCCGGAGGTGTCTGTGTTCTGCTTTCTGAGGGGAGGATACCAGGGATACCTTAAGGGAACCTGAAATGAGATGATGATTTTTCGAGACTGGTATATTTTTGCCTCAGGACGGGGGATAGAGTACGCAATGCAGGATCAAAGGGAATGAAAACGACGGCACGGAAAAGAGGCAAAGTCATAAGTGAAAATGCGCAAGAGCCATCATTTGTGGTATAATATCAACGAGTGATTTGTTTTGGCTTGTGCGGATGTCATGGACTGACCGGCGTGTCATCTGTGACGCTGAAGCCGGACGTGAATAAAAGCGGGTGGAGGCCGAATAATATGGGGCTGGTGAAAAAACTGCTTCGCAGGGCGGTTGTTTTCTTAGTGCTGCTAGTGCTGATCGGAACTGTGCTCACAGGATGTGCGCCGCGGACGCGTACGGCGGAAAGGACCGCTTCATCAGGGACGGAAACGACAGAAGCAGCAACGGAGTCTGCGGTTCAAACACGGCCAGAGCCATTGACGACGGTTCCGGAATCAACACAACTTGAAACATCACAGCCGGAAACAACGCAACCGGAAACGACACTGCCTCTTCCCACAGAAACGGAAACAGAGCCGGCTCCTCCGGAAACGCTGGAAGTTAGATTTCTGAATGTGGGTCAGGGGGATGCGGCGGTTCTTCGATGCGGCGATTCGGTGATGCTGATCGACGGCGGCCTGTCAAACCAGTCTGATAAGCTTTATACCGTCATGAGAAACGAGGGGATAGAGCGTCTCGATTTGATCGTGGCGACACATCCTCACGAAGATCATGTGGGTGGTATTGCCGGTGCGCTGAACGCAGTAAAAAGCGCCGGGCTTCTGTGGACTCCGGTCGCGGAATACGACTCGAGAGAGTATGAGGCGATGCTTCGTTATGCCAAAGCGGCTGGAGCAAAGGTGACAGTCCCGAACGTGGGAGACACCTTTGCCCTGGGATCAGCCGTTGTGGAGGTGCTTGCCCCGTTATCGGTCAAAGAGGATATGAATAACTCTTCTCTCGTAGTGAGAGTGGAGTTTGGTGAGACTTCTTTCCTGTTTACAGGTGACGCAGGAACGGCTGAGGAACTGGAGCTCCTCGGTGGGAAAAACGTTTTGAGGTCTACGGTTCTGAAGGTAGGCCATCACGGCGCAGACACATCGACGAGCGGCGCTTTTTTGGCCACCGTCATGCCGAAATATGCTGTGATCTCCTGCGGCGAGAGGAATAAGCACGGTCATCCTTCAGATGGCTTGCTGAACAGGCTGAAGGAGCGGAACATCACGCTGTATCGTACGGATATGCAGGGAGATATTTCCTGCATCAGCGACGGGAAGCAGGTGAGCTTTTCGCCGGAGAAAAGGGCATCCAATACATATCTGACGTATTATGACTTGTATGGAGCAATCGCTTCTGAAGCAGAGACGACGGTCCCTGCATCGGAAGAAGTCAGGGCAACGGCCGCTCCGGAAACCGAGCCGAAGAAAAAGGAAACCGAACCCGAAATCACGGAACCGGTCAGAGCGCAGGGGGAGGACTACATTCTGAATACAAGCACGAAGAAATTCCATTATCCGAATTGCCGCAGCGTCAAACAAATGAAGGAAAAGAATAAAGAGTATTTTCACGGAACCCGGGAGGAAGTTATACAACGCGGCTATGAACCATGCGGGAATTGTCATCCGTGAGCAAAACGCGAAAAAAGAGGCGTCATCGAACAATGGTAAAACAGGACCGAAACTTTCGAATCCGCTGTAAGTACGGCTTCGATGCTTTGAAAGAAGGCTCCCATCCGGGAAGCCTTCTTTCTGTTCTGTGTACTTTTTGCTGTCCTAACAAATATGAATATGATAAAATAATACAAACAGAATCGAATTTTTCGTGCGAAACCGGAACGAAAGAGAAATTCTCATATCTTTATTCTGGAAAAACGATCATGAGCGATATTGTAAAAACTGAAGTGTCCGCCCCCCTCACCCGCACGCAGATGCTCCTCGGCCGTGAGGCCATGGAGCGGCTGGCCGGCGCGCACGTGGCGGTGTTCGGCATCGGTGGGGTGGGCGGCTACGTCTGCGAAGCCCTGGTGCGCAGCGGCATCGGCGCCTTTACGCTGGTGGACAGCGACTGCGTGGACATGACAAATCTGAACCGCCAGATCATCGCGACGCGTGAGACCGTGGGGCGGCCCAAGACCGAGGTCATGCGGGAGAGGATGCAGAGCATTCGGCCGGAGGTCAGGGTGACGCTGCGTGAGGAATTCTTCCTGCCGGAGAACGCGGACACTTTTCCGTTTGAGGACTACGATTACGTGGTGGACGCGGTGGACACCGTGACGGCCAAGGTGGAGATCATCCTGCGGGCGCAGGCCGCGGGCGTGCCGGTCATCAGTTCGATGGGGACGGGCAACAAACTGGATCCCTCCCGGCTCCGGCTCGCGGACATTTACAAAACCGAGAGCTGCCCGCTGGCGCGGGTGATGCGGCGCGAACTTAGAAAGCGCGGCGTAACGTCACTCACCGTGGTCTATTCGGACGAGCCGGCGCTCACGCCCGGCGCCGCGGATGCGGAAGACGCGCCGGAAAGCGCAGCGCCCGCAGAAGAAGAGGGCCGCACCCGCCGCGCGACGCCCGGGAGCACGGCCTTCGTGCCCGCGGCTGCGGGTCTCCTGATCGCGTCCAAAGTCGTGAGGGATATCGCGGGAAGATAAACCGGGCTGCGCAAGAAAGGCCCCGGACCGCAGACAGGACTGTGTGAGAAACGCGGGAAGATAACGATCTGAAAAACAGGGCCTGCGAAACACAAAGGCCTCCGAAAAATGGAATCAGAAAAAGCCGGAGAACGGCCGATAGAGCCCCGGACGGAGCCGGTCGACAGGAACAGGACCGACGGTTCGCGTTTGGCAGCGTGAGGTGAAACATGCAGCATCCCTTGAATTACAAATACCTGAGGATCCAGGGCAAGGCCCTTGCGGAAAACACGATGTATCCCAAGGGTGTTTTCAGCATGTTCGCGCAGATGATCCAGGACGGGGTCATGGAGCAGGAAGACGCGGACCTGTTCAACGAACTGGGCGACTGGTTTTCGGAGAACCTCCCGTGGCCGCCGCAGTGCAAGAGGCAGGAGGCGGTCGTCTGCTGGTTCAAGACCGAGAACGCGGACGAGATGATGAAGATGATCCGGCCGGCGCTCTGGCTCCTGGAGCGGTATGACCAGCCGTATTTCCTCGTTTACACCAATACGCCCGGAGAGATCGTCTACGAGGATCACTACCAGATCGCGGCCAAAACGGACGGCGTGCTGCAGATCGACAAACTCCAGCCGAGCTGGTCGCCGGAGGATTGAATATGGAAATGAAGTATGAACAGCTCCTGGAGATCCTGCGCGGCATGGGCTCCGTCCTCGTGGCGTTTTCCGCGGGTGTGGATTCGACGCTGCTGCTGCACGCGGCCCGGGAGGCCCTGGGCGATAAGGCCGCGGCGGTCACGGCCGTCTCTGCGGTGATGCCCGGGCGGGAGCGGACGGAGGCCGAAGCGTTCTGCGCGGAGCGCGGCATCGCCCGGCGCGCGGTGGAGTTTGACGTGATGCAGGTGCCGCACTTCGCGGAAAACCCGAAGGACCGGTGCTATCATTGCAAGAAGGCGCTGTTCTCCAGCTTTGTGGAGATCGCCCGGGAGGAGGGCTTCGCCTGTGTGGCAGAGGGCTCCAACCTGGACGATATGGGGGATTACCGCCCCGGCATGCGTGCCATCGCGGAACTCGGCGTGCGCAGCCCCCTGCGCGAGGCGGGCCTGACCAAGAAGGAGATTCGCGCCCTGTCGGAGCGCTTCGGCCTTCCCACGTGGAACAAGCCCTCCTTCGCCTGCCTGGCCAGCCGGTTCCCGTACGGAGAGACCATCACGGCGGAGGGACTGGCGCGGGTCGGCCGCGCGGAAGAGGTCCTGCGGGATCTCGGATTTACGCAGTACCGCGTGCGCGTGCACGGGGACGTGGCGCGCATCGAGCTGCTTCCGGGGGAGATGGGGAGGCTCCTGGACGCAGACCTGCGGCTCTCCGTGAACGCCGCCATGAAGGAAGCCGGCTTTTCGTACGCCGCGGTGGATCTTGCGGGCTACCGGACCGGGAGCCTGAACGAAGTGCTGTGATACCGCGCCGCTGCGCGGCCGGCGGAAAGAACGGAATATGACAGGAAAACCGCGGGCCGCTCCGTATGAGCAGCCCGCTTTGATTAAGAAGAAGGACCGCCCGCGGGCGGTCCTTTTTGATTCGATAAAGAAGAGAAGCCGTCAAAAACGGAAACCATTCGTTTCCCGGACGGCCCCGCATCCCTGCGGCAGTCCTGCTCCGGCAGGAAAAGCAGCCGGGAACGGCCGGCAGGGACGGTGCGGTCACAGCATCAGGTAGGTGCAGCCCATTTCGGTCAGCTTTTCCTGCTGGGCGGAGGGCAGGCCCTTGTCGGTGAGGATGAGATCCACGTCCGAGAGAGGGCACACACGGACCAGGGAGACGCCGCCGAACTTGGAGTGGTCGGCCACCAGGAAGACCTTCTGCGCGGCGCTGATCAGGACTTTTTTGAGGTCGGCCTCGTCCAGGGTGGCGTTCGAGACGCCGAACTCGGGACTTACCGCGTCCGCGGCGAGGAAAGTCTTGTCCACGCGGATGCCCTGCAGGAAGGCCTTGGTGACCGGGCCGACGAGGACACCGAAGCCGGGGCGGCGCGTTCCGCCGGGCACGATGAGGGTGGAGGAGGCGTCCAGTTCGATGGTGGTGGCGATGTAGAGATCGTACGTGATGACGGTGATGTTTTTCTTCTCCGCCAGCTGCGAGGCGATCTGCAGGGTGGGGGTGCCGGTGTCCAGTAGGATGGTGTCTCCGTCTTCTACATAAGAAGCGGCACAGGCGCCGATGCGCTGTTTTTCCTCGACCATGAGGGAGGCCTTGTCGCGGTAGGCGGCCTCGAAGGCGGTGCGGGTGGTGCGCAGGGACTGGGCGCCGCCGCGGGTGCGCTCGAGCATCTTCTCTGCATCGAGTTCATCCAGGTCGCGCCGAACGGTGGCTTCGGATACATTCAGGAAGACGGCGAGTTCGCGGATCGTGGCGCTGCCGGAGGCATCGACGAAATTTAAAATGTTGGAGCGGCGAACGGCAGGAAGACTGGCCGCGGTCTCTGTCGGTAACAAAACGGGACACTCCTTTCTGAGAGCGGAGCTGCAAATTTTTGTCTTTTTCATAGTAGCATCGATTTGCAAAAACGTCAATCGGAATGTTAAAGTTTAAAATTGGAGGAGAAAGAGCAAAAAACCGCGATTTTTCAACAATTTTTATGCTTTCGGCAGATAGAGAGGCAAATCAAAGAGAGCAAAAGATGACAAAAACGAGCAAGTATCTAGCGAAAAGTTGCAAGAAATTGAAAAAATAAGTTGCAAAAAGATGAGAGATATTGTAAGATGCAGACAGGGAAAAACCCGAATTGAAACAAAGGAGGAGAGGAATTCCCATGAGTTGGCTGAAAGAAACACTGGGAACAGAGAAGGCCATCATTGCCATGTGCCATCTTCAGGCGCTCCCCGGGGATCCCGGGTACGACAAGGCCCGCGGCATGGACTGGGTTGTGGAGAAGGCGGCGGCGGACGTCCGCGCTCTCCAGAACGGCGGCGTGGACGCCATCATGTTCAGCAATGAATACAGCCTTCCCTATCTGACGAAGGTAGAGTGCGTCACCGTGGCTGCCATGGCGCGCATCATCGGAGAGCTGAAATCGGAGGTCAGGGTCCCCTACGGTGTGAACTGCCTGTGGGATCCGGTGGCTTCTCTGGATCTGGCCATGGCCACGGGTGCGAAGTTCGTGCGCGAGATCTTCACCGGCGTGTACGCGAGCGACTTCGGCGTCTGGAACACGGACTGCGGCAATACCGTCCGTCATCAGTACGCCATCGGTGCGGAAAACGTGAAGCTCCTCTTTAATATCGTTCCGGAGGCGGCCAAGTACATGGCGGACCGTTCCGTGGAGTCCATCGCGAAGACCACGGTGTTCAACTGCCGGCCCGACGCCCTGTGCGTCTCGGGCGCCACGGCGGGCTCGGAGACGGATCCGGAGACCCTGAAGGCCGTCAAGAACACGGTGCCCGGGACGGTGGTCCTGGCCAACACCGGCTGCCGCATCGACACGGTGGAGCGCATCCTGGGCATCGCGGACGGCGCGGTGGTCGGCACCACCTTCAAGATCGACGGCAAGTTTGAAAACGCGGTAGACGAAGAGCGCGTCAAGCGCTTTATGGATAAGGTCCATGAGATCAGGAGGGCATAAAACGATGAAACCTATCATTCAGATGGCTATTGACGTCACAGATAACGAGCGCGCCGTCTACCTGGCGGGATGTGCCATGCGGGCCGGTGCGGACTGGATCGAGGTGGGCAACCCCCTGAACAAGTTCCAGGGCGTGCACGCCATCCGCTATATGCGGGATCATTTTCCGGATACCTACATCCTGGTGGACATGATGGTCCTGGCCGGCGCGAAGCGCTACGTGACCGCGGTCCGCGAGTACGGCGGCCAGAACGTCACCGTGACGGGCCTCTGCCCCGACATCACCGTGCGTGAGACCATCGAAGAGGGCAAGAAGCAGGGCGTCGACGTCACGGTGGACCTCTTCAACGTGGCGGACCCCGTGGCGGCCGCCCAGAAGTACGCGGCCATGGGCGCGGACTACATCATGGTTCATTTCGGCGTGGATCAGAAGCGGGAGAACCCGAACGCCTCCCCGCTGGAGACTCTGAAGAAGGTCAACGAGCTGGTGGACACCCCGCTGTCGTATGCCGTGTATGATGCGGAAGAGGCCGTCCAGGCCGTGCGCAACGGCGCGGACGTCATCGTGGTCGGAGAGCCGCTCCTGTCCGCGGAGGATCCGGAGAAGGCCATGAAGGAATTCATCGATATCGTCAAGGCGGAGGGCGCAAAATTATGAAGGCAGCAGTCATTCGCAACAAGCCCCGGCGCATCGAGATCGAGAACGTGATCGATCCCGTGCCGGGAGAAGGCGAGTACCTGATCCAGATGAAGGCCGTCGGCCTGTGCGGATCGGACGTCCACGGCTTCCTGGATGAGAACTCCATCGGCCGCGTCGACGGCCTGATCATGGGCCACGAGCCCGCCGGTGTGGTCGTCTCCTGCGGCCCCGGCGCAGAAAAGTTCAAGCCCGGAGACCGGGTGGTCATTGATCCCCAGTTCTCCTGCGGTAAGTGCTACGCCTGCAAACACGCCTGGTACAACATCTGCGAAGAGGGCGGCATCATCGGCTCGAACCTGCGCGGCTTCCGCCAGGGCGCGATGGCCGAATACGTGGCTCTGAAGGAGCGTCATCTGCACGTCCTGCCCGACAGCATGTCCTTTGAGGAGGGCGCGCTCATGGAGCCCGTCTCCAACTCCATCCACGCGGTCAACCGTGCAGGCGTGAAGATCGGAGACAAGGTGGCTGTGATCGGCGCCGGCACCATCGGACTCTGCATGATCCAGGCCGCGCGCGCCGCGGGCGCGCAGACGGTCATCGCCGTCGACGTCTCGGAGTTCCACCTGGAACTGGCCAAGCAGCTGGGCGCGGACTATGTGGTCAACTCCCGCGAGCTGGATCCGATCGAAGCGGTGCGCTCGCTCTGCGGCGGCATCGGCTCGGACGTGACCATCGAGAGCGCGGGCTTCGGAGAGACCTACCGTCAGGCCTGCCTGATGACCCGCAAGCGCGGCACCCTGGTGTTCTTCGGTGCCGCCAGCGACGAGGTCAAGAGCTTCCACCTGTATCCGATCCTGCACCGCGAACTTAACTGCGTGGGCTGCACGGGTTTCGACGTGGAACTCGACATGGGCATCGCCATGGTCAATTCCGGCAAGATCAACGTGAAGCCTCTGATCACCCACAGATTCTCGTTCACCCAGACCGGAGAGGCCATCCGCACGGTGGTCGAAAAGCCGAACGAAGTCCTCAAGGTCGTGCTGGTCAACGACGTGACGCCGTAACGGCGGCCGCGATACGAAAGTCACTGATAAGGAGAACCTGCCATGTCGCTGCGTGAGCATCTGAAAGACCTTTGCCTGCTTCCGGCCCCCTCGGGGTACGAGCAGGAGGCCGGCCGCTATCTGAAGCGGTTTTATGAGGAGATCGCGGACGAAGTCCGCACGGATGTGAGCGGCAATGTCATCGCCAAATTCGCCTGCGGGAAGAAGGACGCGCGGCGCGTCATGGTCTTCGCCCACATGGACCAGCTCGGTCTCGTGGTGCGGGACGTGGAACCGGACGGGTTCCTGCGGGTGGAGCGCCTGGGCGGCATCCCTGAAAAGGTCCTGCCGGCCCTGCAGGTGCTGGTGCGGACAGAGGCGGGAGCCTGGATCCCCGGCATCATCGGGAACAAGTCCCACCACATCACGGCGCCGGAAGAGAAGTATGTCGTGACGCCCGTGAAGCAGATGTCCGTCGACATCGGCGCCTCCTCCGCGGAGGAAGTGCATGCCCTCGGCATCGAGGTGGGCTGCCCGGTGGTCTACCGGCCGCACTTCGAGGAACTGGGGGAGCACCGCTGCGCGGGTACGTCCCTGGACAACCGCGGCGGCTGCGCGGCCATCATGGAAGTGGGCGAGCATCTGGCGCAGAAGCATCCCGAGCATTACGACGTCTACCTCGTCGCGACGGTGCAGGAGGAATACAACCTGCGCGGCGGCCTGGTGGCGGCGCAGCAGGTCAGGCCCGACTGGGCCGTGTGCCTGGACATCGTCCTCACGGGAGACACCCCGCAGACCCGCGGCATGCTCCCCGTGAAGCTGGGCGGAGGCCCCGCCGTCGGCATGTACAACTTCCACGGACGCGGCACCCTGAACGGGACGCTGCCTCACCCGCTCCTGTTTGAAAAGACTGTCGAAGCGGCCGGGAAACTGGATATCCCCGTGCAGCGGTTCGTCTCCACAGGGATCCTCACGGACGCGTCCTACGTTCAGCTGGTGGAACAGGGCGTGGCCACGATCGATCTGGGCTTCCCGTGCCGCTACTCCCACAGCCCGGTGGAGACCGTGGACCTGCGGGATCTGGCGCAGCTCGCCGCCCTCGTGGAGGAAATGGTGCGGGAGATGCCCGCAGGCGCCGTCTTCGAGAGGTGCTACGAGTAACAGGGCGGATCGGACAGCGCCCCGGCTGCCCGCCGGCAGGGGCAGAGACCGCCGGTGTATCTGAAGAGAAGAAACAGATCCGGGCCGCGCTGCGGCGGAGGTTTCATGAAGCGGAAAGTGTTTCTGGGCATCGATATCGGAACGTCGCAGTCCAAGGGCGTGCTCGCGGACGGGCAGGGCAGGATCCTGGCCCGGGCGGCCGTCGACCATGAGACGGCGCAGGCCGGTCCCGGCCTCTACGAGCACGACGCGGAGGGCGTCTGGGTCCGCGACGCGAAGACCCTGATCGCCCGCCTCAAGGAGGAGGCCGGCGTCGGGACCGAAGAGATCGCGGCGGCGGCTCTGTCCGCCATCGGCCCCTGCGTGCTCCCGGTGGATGCGGAGGGACGCCCCTTGCGCTCCGCCATCCTGTACGGCATCGACACCCGCGCCACGGAGGAGATCCGGGAACTGAACGAGGCCTGGGGAGAAGAAGAGATCCTGCGCCGCTGCGGCAACGCACTCAGCACGCAGGCCGCGGGCCCCAAGATCGCCTGGATCCGCCGGCACGAGCCGGAGATCTTCGAAAAGACCGCCGTCTTCATGACGTCCACGACCTATCTGGTCCACCGCCTGACGGGCCGCGCGGTCATCGATCATTACACGGCCTGCGCGGGCTACACGCCCCTGTACAATTTTGAGAAGCAGACCTGGGACACGGAGATGTGCCGCGCCCTGGGCTGCGAGGGAAGGCTTCCCGAACTTTCCTGGACCGCCGAGGCGGCAGGCACCGTGACCGCGGAGGCGGCAGCGGAGTTCGGACTTCCCGCCGGCATCCCCGTGGCGGCCGGGACCTGCGACGCGGCGGCGGAGGCCGTCAGCGTGGGCGTGATGGATCCGGGCGACACGATGCTGATGCTGGGCTCCACGGCGTTCATGATCTGCGTGACGCAGGCCGACGCCATCGAGCCGCGCCTCTGGTGCGCGCCGTGGCTGTTCCCCGGCACCCACTGCCTGCTGGGCGGGATGGGAAGCGCCGGCTCCCTCACGAAATGGTTCCTGCGGGAAGTTTCCCGCGAGACTGCGGCGGAGGCGGAGCGGACCGGGGAAAACCCCTATGCGGTCCTGGCGCGCAAGGCCGAGAAGATCCCGGCCGGGAGCGGCGGCCTGACCGTCCTTCCGTATTTTGCGGGAGAGAGGACGCCCCTCAACGACCCGCAGGCCAAAGGCGTCATCTTCGGACTCACCCATGGACACACCCAGGAGCATCTCTATCGGGCGTTCCTGGAGAGCGTGGCCTACGGCATCCGCGACAACCTCTCCGTGATGGAGGAGGCCGGGGCCGCTCCGCAGACCCTGACGGCGGCCGGAGGCGGAACGCTCAATACGGCCTGGATGCGGATGATCTGCGACGTGAACGAAAAGGACGTGCGGATCTGCGAGGTCACCATGGGAGCTGCCTACGGCGATGCCTTCCTCGCGGCGATGTGCGCCGGGGAGGCGGAGGGGCCGCAGACGGTGCGCCTCTGGAACCCGGAAAAGACAAGGCTTTTGCCGGAGGAGACCGACAGAGCCGTTTACGAAAAAGGATTTGCCGCATACCGGGCCCTGTACCGGGCCCTGGCAGATCGGATGCATGAAAGCTGAGGCCTTCCGCGGACCGTCCCCGGACGGGACCGGCGCCGCAGGGGCGCCTGAGGCCGGAGGCATCACAACACAGGTTTCACTGCGCGGCTGGGCCGCGCATCGCCGGGACACCGGCATAGAAACGCATAAAACAAGGAGGAAGAGAACATGAAGGCAAGGAAACTGTTGGCACTTCTGATGGCGCTTGTCCTGGTCGTCGGCCTGCTGGCCGGCTGCGGCGGCAACACGCCTCAGACCACTGCTGCTCCCACCACCACCAAGGCTCCCGAGACCAAGGCTCCCGAGACGAAGGCCCCTGAGACCCAGACCCCCGAGACCCAGGCCCCGCAGTCTGACGTGACCATCAACGTCGCTCTCTGCGACTCCGCTCAGATCCAGGATCTGGCCACCTACTTCGACGAGTTCACGAAGAGGACCGGCATCAAGGTCAACGCGGAACTGATCGCCGAGGCCAGCTATGCTGAGAAGATGACCCTGGGTCTGTCCCGCAACGCTTACGACGTGGTCATGGTCTCCCTGAACACGCTGGGCACCGTCCTGGACGGCAACCTGGTGCAGCCCATCGAGACCTATCTCGCCGACGACACCATCACCGACGCGTCCTGGAAGGCCGGTCTGTCCGACTCCATGCTGTCCCTGGTCGTCCGCGACGACAAGAAGTGGGCCGTCCCTTACAACATGGGCGTGTCCATCCTGTACTACAACAAGGCCATGTTCAAGGAAGCCGGCCTGGATCCCGAGAATCCTCCGACCTCCATGCAGGGCGTTCTGGAAGCGGCTCAGAAGATCAACGATCCGGCCAACGGCAAGTTCGGTATCGCCTTCCGCGCGAACCGCGAAGCCAATGCCAACACCTTCCTGTGGGCGATGCTGTGGATGTTCTGCGGCGGCACCTGGGAAGATGCGAACGGCAACGTCGTGTGGTCCAACATCGGCGGTCCCGAGTCTGTGAAGGCCACCGAGTACTTCGCCGAGTTCCACAAGTATGCTCCCACCGGTATCTCCGGCTACGGCTTTGAGGAAGCCCAGCTGGCGTTCCAGCAGGGCACCGCTGCCATGTGGATCGACACCTCGATCCTGGCCGGCAACGTCCTGAACGAGAACGACTCCAAGGTCGCGAAGGATGTCGGCTTCTCCGCCCTCGTGGACGGCGGCCACGCCATCGGCGCTCCCTGGCTGTTCATGATGGGTTCCAAGACCGAGCATCCCGCCGAGGCCTGGAAGGTCATGCAGTGGGTCTCCGGTTACGATGTGCAGATGAGCCAGGTCAAGGCCGGCGTGCAGCCCAGCCCGGTCCGCACGGATGTCCTGATGGATCCGAAGATCAACGAGTACATGAACCAGGAACTGGCGGCAGCGGTCGACAAGGCCCTTTCCAACAACCCGATCTCCAACTACTTCCCGCCGGTCGGCTCCATGTCTGAGATCCGCAGCCTGCTGGCCGTGTCCATCGCGGACGTGGCCCTGGGCAAGATGGATGCGAAGACGGCCACCGATCAGCTCTGGAAGGACGTCGAAGAGGTCCTGAAACGCGACGGCGTCATCTGATCATTCGCGTGAAAAGTGCCGGGCGGGCCTGACCGCCCGCCCGGTTTCCCGTATCTCCGAAACGCAACAGAAGGGAGAGGCTCTTTATGAAGAAAGTGCGGAAAAGGATGGTGAGCGCCCTGCTGACGCTGCTGACGGTCATCCTCGTCATCATCGCCATCTTCCCCCTGTACTGGCTGATCTCCACCTCGATGAAGTCCAAGATGGACGCGTTCGCGATTCCGTTCAAATGGATCTTTACGCCCAGTTTCAACAACTATCAGGAGCTCCTTGGCAGCAGGGAGTTTATCAAGTGCTACATCAACAGCCTGATCGTCGCGACAGGGACCACGGCAGTTTCTCTGGTTTTCGGACTGACGGCCGGCTATGCGCTTTCGCGCAGCCGCGGCAAGCTCGGCGCGGCTATGGGCACCGGAATCATCCTGGCCCGCATGGTGCCGCCGATGTCCCTGATCATTCCGTTTTTCGTGGTGTTCAGCCAGTTCGGCCTGACGGACAACCACATCACCCTGATCCTGATGTATCTGACGACGGTGCTCCCCTTTGTGACCTGGCTCATGATGGGCTTCTTCCAGGGGGTGCCGGTGGAGCTCGAGGAGGCGGCCTACATCGACGGATGCTCGCGCATCCAGGCCTTCCTCCGGGTCTGCATCCCGGTGGTGCGCCCCGGCGTGGTCACCAGCGCGATGTTCGCCTTCATGATGTCCTGGAACGAGTACTTCTACGCGGTCATCATGACGGCCAACAAGACCAAGACCCTGACGATCTTCATCCAGTCGTTTGTCAATAGCTCCGGTACCAACTGGGGTCTGCTCTGCGCGGCTTCCGTGCTGGTCATCATTCCGATTCTGGCCTTCACCATCTTCGCGCAGAAGAGCTTCGTCCGCGGCCTGATGGGCGGCGCGGTCAAGGGCTGAGGAAGGAGGAGAGTCATGAGCAAACAGACAGTACCCGCCTCCGGAAGATCCTTAAAACGTGCCCGGGAGATCTCGTTTACGATGCTGGTCACCCCGGCCTTCATCCTGCTGTTCGTCCTGACCGTGGTCCCCATCCTGTTCTCTGTGGTGATGTCGTTCTTCAACTTCAAGTTCACCCAGATGAACAACATCCGGTTCATCGGCTTTGGAAACTTCGTGCGCGCTTTCGGCGACCGCAACTTCCGGTCCGCGATCTGGATCACGATCGTCCAGGTGGTGACCACCGTGACCGGCCAGATGCTCATCGGCATGGGCGCGGCCCTGCTGCTTTCCCGCGAGGGACGCACCATCCGCATCCTGCGATCGATGTACATCGTCCCCATGATGATCACGCCCATCGTCACCGGTATGATGTTCCGCATGATGTTCAACGCGGACATGGGCATCTTCAACTACCTGCTGAGCCTGATCGGGGTCGCCCCCGTGAACTGGCTGGGCGACGGAAAGATGGCGCTCATCACGGTCATCGTGACGGACATCTGGCTGTCCACGCCCTTCGTGACCATGATCCTGATGGCCGGCGTGCAGTCGATCAGCCCGGACTACTACGAGGCCGCGGCCATCGACGGCGTGAGCAAGGTGCAGCAGTTCTTCCACATCACCCTGCCGCTGATGCGGCCGATGATCCTGCTGGCCCTCCTGTTCCGCATCATGGACGCCATCCGCCGCTACGACTCGATCATGGCGATGACGGCCGGCGGCCCGGGCACCAGCACCCAGACGCTGAACATCTACGCCTACTACACCGGCTTTTCCTACTTCAACATCGGGTATTCGTCCTCGCTGTCGCTGATCATGCTGATCATCATCTTCACGATCTCCATGGTCCTGCTGCATCGCATGAAGAAGGAAGACTGAGAACGAAACGGGGCGCAAACGAGTGCAAAAAAATACGGGCTGAGCGCCCGAAAATCCTCCTGGCCGCGGGGCAGCAAGCCCCGCGGCTTTCTTTATACAGGCGCGGCGCGGGCGGACCGGGGGAAAAAGTGGCTTATAGGACAAAACGTGTTGGTAAAAACGGCTGGAATCCTTGATTTTACTAGGGTTCCAGCCGTTGTATCTTGTTTTGAAGAAGATACAGGGTGGACAAAACGTGTTGGTAAAAACCTCGAAAAACGTTGAATCTAT
>JAFRUR010000027.1 GCA_017438775.1 Lachnospiraceae bacterium | reverse complement strand
GTACAAGTAAACCCGTACACTTTCATTATAGCCGTTAGCTACTGGCCTGCAACAGCAGGTCTTGTTAAGGTTACTCTTTTTTCTGTTCTCGAAGTCCTCAAAATCTTCAAAAATCTGCTTGACAAACATTAGCAAGATTTGCCGCTTCCGTGCCTGTCCATACATGGCCAGCAGGGCTTTCTTCATGTGTGAGCAAACATACCGTCTCGATGTGTTTGAAAAAGGAAAACTGCCCCCGGGCGTTTTCTGCCGCTGCGTCTCACGCGTCAAGAATCACGAGCGGCCGGCGCAGCCAGGGCTTCAGATCGTCCGAAGCGCCTCCTCCGGCGCGGACCAGCTGCAGGGTGCGGTACCGCTCCGCGGCGGCCAGTTCCGCGCGCAGGAGCGCGGCGGCTGCGGGAGGAAGGGCCTCCTCCCCCTGCGCGGACAGCGCCTGGGCGGGAGAGGTGATCAGGGGCACGGTGCAGGTCTCTTTGAGGCGCGCCAGAAGGGGCGCGGCGCTCTTTCGAAAGCCCAGGACGCGAACATAGAGCGCGGAAGGGTCCTTGTACAGCGCCATGTCGTTTTCCGAGGTCTCCAGGAGAGCGTGCACGAGGGCGCGGCGCACCCGCGCCTCGGTGATGTCGCGGGTCTTGAGGCTCTGCGCGTACGCGGAGAAGCTGCCCGCGGTCTTGTCGGACTTCGCGATGCGTGCGGCGAGGGCAGGCGGGAGATCGAAGACGCCTTCCAGGTCCTCCCGGGAAAGGCCGGAGAGCCGCAGAAGGAGCGGCAGAAGAAGGTCGTCAGGAGAAACGGAATACTTCCGGCAAAGGGCATCCTCCAGGAGAGGCAGCACCGCTTCGGGGACGGCCGCAGCGGCCGCATCGGAGATGCTGCGGTCTTCCCTGAGCATCGCACGGATGGCGGAGGCGCTCAGGAAGCCGGAGGGATCGGAAGCTTCTGTGGCGGAAGAAGGCGCTTCAGGCGGGCCGCAGGCGATCGTTTCGGAGTAGACCGCTTCCGCCGTGCCGCATGTTTCGGGGCCTGCCGGAGCCGCGGCCTGGTCGTGTCCCGCGCCGACGCGGGGAATGAGGACCGGCTCGATGCCGGCCCCGGATGCTTCAAGGGCCTTCAGGTATTCCAGCCCGAGAATCAGGTTGGGTGAGGAGAGGTTTAAGGAGGCGAGGCCGGGATCCGCGGCGAGAAGGGCCTCCTGCTGCGCGGCGGGGAAGGTGAGGCCTTGGCGAAGGCCGGCCTTCAGGGCGGCGCGGAACGCCTCCGGCTCCGCGGTCAGGATATGCGCGGCGCGGCGCAGGTCGGAGAGAAGGCGGCTGTCAGGCCTGCGGTGAGAGACGTCGGCAGAGACCTGGCTCCCGGACGGATCTTCGATGTCATCGCGCTCCGCGGACCGGTATGCCTCTGCCTCCGTTTCCGCGGACACTCCGGACCGGCAGGCCTCGGATTCTGTCCCGCCCGTTTTGTCGGACGGGTACGCCGCAGGAATCTCGCAGCCGAACGAGAGAAAGTCCATGCACTCCATCGCGGCAAACTGGGCGACGGCGCGGGAGGCATAGTCCCGGGCGGAGGCGCAGGAGAAGGGATAGGGAAGGGAGATGACCAGGTCCGCTCCGCAGGACAGAGCCATGCGGGATCGGAGACTCTGACCGAACATGGCGGGGCCGCCGCGCTGCACGAAGTCCCCGGCGAGCGCGATCACCACAAAGTCCGCCCCCGTCGCCCGGCGCGTCTGCGCCAGGTGATAGGCGTGGCCTCTGTGAAAGGGATCGTATTCCGCGATGATGCCGGCGACCTTCATGTCTACTCCTTTGACGTATCCGTGCCGGCTGTCTCCGGACGGGAGACAGAGCGGCGTCTTATGGGGAATAGTTCCGTGCGGTGCGCGGTCTCTGTCTCCAAAAAGTATAGCACGAAACGCCGCCTGCGGGTAGACGGGGACATGTTTTTCTTGCGTTTTTGCGGAGCCGGGCCTATACTTGAACTGCACAGAGTAACGGTTCGGACGGGGCGGGGCCCCGTCTTTTGTGATTGCGTTCCGGAGAAGTCGGCGGAAGAGAGGAGATCGGCCTGCCGTCGGTCTTCATCCGGAAGAGCGGGGAAGACGCGTGAAGAGAGAGAACTACAGCAAAGACGAACTGTTCGGAAGCGTCCCGGTCGGAGAGGCCCTGCGCATCATGGCGGTTCCCACCATCATCAGTCAGATGATCAATCTGATCTACAACATGGTGGACGCCTTCTACATCGGCCGGACCGGGAACGCCTATATGATGGGGGCCACCACGCTCACGCTGACCATGGTGATGATGAGCGTCGCCATTTCCAACCTGTTCGGCATCGGCGGCGGGAGCCAGGTCGCGCGCATGATGGGCGCCGGCAGGCCGGAGGAGGCGCAGCGCGCCAGCGCCTTTTCGTTCTGGGGCGCGATCGCGGCCGCGGCCCTGTATTCCGCCCTGATCGGGATCTTCCTGACGCCGATTCTCCGCTTCCTCGGCGCCTCGGACGATACCATCGGCTTTGCCTCCGGCTACGCCCTGATCGTGATCGTTATCGGGGGCATCCCCTCGCTCACCTCGCTGGTGCTGGCGCAGCTCCTGCGCAACGCCGGATACTCCGGGAAGGCCAGCATCGGCCTTTCGGGTGGCGGCATCCTCAATGCCGTCCTGGATCCGCTGTTCATGTTCGTTCTGCTCCCGCGCGGGCAGGAGGTCATCGGCGCGGCGATCGCGACGGCTCTGTCCAATACGCTGGCGTTCCTGTATCTCCTGATCGCCTACATCCGTGCCGGGAAGACCTCCCCTCTGCGCATCTCGCCTTCATACGTGCGTCAGATCAGCAGGGCGGGCGTGAAGAGCATCCTCTCCGTGGGCGTCCCTTCGGCCATCCTCACGGCGATGTTCGACGTGGGCAACATCTTCCTGAACATGCTGGCCGCGGCCCACAACGATATGGTGCTGGCCGGCATCGGAATCGTGATGAAGGTGGAGCGCATCCCCAATGCCTTCAACATGGGTCTGTGCCAGGGCATGATGCCCATCGTGGCCTACAACTACGCCTCCGGCGACCATGACCGGATGCGGGAGGTCATCCGGACGGCGCGAAAGGTTGGCCTGACGGCCTCGGGCTGCGCCGTGGTCCTGTTCTCTGTCTTTGCCTCGCAGGCCGTGCGCCTGTTCCTGAGCACGTCTGCGGGCGACGCGGCGAGGGCGCTGCAGACCGTGACCTACGCGGCCGTGTTCCTGCGGATTCGCTGCCTCGCCTCCCCGGTGCAGTTTCTGAACTACAGTTCTTCTTTCTGCATGCAGGCCATGGGGGACGGAAAGCGCACGATTCTGCACGCGGTGACGCGCAACATCCTCCTGTACCTGCCGATCCTGTTCGTGTTCGACCGGCTCTTCGGCGAGGTCGGCATGGCGGCGGGACTGCCGGTCTCGGAGGTCCTGAGCGCCTTCTTCGCGATGTGGCTGCTGAAGCGCTCCATCGAACAGGGGCGGGAGAGACTCGGCTGAGCCGCGGGAACACCGGCAGATCATACGCTTGCTGCTTCTCTGCGCAGAAGCAGAGGCGGATGTGCCGCGGTGCGGAAACGGCACCGCGGGCAGTATATTCCGCACGAAAAAAACCGCAATACTGCACGCTTTTTCGTGGATTTGCGGTTGTTTTTTCAGCCCGTATACTGTAAAATAGAAAGGCCGGCCTGTCCGGACACACGCAAGAACTGAAAGGAGAACTTTCTCATGGGATTCATCGACACCGTCAAAGCCAGAGCCAAAGCGAATAAGAAGACCATCATCCTTCCGGAAAGCATGGACCGCCGCACCTTCGAGGCCGCGCAGACCATCCTCAAAGAAGGAATCGCGAACCTGATCATCATCGGCACGCCCGAAGAGATCGCAGAGAACTCCAAGGGTCTGGACATCACCGGTGCCACCCTGATCGATCCTTTTACCTCTGAGAAGACTCAGGGCTATATCGATGCCTTCGTGGAACTGCGCAAGAGCAAGGGCATGACCGAAGAGCAGGCCCGCAAGACCCTGCTTGGCGACTATATGTACTACGCCTGCATGATGGTCAAGATGGGCGATGCGGACGGCGTCGTGTCCGGTGCCTGCCACTCCACCTCCAACACCCTGCGTCCTTCCCTGCAGATCATCAAGACGAAGCCCGGCGTGAAGCTCGTTTCCGCCTTCTTCCTGATGGTCGTCCCGGACTGCGAGTACGGCGCCAACGGCACCTTCATCTTCGCGGACTCCGGTCTGGAGCAGAACCCCGATCCCGAGAAGCTGGCTTCCATCGCCGGCTGCTCCGCGGAGAGCTTCGAACTCCTGGTGCAGGAGAAGCCTTACGTCGCCATGCTGTCTCACTCCACCAAGGGCAGCGCCGCTCACGCGGATGTCGACAAGGTCGTGGAGGCCACCCGTCTGGCCAAGGAGCAGTACCCGCAGTACGCCATCGACGGCGAGCTGCAGGCTGACGCCGCCATGGTGCCTTCCGTCGGCGCCTCCAAGGCTCCCGGCAGCGAAGTGGCCGGCAAGGCCAACGTTCTGATCTTCCCGGATCTGGATGCCGGCAACATCGGCTACAAGATCGTGCAGCGCCTTGCCAAGGCCGAGGCCTACGGCCCCGTGACCCAGGGTATCGCGAAGCCCATCAACGACCTGTCCCGCGGCTGCATCGCGGATGATATCGTGGGCGTTGTGGCCATCACCGCCGTCCAGGCGCAGGCCCAGGACAAGTAAGAACGGAAAGCGTCGTGCGGGCGAACTTTTTGGTTGACAAAGCGTTCGCCCGCAGATATAATACATACTTGCGTATCAAGGAGGTTTTATGAGGATCCTGCTCTTAGAACTCCTGGAAGACCCCGGAAAATCGTTGGAAATGCGCGTTCGGCCGGATCTGCCCTCCCTCAGGAAAGAGGGTGCGGACGTCCCCCTTCTCTGGGAGGAAGACGTCAGGATCACGGCGCGCGGCGCGGGCGGAAAAAAAGTGTCCCTCTCCATCGAGGGCGCTCCCGTCCTGCAGGCTTCCTGCGACCGGTGCCTGCGTCCTGCCCCGGTGCGCATCCCTCTGGACGAAACGGAAGAGGTGGACCTCTCCCGGACGGAGGAGGAGCGGCTGGCGGACCTGGACGAAACGCCCTATCTTCACGGCGCGGAACTGGACGTGGAGGAGTGGATCACGGTCCTGCTCCATCTGAACGCCCCCATGAAGGTTCTCTGCCGGGAAGACTGCCGCGGCATCTGTCCGATCTGCGGAGCGGATCTGGCGGACGGCCCCTGCGGGTGCGAGATGGCGCCCCGGGATCCGCGCATGGCGGCAGCCCTTGATGTTTTTACGGCGGCACAGGAAAAGCCGCAGAATTAAAAATCTATAAGGAGGTGGAACCTGTGTCGATTTGCCCTAAGAATAAGTCCTCCAAGGCCCGCAGAGACAGCCGCAGAGCCAACTGGAAGATGAGTTCCGTGAATCTTGTGAAGTGCCCGAAGTGCGGCGAGCTCATGATGCCTCACCGTGTCTGCAAAGCCTGCGGCTCTTACAACAAGAAGGAAATCATCGCCAAGGCGTAAGCATACCGCTTATCGACCGCAGGCCGCGTCAGCGGACTGCACACAGAATAGCCCCCGGGAGAGAACCTGTTCTCATTCCGGGGGCTATTCCTGTGTGCAGGTGCGTGCGAAGCACGTGCCTGCGGTCGAATGGGAGAGTGAAAGCGAGCTTAGACTCCGCCTTCGGAATAATTGCTTTATTGCTGTCCTCCGCAGGCTTTGCATACCGTCCCTCAGCGAGAAAACGCGTCAGCGTTTTCGAGCTGCCTCACCGTGTCGCTCGGCTCTCCAATCACCCCTATCCCGTAAATTCCACCATCGTGTCCCCAGCTTTCCGATTCCTCTGTTCCCTGCATTCTCCACCATCTTTTCCCTCCTCGAAAATAAAACTTATGTAATTCTCTCATTCCGCTCATTTTCGGTTGACTTCTAAGAAAAAATGCATTACCATGATTTGTGGAATACTTTGGCCTGGAGAGGAGAGAGGCAGTGCGCGTCATCGCCGGGAGCGCCAGACATATACCGCTGGAAACGCCTGCGGGTCAGGCTACACGGCCTACGCAGGACCGCATCAAGGAGACTCTCTTCAACATGATCGCTCCCCGCATTCCGGACGCTTCCTTCCTGGATCTGTTCGCCGGAAGCGGCGGTATCGGGATCGAGGCACTGTCCCGCGGCGCGGCGGAAGCGGTCTTTGTGGACCAGAGCCGGGATGCCGCAGCCTGCATCCGCAGGAACCTTGAAAAGACCCGCCTTTCCGGGCGTGCATCCCTCCTGCCCGTATCCGCGAAAGCCGCGGCAGCGCGTCTTTCCGGCCACGCCCCGTTCGACGTCATCTTCATGGATCCGCCGTACGGAAAGGGGCTCGCGCAGGAGATGCTGGAACTGCTCAGGGCCGGCGGCCTCATCGGTCCGGACACCCTTGTGATCATCGAAGAATCGCTGTCGGAGGACCCGCAGGCCATTGCCGGAGAACACTTTTCGGTGGACCGGGTCAAGTCCTATAAAACCAATATGCACCTGTTTTTGTCCCTGAGGGAGCATACCCCATGAGAACAGCTATTTATCCGGGCAGTTTCGACCCGGTCACATACGGACACATCGACATCATCAAGCGCGCCGCGCTCATGTTCGACCGTCTCGTGGTGGGCGTCCTGGAGAACAACTCCAAGCGCCCCATGTTCACCGCTCAGGAGCGTGTGGACCTGCTCGTGAGAGCCACGGAGGGTCTCGGCAATGTGGAGGTGTGCTCTTTCTCCGGCCTGCTGGTGGATTTTGCCGAGCAGATCGGGAGCAGCGTCATCGTCCGCGGCCTGCGGGCCGTCACGGACTTCGAGTACGAACTGCAGATGGCGCAGATGAACCGCACGTTAAATCCGCATCTGGACACAGTGTTCCTGAATACGGATTTGCAATATGCGTACCTGAGCTCAAGCCTGGTCAAGGAGGTCGCGGGGTATCACGGAGATATCCTCACTTTCGTGCCGGACTTCGTGGCGGATGCGGTCGCAGAGAAATGTCAAACAAAAGAGAAGGGATAAGAAAAGATGAGCAGAATCGAGCAGATGATCGACGAGATCGAAGAGTACCTTGGCACCTGTAAGCCGCAGACCTTCAACAACAAGAACGTCATCGTGGAGAAGGACGTGCTCGAAGAGATGCTCGAGGAGCTCCGCGAGAAGACGCCCGAAGAGATCAAGCGCTATCAGAAGATCATCGCCAACCAGGACGAGATCCTGGCCGCGGCTCAGGCCAAGGCGGATCAGATGATCGAGCAGGCGTCCCGCCGCAGCAACCAGCTCATCAGCGAGCACGAGATCATGCAGCAGTCCCTGGCGCAGGCCAACGACCTTTTGGAGCAGGCCAACGCCCAGGCGCAGCAGATCGTGGACAATGCGACGGAAGATGCCCGCGAGATCCGCGAGGGCGCGATCGGCTATACGGACGATCTCCTCAAGAGCCTGCAGGCCATCATTTCCTCCTCGATGGACGGCGCCCGCGCCCAGTATGACGGCCTCCTGTCCCAGCTCAAGAGCAGCCTGGACGTCGTCGCCGGCAACCGCGCGCAGCTCCGCCCGGAGACCTCCCAGGAGGGAGAGATCCAGCTCATCGAGGACTGAGCCTGAACGCTGAAATCAAGCAGGGGCTTCGCGCGTTGCGGAGCCCCTTTTCTTTCTGAAATCTTATCATTGGAGGTTCGGTATGGACAGAGTGCTGTCCGGGCTTAAGCCGGAGAAGGTGTTCACGTACTTTGAGGACATCAGCCGCATTCCTCACGGCTCGTATAACACAAAGGGAATCAGCGACTACTGCGCGGCGTTCGCGCGGGAGAGGGGCCTGTGGTTTCAGCAGGACGAGCTGAACAACGTCATCATCAAAAAGCCTGCGTCCCGCGGGTACGAGGCCGCGCCCGGCGTCATTCTCCAGGGACACCTGGACATGGTGGCGGAAAAGGAAGCCGGCTCGGATCACGACTTCACCAAAGACCCGCTGCGCCTCAAAGTCGAGGACGGCTACGTGACCGCGGAGGGCACGACCCTGGGCGGTGACGACGGCATCGCCGTCGCCATGATGCTGGCCATTCTGGACGAGCCGGATGCGCAGCACCCGGAACTCACCTGCATCTTCACGACCGAAGAAGAGGTGGGCATGGAGGGCGCCGCGGGGATCGACCTGTCCGCGGTGGACGCCCGCCTGATGATCAATCTCGATTCCGAGGCGGAGGGCGTCTTTACGGTGGGCTGTGCCGGCGGCATGCGCACGGACCTGTGCCTGCCTGTCAACAGATACAAAGTGCGCGGCGCCGTCCTGCATTTCGTGGTGGAAGGCCTGATCGGCGGCCACTCCGGCACGGAGATCAACAAGGGGCGCGCCAACGCCTGCAGGCTCCTGACCTTCCTGCTCTACGGCCTGGAGGAGAAGTACAGCTTCGCTGTCATCTCCCTGAATGGAGGCAGCAAGGACAACGCCATCCCGGTGCGTGCCGAGGCGAGAATCGCCGTGGAACCGGGTGAGGTGAGCGAGATCCTCGAGATGGCGGAGAACTACCGGAACGAGTGGAAGAGCCTGTACGGCGCCGCGGATCCGAACGCGAGCCTTCAGGTGACGGTGGAGGGCGTGCAGACGGTAGAGGCCCTGATCGCTCCCGATCAGGAGAAGGTCTCGTTCCTGCTTCTGGAGGCCCCCTGCGGCGTCCAGGCCATGAGCACGGACATCCCCGGACTGGTGGAGACGTCCCTCAATCTGGGCGTGCTGCGCCTCACGGAGGACGCCCTGCACGTGCGCTATTCCCTGCGCAGTTCCAAGAGCGTCGCGCGCCGTCAGCTGCGCCGCAGGCTCGAGTTCCTCGTGTCCTACCTGGGCGGCACGTACGAGCACACCGGCGTCTATCCCGCATGGGAGTATAAGCGCGACAGCGTCCTGCGCGATCTGTGCACCAGAATCTACCGCGAGAAGACCGGACAGGAGCCTGTGGTGGAAGTCATCCACGCGGGACTCGAGTGCGGCCTTCTGAGCGAGAAACTCCCCGGTCTGGACTGCGTGTCCATCGGGCCGGAACTCATCGATATCCACACCCCGCGCGAGCGCATGGGAATCGCCTCCGTGGGACGGCTGTATGACTTCGTTCTCGAAGTGCTGAGGGAGATCAAAGCGTAACTCATGGAAATCACGATGTGGAAAAAGATCCTGATGCCGTACGAACAGGCCGTGGAAGAACTCACGGGCAAGTTCCGGCAGATGGTGAATCAGTACGAGCGTCTCGGTCTGTACTCCCCGATCGAGCGTGTGGAAGGGCGCGTCAAGACCCTCTCCAGCATTCTGGAAAAGTGCCAGAAAAAGGGAATCGAGGCCGAGGATGCTCCCGAACACATCGAGGACATCGCCGGGATCCGTCTGATCGTCCAGTTCGTGGAGGATATCCCCCGCGTGGTGGAGATCATCCGCGGCCGCACGGACATGGAGGTCCTCTCCGAAGACGACTACGTGCTCGGCATGAAGGAGAGCGGCTACCGGAGCTACCACATCGTCGTGTCGTACGCCGTGGAGACCATCCTGGGGCCCCAGAGGGTCCAGGCGGAGATCCAGATCCGCACGATGGCCATGAACTTCTGGGCCACGCTGGAGCACTCCCTGCAGTACAAGTACGAGGGCAATGTGCCGGAGAACATCCGTCTGCGCCTGCGCGGCGCGGCCGACGCCCTTCTGGCCATGGATTCGGAGATGTCCTCCATCCGTGACGAGGTGATGGACGCCCAGCGCTTCTTCTCCGAAAAGGCCAACGTCGTGTACGACATCCTGAACAACATCCAGTCCCTGTACGAGACCGAGAACAAGGAGGCCATGGCCAATATCCAGAACGAGTTCTACGAACTTTACAAGACCGCGGATCTTCCGCGTCTGCACGAGTTCAACACCAAGCTGGACGCCATCGCCGCGCGCAAGAAACGGCAGGATCTGTCGTGACGGCGCGGCTTCCGGAAACCTATCGGAGCCGCATGGAGCGGCTTCTGGGCGAAGAGATGCCCGCGTACCTGGCTTCCCTCGAGGAGCGGCCGCGCGCGGGCCTTCGTGTCAATGCCATGAAACTGAGTGCGGGGGAGTTTCTCTCCCGCAGTCCGTTTATTCTGGAGCCCGTGCCGTGGTGCGACTGCGGCTTCGTCCTCGCCGGGGAGGAGCGCGCCTCGCGCCATCCCTGGTACGCGGCGGGGCTCTATTATCTGCAGGAGCCCAGCGCCATGGCGCCGGCGGCCTTCCTGCCAGTGGAGCCCGGAGATACGGTCCTCGATCTGTGCGCCGCACCGGGCGGGAAGAGCACGGCTCTCGGCGCAAAGCTGGGCGGGACGGGCTTCCTTCTCTCGAACGACGTGAGCCGCTCGCGCAGCCGCGCCCTCCTGCGCAACCTGGAGGGGTTCGGCATCGGCAATATGGCGGTCTCCTGCGAGCTCCCGGAAAAACTGGCTTCTCTGTTCCCGGGGCGCTTTGACAAGATCCTGGTGGATGCGCCCTGCTCCGGCGAGGGGATGTTCCGCCGCGAGCCCTCCATGGTGCCCGCGTGGGAAAAGCGCGGCCCGGAGGAGTTCGCGCCGCTGCAGAGAAGCATCCTGACCGCGGCCGCGGCCCTGCTGGCGCCGGGAGGAAAGCTCCTGTATTCCACCTGCACCTTCTCGGAAGAGGAGGACGAGGACAACGTCCTGTGGCTCCTGGAGCAGCATCCGGAGCTCTCCCTTGTCCCTGTGGAGAAGACGGGCGGCATGGAGGACGGCCGAAAGGGGCTGTCCGGCTGCGCGCGCTTTTATCCGCACCGCACGGTGGGAGAGGGACACTTTCTCGCGCTGTTCGAGAAGAGCGCGGATGCGCCGCTCCCGCAGGGGCAGGCATCGTCCTTCCCGGCCGACCGCCGCAGCGTGGCGGAGATCCTGGGCACAGACCCGGTCTTTTCCCGCATCGGGCGGGACTTTGACGGCTGCGACGCCGTCGTCAAGGGAGACCTTCTTTACGCGGTGCCCAAGGGGGCGCCTCTGGACAGGAGTCTCGGGTATCTGCGCACGGGCCTCCTTCTCGGAGAGATCAAAAAGCACGGCTTCGAGCCGTACCAGGCCCTGGCCATGACCCTGTCGCCGCAGACCTTTTCTTCCTGCGTGGACCTTCCCTCGGAGGACGTCCGCGTGATTCGCTACCTCAAGGGGGAGACGGTGGACCTCGCGCCCGGAGAGGCCGCGGGAGACGAGGGATGGATCCTGGTCTGCACGGACGGGTTCGCCCTCGGCTTTGCCAAGCGCACGGGGCTGCGCCTCAAAAACAAGTATCACGCCGGATGGAGATGGCAGGCATGAAGATCAACAGAAACAGAATCGACGCCGTCATCTTCGACATGGACGGGACCCTGATGGATTCCATGTGGATGTGGCGCGAGATCGATATCGAATATCTCAGGCGCTTCGGATACGACCTCCCCGACACCCTGCAGAAGGAGATCGAGGGGCGGAGCTTCACGGAGACCGCGGAGTACTTCAAGGACCGATTCCTCCTCCCGTGCTCGGTGGAGGAGATCAAGGCCGACTGGAACGCCATGACGCTGGAATATTACCGCACGCGCACGCACCTGAAGCCCGGGGCGGGCGTCTTTCTGGACGCCCTTGACGCGGCCGGGATCCCCTGGGGGATCGCGACCAGCAATTCGCGGGAACTCGCCGTGGCGGCCCTGGAGGCGCAGGGCGTGGCGGCCCGCCTCGGCTGTCTGATCACCGGGTGCGAAGTGGGCGCCGGAAAGCCTGCGCCGGACATCTTTCTGGCCGCGGCAAAGCTTCTGGGCGCGGACAGACGCCGCTGCCTCGTCTTTGAGGACGTGGAGGCGGGCGTTCTCGCCGCGCACCGCGCCGGCATGCCCGTGATCGCGGTGCAGGACGATTTCTGCCTGGAGACGCCGGAGCACATGGCCTCCCTGGCGGACGCGTACATCCTTGACTTCACCGAGGTCGAACTGTCCGCGTGGGAAGAGGAGGAAAACAGAGATTCGCATCCCGTTATCCGGGACTGAAAATGGCATGAAAAAACGGCGTGATCTTTGACATCACGCCGTTTTGCAAATCAATGGATGGCTACGGGAAGGCGCCCCGCCGTCGGCCGACAGGGAAGCCCGGATCAGAACAGGATCTCCCTGAGCGCCGGAAGGAACGCGCGGATCAGGACTTGAGTTCCTTGAGCGCCCGCACCCGGGTGGAGAGACCGTACAGGGTGATGAAGCCCGTGGCGTCCTTGTGGTCGTAGAGATCTCCGGTGGTGAAGGAGGCGATGTCCTCGTCGTAGAGGGTGTTCGGGGAGGTCGTTCCCTGCTTGATGATGTTGCCCTTGTAGAGCTTTAACTTCACCTCGCCGGTGACCTTCTCCTGGGTGCTCTCGATGAAGGCCTGCAGGGCCACGCGGAGAGGAGAGAACCACTTGCCGGAGTAGATGACGTCTGCGTACTTCGCGCCGATCTCCTTCTTGGCCTCGTAGGTCTCCTTGTCCAGGATGAGCTCCTCGAGCTGCTTGTGGGCCTCCATGAGGATGGTGCCGCCGGGGGTCTCGTAGATACCGCGGCTCTTCATGCCGACCACGCGGTTTTCCACGATGTCCACGATGCCGATGGCGTGCTTGCCGCCCAGGTCGTTCAGGTGCTTCACGATGTCGGAGAGCTTCATCGGATGGCCGTCCATGGCGACGGCGACGCCCTTCTCAAAGGTGAGAGAGAGGTAGGCCGGCTCGTCGGGGGCCTTCTCGGGCGTGTTCGAGAGCATGAGCACGTGGTCGTAGTTGGGCGCCTTGGAGGGATCCTCCAGCTCCAGACCCTCGTGGCTGATGTGCCAGAGGTTCCGGTCGCGGCTGTAGGAAGAGTCCGCGGAGAAGGGAAGATGGATCCCGTGGGCCGCGCAGTAGTCGATCTCTTCCTGGCGGGAGGAGATGTCCCAGATGCGCCAGGGGGCGATGATCTCAAGGTCGGGGGCCAGGGCGGCCACGCCGAGCTCGAAGCGGATCTGGTCGTTGCCCTTGCCGGTGGCGCCGTGGCAGATGGCGGAGGCGTTCTCCTTGCGGGCGATCTCCACCAGCTTCTTGGCGATCAGGGGACGCGCGATGGCGGTGCCCAGCATGTATTTATTCTCATAGACCGCGCCGGACTTGACGTACGGGGCGACATAGTCGTCGCAGAACTCGTCCACGACGTTCAGGATATAGAGCTTCTCCGCACCGGAGAGCTTCGCGCGCTCCTCCAGGTCGTCCAGTTCTTCTCCCTGTCCGACGTCGATGCAGCAGCAGACCACGTCGTAGTCGTAGTTTTCCTTGAGCCAGGGAATGATGCAGGTGGTGTCCAGACCACCGGAGTAAGCGAGAATCACTTTCTTCTTTGCCATGATGCGTGCCTCCGTCTGTGAGGATTTCGTATAAACTTACACCAATATACGACCTAAATTCGAATATGTCAAGCGAAATTTGAATAAAAATGAAAAAATGCTTGCATATTATACGGTTCGGTGGTATAACCGAGAAAACGGCCAAGCCGTGGGGAAAGGAAGGGAACCATTATGATACGTGCCGCCATCATCGGAGCGACCGGATACGCCGGCGCCCAGCTGGCCAGACTCCTCTATATGCACCCGGAGGTGCAGGTCGTGCGATACGGCTCGCGCTCACAGGAGGGAAAGCCCTACGCATCGATCTACGGCGCGTTCCGCGACCTGGTCACGGAGCCCTGCGGGGGAGAGGACCTCTCGGAGATCGCGGAGGAGGCGGACGTCATCTTTACCGCGACGCCGCAGGGATATCTCGCGTCTGTTATATCAGAAGAGATCCTTGAAAAGGCCAAGGTCATCGACCTGTCCGCGGACTTCCGCTTCCATGACACCGACGTCTACGAGGCGTGGTACAAGATCGAGCATCAGGGAAAACAGTTTGTCCCCGAGGCGGTCTACGGCCTCTGCGAGCTGCACCGCAGCGAGATCCCGGGCGCGCGCCTGGTCGCAAATCCCGGCTGCTACACCACCTGCTCGATCCTGAGCCTGTTCCCCCTGGTAAAGGACGGACTCATCAGGCCCGAGACCATCGTGATCGACGCGAAGAGCGGCACGAGCGGCGCGGGGCGCGGGGCCAAGGTGGACAACCTCTTCTGCGAGGTCAACGAAAACGTGAAGGCCTACGGCGTGGCGACGCACCGCCATACTCCCGAGATCGAGCAGGAGCTGACTCTTGCGGGGGCGGGAGAGGTCACCGTGAGCTTCACGCCGCACCTGATTCCGATGCAGAGAGGCATCCTGGTGACGGCTTATGCGAATATAAAGGAAGGCGTGACGGAAGAGGACGTCGCCGCGAGCTATCAGGCGATGTACGCTTCAGAGCCCTTCGTCCGGCTTCTCGGGAGCAGCCCGGCGCAGACCCGCTTCGTCTACGGAAGCAACTACTGCGATATCGGCTGGGTCGTGGACAAACGCGTGGGGCGGGTCGTCGTGATGGCCGCCCTGGACAACCTGATCAAGGGCGCGGCGGGACAGGCCGTGCAGAACATGAATCTGATGTTCGGGTTCCCCGAGACGATGGGACTCGAGATGATCGCGGAGGTGCCGTAAATGATTATTCTGAACGAAGGCGTGACTGCTCCCAAGGGCTTTACGGCCGCTGGCCTGCACGCGGGAATCAAAAAAGAAAAGGATGATATGGCCATGCTGTTGAGCGCCGTGCCTGCGGCGGCGGCCGGCACCTTCACCACCAATGTGGTCAAGGCGGCCCCCGTGAAGTGGGACCAGGCCGTGGTGGAAACGAGCGCGTACGCGCAGGCTGTGGTGGTCAACAGCGGCGTCGCGAACGCCTGCACCGGCCCCGAGGGCTATGCGGACTGCGAGGCCATGGCGGCGCAGGCCGGGAAAGCTCTGGGCATCCCGGCGGATGCGGTCCTGATCGCCTCCACGGGCGTCATCGGTGCGCCGATGCCCATGCCCGTCATCCTGCCCGGAATCGACGCCCTGGCGAAGGCCCTGGCTCCCGGGCGCGCGGCGGCGGCCGCGGCGGCGGGCGCTATCATGACCACGGATACGAAGCCCAAGGAAGCGGCCTGCGAGATCGTCCTGGACGGAAAGCCCGTGAAGGTCGCGGGCATGTGCAAGGGCTCCGGCATGATCCATCCCAACATGGCCACGATGCTCTGCTTCGTGACGACCGACGCGGCGGTGGCAAAGCCCACGCTGCAGAAGGCCCTGCGCGCCGTCGTGGAGGATACCTTCAACATGATCTCCGTGGACGGCGATACCTCCACCAACGACAGCGTCCTGGTCCTGGCCAACGGGATGGCCGGGAACGAGACCCTGACGGAGGAGAGCCCGGAGCTTCCGATCTTTGTCGATGCCCTGGCCTGGGTCCTCCGGGAACTATCCAAAATGATCGCCGGCGACGGCGAGGGCTGCACCTGCCTCTTCACTGTGGAGGTGCAGGGCGCGGCCACGAAGGCGGACGCGAAGACCCTGGCTCGGTCCGTGGCGGCGTCCAGCCTGGTCAAGGCGGCGCTGTTCGGCCACGACGCGAACTGGGGCCGCATCCTGTGTGCCCTGGGCTACGCGGGCGTTCCCTTCGATCCGGACAAGGTCGATCTGTGGGTCGAGAGCAGCGCCGGCTGTCTCAAACTTGTGGAGAACGGGCGCGGCACCGGCTACAGCGAGGACTTTGCCACGCAGATCCTCTCGCAGGAGGAGATCACGGCCAGGGTCCTGCTCGCGGAAGGCGAGGCCGAGGCCACGGCCTGGGGCTGCGACCTGACGTACGACTACGTGAAGATCAACGGGGATTACCGGAGCTGAGGATACGGCAGAAAGACTGCCGGCGCGGCCGCCGCAGCGACGGAGGCTGAAGATGGCCGGGGCCGGCGCGTGAAAGCGCAGCGTCCGGAAGAAACCGCAGCGGAGAAACGGCCATCGGCCGGAGACAGGAGAGAAGCGATATGGACGAGAACAAATTCACCGTCATGCAGAAGGCGGAGGTGCTGATCGAGGCCCTGCCCTACATCCAGAGGTTCAACCGCAAGATCATCGTCATCAAGTACGGCGGCAGCGCCATGACGGACGAGACCTTAAAGGATGGCGTGATCGCCGATGCCGTGCTCTTGAAGCTGGTCGGCTTCAAGCCGATCCTGGTGCACGGCGGCGGGAAGGAGATCTCCTCCTGGTCGCAGAAGATCGGCCTCGAATCTCATTTCGCGAACGGGCTTCGCATCACGGACGGGCCCACGATGGAGATCGCGGAGATGGTGTTAAACCGCGTCAACAAGGAACTCGTGACCAAGATCCAGAAGCTGGGCGTGCGCGGTGTGGGCGTCTCCGGCAAGGACGGCGGCCTGCTTCACGTAAAGAAGAGAGAGGCGGACCGGGTCGATCTGGGCTACGTCGGCGAGATCGACCGTGTGGACGGCGCGGTACTGCGCGACCTTCTGGAGAAGGATTTCCTTCCTGTGGTCTGCCCCATCGGCTACGACGACGCCTTCGACACCTACAACATCAACGCGGATGACGCCGCGTGCGCCATCGCGTCGGCCCTGGGCGCGGAAAAGCTCGCCTTCCTCACGGACGTGGAGGGCGTGATGGTGGATCCGAAGGATCCGGAGAGCCTGATCCCGCAGATGACCGCGTCGCAGGCCGAGGAGTTCGCCTCCTCCGGAAAGGCCGGGGGCGGCATGATTCCGAAACTCAAAAACTGCGCGGCGGCCATCCGCGAGGGCGTGGGCCGCGTGCATATCATCGACGGGCGCGTGCCCCACTGCCTGCTGCTGGAGATCTTCACCAACCGCGGTATCGGCACCGCCATCCTGAAAGACACGGAGGAACCGGCATGAGCAAAAAAGAGGAACTGATGGCCCTGGGAGAGGGCTCCCTGCTCCACACCTACAACCGGCTCCCTCTGGTGATCGACCACGGGGACGGCATGTACCTCTACGACGTCGACGGCAAGGCCTATCTGGACTTCTGCGCCGGCATCGCCGTCTTCGCCCTGGGCTACGCGGATCCGCACGTGGACGCGGGCCTGAAGGACCAGATCGGGAAGATCGTGCACACCTCCAACTACTTCTACAACGAGCCCGCCGTGACCGCCGCGGCGCGTCTGACGGCCTTTGCGGGCATGGACCGCGTGTTCTTCACCAACAGCGGCACGGAGGCGGTGGAAGGGGCCCTGAAGCTCGCCCGCCGCTACCAGCTGAACCGGGGACGCGAGGGCCGCTATGAGATCGTGGCCATGGAGCATTCGTTCCACGGCCGCTCCATGGGCGCTCTGTCCGTGACCGGCAAACCCGCCTACCGCGCGCCGTTCGAGCCTCTGATCGGCGGCGTGAAGTTCGTGGAGCCGGGCGATATCGAATCCCTGCTGGACGCCGTGGATGAAAAGACCGCGGCCATCCTGCTCGAGCCCATCCAGGGCGAGGGCGGCATCGTGGAGCTCTCCGACGAATACATGAAGGAAGTGCGCGCGATCTGCGACGAGAGGGACATCGTCATGATCGCGGACGAGATCCAGTGCGGACTGGGCCGGACCGGTCAGGATTTCGCGTGGCAGAAGAGCGGGGCGGAGCCCGACGTGCTCCTTCTGGCCAAGGCCATGGGCTGCGGGATCCCCTGCGGCGCGATCCTCTGCAAGGAGGACTTCGCGGCTCTCGTTCCGGGCGACCACGGCAGCACCTTCGGCGGGAACCCGTTGGCGGGGCGCGCGGTAAATCTCTTCCTCGACCGCTACGAGGAACTGGACCTCGCGAAAAACGCCGCGAAGGTCGGAGACTACATGAAGAAAAAACTGACGGAACTTGCGGAGGAGATGCCGCAGATCGTCGGACTGCGCGGGCGCGGCCTGATGCAGGGCGTCGTGCTGGCACCGGAAGTCGGCGCCGGTGCCGTGATGAAACTGGCGCTGGAGGAGAGGCTGGTGGTCATTACCGCAGAGGGCAATATCGTCCGTCTGCTGCCGCCCCTGATCGTGAAGGAGACCGATGTCGATGTCATGATCCCGCGCCTGAAGGCGGCCATCCTGCGCGCGGCAGAGGCGTAAGAACCACAGGAGCCGTCCCGCGAAGAGACCGCCGAATCCCCTGCGGGTCTCTCCTTCAGGCAGATAATAAAGCGTTTTTTCCGCCCAACGGATCCGGCGCCCCCGGACAGGACTTCGGTATGAGACCTGTTCGGGGGTGTTTTTTATCACAGAAAAGTCCGATCGCTCAGGACCGGAAAAGCGGAGATGGCGGAAAAGAGCGGAAAACGAGGGCCCAATGTCATAGAGAAGAGCGGAAAAAGGAACCGCAAAGGTTTGCGAACAAAAGCCAGGAAGGGAAAGAAAACGAAGGAGAGAGGAGTGGACCCCTCTCCTTTATTTTGTGCCTTTCTTCCTTTTTTCAGATATCATTTTATAAAAAACCGTCATCATGTACAATTATTGATTGACAACGTTAAAGAGTGACGGTATAATCACGATAGATAGCGCAAACGTTTGCGTAAACGTGCGGAACGCACGGGAGGACAAGAATGATCAAAGCAGTCATGTTCGATATGGGCGGTACGCTGGAAGACCTGTACTCGGACGAAAAGAACGATCGGGCCACCGCGTACGCCCTGTACGAGATCCTGCAGAAGCACCATATGGAAGTTCCGTACGAAGCGGAGCCTCTCTGGGCCATCGTCGGCAAGGGAATCCAGGACTACAAAAAGAATTCGGAGCGCACCCTGATCGAACTCAAACCGGAGGAGATCTGGTGCGACTGGGGCTTTAAGGATATCCCCGTGGACAGGGAAAAACTCGCGGAGATCAGCGAGGAGATCGCCCACATGTGGGAGACCACGTTTTACGACCGGTCGCTTCGTCCACATGCGGCGGAGATGCTCCGCGGCCTCAAGGAGGATCTCGGTCTCCACGTCGGTGTCGTCAGCAATACCGGAAGCCTTTTCCAGGTGTTTTCCACGCTGGAGAAGTACGGCGTCCGTCAGTACTTTGATGAGATCACGCTTTCCTCGATCGTCGGTTACCGCAAACCTCACCCCAATATTTTCCGAATCGCCTGCGCACAGGCGAATCTGGAGCCGAAGGACTGCGCCTTCGTCGGCGACACCCTTTCCCGCGACGTCGTCGGCCCCCGAAAAATGGGCTTCGGGCGCGTGTTCAAGATCAATTCGTTCCTGACGGCGCAGAAGGACATCGGAAGTTACGAGGTCACGCCGGACTACGAGGTCACGGATATCTACGACGTCTACACGATCCTGAAGCGTGAACTCGGAAAGGAATAAACTGGGGTTCAGTGTTCCAACAGAATACATGCCGCATGGAGGTTGAAAGATGGCAAAGAAAGGATGGAAGCGTCCCCCGATGAGCCGGGAGCGTTTCAGGAACCAGTTCAGGAGCCTGATCGGCAATCCGTTCAACGTGATCGTTCTGATCACGCTGGTTCTGCTGTTTGCGCTGATCGTGATTCCGCTGCTCGCCATGGTGCAGAATACTTTCGTCGTGGCGAAGTCCGAACTACGCAGCATCCCCGGAGCCAAGATCGGAGATTATACCCTGTGGTACTGGAAGTACCTGCTGGCGAGCCCGCTCACCAAGACGATCCTCTGGGTGCCGCTGCGCAACTCCCTGATCATCGGCGCGTTCGTCACGATCATTTCCGTGCCTCTGGGCGCTCTGATGGCCTGGCTGATGGTCCGCACGGACATCCCCGGGAAGGGACTGCTTTCCGCCCTGATCCTGATTCCGTACATGATCCCGTCGTGGTGCAAGGCCCTGTCCTGGATGACCATTTTCCGCACCCCCAGCATGGGCGGAAACGGCGTGCTTTCGAGCATGGGCATCCCCGTTCCGGATGCCCTGGCTTCGGGCTTTCTGCCGATCATCATCGTGATGACGATGCACTACTACGCCTTTTCCTATATCATGGCCTCCGGCGCGCTGCGCTCCATCAACTCCGAACTTGAGGAGATGGGCGAGATCCAGGGCGCGACCAAAGCCCAGATCCTAAAGAGCATCACACTGCCTCTGATCCTGCCTTCCATCCTGTCTGCCACCATCATGACCATCAGTAAGTCCATCGGCACTTACGGCGTGGCGGCCCGCCTGGGCGGCAACAATCCGGACGGCACGCCTTTCTATGTGCTGGCCACCCGCATGAAGGACTTCATCAACAGCAGCCCCAAGGGCGTCGGCTATGCCATGTCCCTGCTGATGATCCTGCTCGCTGCGGGCACCATTGTGGTCAACCAGAAACTGATCGGCACCCGTAAGTCCTATGCGACCATCGGCGGCAAGGGCACACGCAGCAACCTGATCCCGCTGCGCAGCGCGAAGTGGCCGATGCTGATCGTCATCTCCGTGTTCCTGATCGTGGCCATGGTCATGCCGGTGTTCTTCCTGGTCATGGAGTCCTTCCAGATCATTCCCGGCGCCGGTTACGGCGCGGACAACCTGACGCTGTACGCCTGGATCGGAGAACTGCAGAACGCGCCCAACCCCGGCTTTGCACAGAACGGACTGTTCCGCAACTCCGAATTCGCCAGAGCCCTCGGCAACACCGTGAAGCTCTCCCTGATCGCCTCCCTGGTCACCGCGGTGTTCGGCCAGTTCTTCGGCTACATCACCACCCGCGGGCGCGGCAAGTGGTACGGCAACGCGGTGGAGCAGCTGATCTTCATCCCGTACCTGATGCCTGGCGTCGCGTTCTCCGCGATCTATTTCTCGATGTTCAGCCAGCCGCGCCTTGGCGGGCTCATCCCGTCTCTGTACGGAACGTTCACGCTGATCCTGCTGGTCTCCATCGTCAAGCATTTCCCGTTCGCCAGCCGGTCCGGTTCCTCCAACATGATGCAGATCTCGGTGGAACTGGAAGAGGCGGCCACGATCAACGGCGCGGGCTTCTGGCGCCGCATCCGGAGCATCGTCATCCCCCTGGCAAAGAACGGTTTCCTGTCCGGCTTCCTGCTTTCCTTCATCAGTATCGCCAAGGAACTGGACCTGATCGCCATCCTGATGACGCCGAAGAACTACACCCTGTCGTTCCTGGCGTTCGATTACTCCAAGGAAGCGATGCCGCAGGTGGCTGACGCGATCTGTATCGTCATCATCGTGTTTATCCTTGTGACCAACCGGATCGCGGACAAGTTCGGCGGAAATGTCAGCAAGAGTATGTGACCTTCTTGAGAGAAGAAAGGGAGAATAGAGATGAGTAAGATCGAGCTGAGCCACATCGATAAATTCTACGGAGAAAACCACGTCCTCCGCGACGTCAACCTGACCATCGAGGACGGAGACTTCATGACCCTGCTCGGACCTTCCGGCTGCGGCAAGACCACCACACTGCGCGTGATCTCCGGTCTGGAGCAGGCGCAGCACGGCACGATGACCATCGACGACAAGATCGTCATCGACGCGGACAAGGCCTTCTTCGAGGCTCCCAGCAAGCGCGGCCTCAACCTGGTGTTCCAGAGCTACGCCCTGTGGCCCCACATGACGGTCTTTGAAAACGTGGCCTTCGGTCTGAAGATCAAAAAGATGAAGAAGGAGGAGATCGAGGAGACGGTCATGCGGGCCCTCAAGACCATGAGGATCGAGGAGTACCGCGGACGGTATCCGAACGAGCTCTCCGGCGGACAGCAGCAGCGCGTCGCCATCGCCCGCGCCATTGCCTCCAGCCCGAAGCTCCTGCTTCTGGACGAGCCGCTGTCCAACCTGGACGCCCGCCTGCGCATCGACATGCGCGCGGAGCTCAAGCGTCTGCACCGGGAGACCGGTACCACGATCATCTACGTGACGCACGACCAGGTCGAGGCTCTGACGATGTCCACCAAGATCGCCCTGTTCAAGGAGGGAGAGATCTCCCAGATCGACACGCCTCTGGGGCTGTACACGAACCCCATCGACCTGCAGGCGGCGGACTTCATCGGCAACCCCCGCATCAACTTCATCGAGGCAAAGGGCTTCTGCGACGGAGAAACGCTCAAGGTCACGAGTCCTTTCGGCGAATACGTCTTCGGCAAAGAAACTCTGAAACAGGACGAAGAGATTCCGAAGGACCGCGAATTCGACTGCGTCCTGGGCCTTCGCCCCGAGATGGTGGAAATCTACACGGAGGATCCGCATCACAACAACACGGTCGCCGCGCAGGTCTACGCGAACCAGCCTGCCGGCAGCGAGACGCTGGTCACCCTGACGGTGGGCGGGACCGAGTTCCTGGCCATCCAGGTCGGCCTGGTGGAATACGATATGAACCAGGATGTGTTCGTCGTGCTTCACCCCGGACGTATGAACGTATATAACAAGGAGACGGGGAGACTGATCAAGTATGCCAAGACCAAGCACAAGGCCGGCACGGAAGACTGATCGCTCCCGGAACCGAAAACGAATGAACTGTGAATGCAGAAACGGACTGCAAGAGGAAAGGAGTAGGGGAGGAATGAAACGAATCGTTGCTGTTCTGGCAGCTCTTTGCCTGGTCCTGTCACTGGCTGCCTGCGGGGGCTCCGGAAACACGCCGCAGACCACCCCGGAGAGCACCTCGTCCGGCATCATTACCGGCAGGGACGCCATCGACGTGATCGGGGAGGACGGGATCGACTGGAACCACATGTCCATGGAGGAACTGTACCAGAAGGCCAGGGAAGAGGGCGGCACCATCACCATCTATTCCACGACCGCGGACGCGGATACGGCCCGCAAGTACATCCGCGACCAGTACCCGGATCTGAAATTCGAGTACATCTCCTGTGACACCAACACGGTCATGCCGAAGATCGAAATGGAGGCCCAGAGCGGCACTCCGATGGCGGACGTCCTCATGGTGAAGGATGCCTCCGGCGAAGTCTTCAACGAGTATGTCCTGTGGGATCTGATCAAAATCTTTTACCCCAAGGACGTGTGCGACCACATCTCGGACGAGATGCTCCGGTTCGGCCTTCCGCTGTACTCCACCTTCAACCCCTGGTTCTACAACACCAGGATGTTCAGCGAGGTCCCGATCAAGAGCTGGTGGGACATCGTGGAGGGCTACAACGAGGACACACAGTCCTTTAAGGACGCGAGCGGCAAGAACACCCAGCACTGGACGATCTTCTCCAAGGATATCTCCGCGCCGTCCTACGCCGCCCTGTGGGCCCAGATCATCGTGGACAGCGATGCGATGGCGGAGCAGTACAAGAAGCAGTACGGCAAGGATCTGGTGTACACCTACAACGAGCATCTGCAGAACACGCCCGGCGTGATGGAGTTCCCGGAGAACAATGCCGGCGTAGAGCTGTTCTGGCGCTTCTCCCAGATGACCATCACGCCTCTGGCCGACGGCGACGCGGTGGTGGAGGCCGTGAACGACTCCGTGAACGGACCGACCCTGGGCCTGTGCTCCGCCTCCAAACTGGACAACTCCAAGCAGTCGATGGGAGATTCCGGCATGGACATCGCCTGGGTCACCGGTATGGAGCCCTACACCGCGCAGGACGCCGCGGCATACTCCTACGTGGTCAGCGGCTGCGACAACCCGGCGGGCGCCCGCCTGTTCATCAAATTCATGATGGGCGGCGACGACGGCAAGAGCGGCTGCTACAGCGTGTTTGACAAACTGGGACACTGGTCCGTTCGCGACGACGTGGAATACAAGAAGTCTGGAATCACCTACGACGAAGTAAATCTGAAGGCGCCGGATTACGAGCACATCTACCAGAACTACCCGAACGTCAAGGCATACTGGAACCTTTGGAACAGCACGCGGTGATCTTTCCGCGCAAGTGACGAAATACATCCGCCCGCTGCCCGTGCGGCCGGCGGGCGGATGCAAGAGGAGAGCATGGCAAAGGAACGGTCAAAATTTCAGAGATGGGTGGACGGTGTTCTGCGCAGCCTGTTCTTCGAGGAGAACGGGAAGCCCAGGAGTGCCGCTTTTCTGTATTCGTTCCTGCTGGCCCTTCTTTTCGCTTTTATTTACATTGCGGGATATCTGCTGCTGGTGGACCCCGTGGAGAAGCTCCTGTCGGGAGCATCCGTAGCGGTGAGGAATGCGGCGGAGTATTTGCTTCCCGCCCTCGTCTGCAGCGGCATCTGCCTGCTGCTGACCCTCCTTCCCGGCTCCGCAAAGCGCCTGGTCGCGGGGGCCTACCTGTGGATGGGAGCCCTCGTCCTGGCGATGATGCTCTTTGAACTCGTTCTCATCGACTGGTCCGATGCTGCGACCGAATACGGCCTGTTCATGATCCTTCTCGGAATTCCGGGCCTTCTGGCCGTCGTGACCGGCGGGATCCCGGCGTTTCTTCTGTACCGCAGGGACGCGAAGAAACAGCGGGAGAAGGAAAAGGAGCAGGAGAAGAAGGAGAAAGAACGGCCTTCCTGGTATCATGGGTAAGCGCATGCTGGAAGTATTCTTCTGCAATGTGGGCGACGGCGACGCGGCACTGCTGACCGAGCACCGGGACGCGGCTCCCGACTACACGGTCCTCGTGGACACCGGCCGGCCGTGCGTGGATCCCCGCGAGGGGTCGCTTCGCAAGGACGCGGTGGACTATCTGCTCGACCGGAACGTGGATCATCTGGACCGCATGATTCTCACGCACCCTCACATCGACCATGTGGGAGGCGCCCTCAGCATTCTTCGGGAGATCCCCGTAAAACGCATCGAGATGCTGACGGTCCCCCCGCCGGACGCGCTGCGGGTGCCCTGTTCCCGGACGTCCTCCGTGAAACCTTACAACAGCCTGCGCCAGATCCTGAACGTCCTGCGCGAGATCTCTCAGACGGCGCGCGAGCGCGGAACGGAAGTGGCGGAGAGCGTTTCCGGAGAGCAGCAGCTGACAGAAACCCTTCGCATGACGACGTATCTGCCCCGGCCGGAGGTGGCCCGCCGGCAGAAGGAGGTCTGCGGGGCGCTCTACCGCGGAGAGACGGTGGATGAGGCCCTGTGCGTCCGAGTGGCAAAGGAGAGGAACCTCTCCAGTCTGATGCTTTCTTTCGCCTACGCAGGTCTGAACGTCCTGATCACGGGAGACCGGTACGCGTGGGACTGGGAGGCCGAAAGCATTCCTCCCTGCCACATCCTCAAGGTCCCGCACCACGGGGACAGCAAGGCCATGACGGAACCTCTGATCCGAAAACTCGGGCCCTGGTTCGCCGTCATCTCGTGCGAGAACGATCCGATTGCGAGAAAAGAGAGGCCCTGCGAGGAGACGGTGGCCATGCTTCACAGACATGTACCCCTGGTGATCTGCACGGAGAACCGGGACATGCCGTCCCTGAAGGCGAGGACCTGCAACGGCATCCGCTTCGACATCGCGCCGGACGGCACCGTGGAATGGTCCGAAGAATGACGGATCTGTTCCCTGCCCGTGAGGCAGGGTAAAGATATTCCAATTACAATGAGGAGGCAAACCATGAAGAAGTTACTGTCCATCGTTCTCGCACTGGCGCTGGTACTGTCTCTTGCCGCCTGCGGAAACTCGACTCCGTCCACAACGGCTGCGCCGACGACGAAGGCCCCGGAGACCACGAAGGCGCCTGAGACCCAGCCGCAGACCACAGAGGCTCCCACGGAGCCCGCACCGCCCGAAGTCAAGTACACGTCTCTGGGCCTGAACATCAAGAACAAGACCGGCGTCACCATCGACGAGGTGTACATCTATCCCGCCGGCGGAGAGAAGGGCAACAGCGTCGTAGCCAAGGGCTGGAAGGACAAGGACGCCGATAAGAAGAACTACGAGAAGAACATCTACATCGTCAGAGAAGCCGATAAGGACATGGAGCTGGAAGTGGTCTTCGCGGACGGCACCACGGCCAAAAAGGACCTCGGCAAGCTCGAGATGTATCACAAGATCTCCATGAAGGACGGCACCGATCCGAACGGCTGGGAAGTGGAGATCGAGGACAAGGCCGAGGATCAGGCCGCCATGGCCGTTGCGGTCGCGGCAGGCAAGACGGCCGACAATTTCTACCCCGGCTATGAGCTCATCCCCGTCGAGTTCAAGAACAAGACCGGCAAGAACATCGTGGACCTCCGCTTCTTCGAGGAGGGCGGTACCGCCACAGCGTACAACAACGTGCTCGATTACCTCTACAGGGAAGACGGCACCAAGATGGATTCCCTGATGCCCGGAAAGGCCAAGGAAGGCGGCATGTACCTCTTCAAGTGCTTCGTCCGTCCTCACACCGAAAACTACAACGTCTACGTGAAGTTTGACGACGGCACGGAAATGACCTATCCGATCGAGGATTGGTTCAAGGCAGACGGCGACGGCCATATGCCGAACGAGATCTCCCTGAAGAACGCGGAAGACAAGTATGACATCAAGGTCCAGTACGACGACGGCGATCCCGAGCCTCTGGCCTACCTGGCGGAGTCCCTGGAGAAGGGCCATGTGCTGGATCAGTGGTACCCGGTGTACGACGGCGTCCCCGCTGCCGATGCCGCGTCTGTTGCCGAGGCCAGGGCGGAGCTCGCGAAGCTCGTGGTGCCGGCTCCCGAAGAGTCCGGTGAGAAGGAGTCCGAGGCGTCCGGTTCCGATGCCGCTCCTTCCGGAGAGTATGTGGATCTTGGCCTGAACATCAAGAACAAGACCGGCAAAACCATCAACGAGGTCTACATTTACGCGGACGGCACCGAAAAGGGCGCCAGCGTCGTGGAAGCCGGCTGGAAGGACAAGGACGAGGATAAGGCCAACTACGAGAAGAACATCTATATTATCCGTCCCGCCGGTGCGGTCATGAAGGTGAAGGTCGTCTTCGCCGACGGGGAAGAGGCGAAGTGGGAACTCACGGAGCCGCTCAAGATGTACGACAAGCTCTCCATGAAGGACGGCACGGACGTGTCCAAGTGGGAGCACGAAGCCAACGACGATCCCGCGGACCAGGCCCTCATCGACGAGGTCGTGAAGTCCGGAGTCACGACGGACGGCTGGAAGCCGTAAGCCGATCTGCAGCGTGATCTCGTGAACTGAAGGGCGGGACGCGGACGGAAACGGCCGGTCCCGCCCCGGGGAAAACGACAGGACAAGGTGGTGGTGTAAACCATGCTGGCATTACCTTTCGGATCGACATATTCATTCTGGCAGACGGCGGAGTTTCTTCTCCGGATCGTGACGGCCTGCGCCTGCGGAGCTGTGATCGGACTGGAGAGGAGCAGGCGCCTCAAGGAGGCGGGCATCCGGACCCATATCATCGTCTGCTGTGCGGCCGCGCTCGTCATGATCGTGTCGAAGTACGGCTTCGCCGATGTGTCAGGGCCGAACGGAGAGGGCATTCTGGGGACTCACGGCACGGATCCGGCCAGGCTGGCAGCGCAGGTGATCACCGGCGTCTCCTTCCTGGGGGCGGGAATCATCTTCCGCAACGGCAACTCCGTCAAGGGTCTGACCACGGCGGCGGGCATCTGGGCCACGGCAGGCATCGGCCTTGCCATCGGAGCGGGGATGTACGTTCTCGGCATCCTGGTCACGGGCGTGATGTTCGTGGCGCAGATCCTGACGCACCGCTTTACCGTCGGCGTGGACTCCATGGTCGTGGGCCGGATGCAATGCAGCGTGAGCAATTCCGCGGATTTCCGGCAGAAGCTGGACGATTATATCAGCCGGCACAGGATGCAGATTCTCGAGATCCGGGTGGATCTTCAGGAAGACGGCGGCGCGGAGTACGACCTGACGCTGCGCATGGGGCAGGATATCACCATCACCGACCTGAGCACCTTCCTGGGTTCCATGAACGACGTCCATGCCCTGAGCATCGAGATGGGTTCCTGAACGGTTTCGGGAAATACAGGGCAAAAAGAGAGCGGTCCGCGAAAGCGGGCCGCTCTTTTTCTCTGCCTGCGGGCAAAGCAGGCACGCCGGTGCTTACCGGTAGAACTGTTCAATGTAGTCAAGCACGTCCTGACGCGTGCCGGTGAAGGGCCCCGGCGTCTCCATCTTGAGGGAGACCAGGGGCGCCGCGTACTCGAGCGCCGCGGGGATGTCGGAGCCGAGCCGCTCGGTGAGATAGCCGGCGAAGGTGGTATCGCCGCGGCCGGTGCGCCCGGACAGGTTTCGGGGCTTTAAGGGCGCGCGGAAGATGTGCGTTCCGTCGCAGACCAGGGCCTCCGTGTTGTGGGTGATCAGGACCTCCTTCGCGCCCCATTCGCAGAGCAGGAAGGCGGCCTTCTCACGGTCGTCGGTCCCGGTCAGGACTTCCGCCTCCGCGGCGTCGGTCTTCAGGAAGCGGATGAGAGGGAGATAGCGGAGCTTGTCCGGCCAGTCCCGCAGCTCGAGAGAGCCGTCCTCGTTGCGGCAGCGAAGCACGGCCTGCACGTCCAGGGCCGTATCGCCGCGCCGCGCACAGGCTTCGAGGATGTCTGCGCCCATGTCGCCGTTCACGAGGCCGCCCAGATGGTAGATGCGCGCCTCTTCCTCCGGAAGATCCTCCGGGGCATAGGGCACGATCGAAGACGTGTTGAGGCAGCGGCGCCTCTCGCGGTCGGGGGTGAAATAGGTGTTCTCCATCACGGTGCAGGTGGGAGAGTAGACGGGGAAAATCTTCTCCACCCGGCTGTCGGCGAAGGCGGCGTAAGGGTCGATGACCGCGGGGTCCCCCTTGGGAACGACCGCGACGCTGTGGCCGATGGCCGCGGCGGCATAGCCGGAGAAGGTGACGGCACCGCCGGTGCGGAACTCCTCGCGGCCGTCATAGTCGGTGTTGTGGTCCAGCGTCATCTGGCCGATGATCATGATGTCATACATGGGGGATCGCCTCGCATTCTTTGAGGATGTTATCGTACTCCGGGCACCAAAGACCGTAGTTTCCGGAGGTGATGACGCGTGCCATGGCATAGGAATCCGGGATGCGGACCTCGCTCAGCAGGGCGGAGCGGCCCTCGTCCCCGATGCGGTGGGCATCGGAGCCGACAGTGCGGTAGAGATGCGGGTTCTGCTTTGCCAGTTCGAGGGCGAGATGGTTGCGGCTGTCGTGGCGGGGATTGCAGTTGACGACCTCCAGACCGTGGACGCAGTCGTAGTAGACGGTGTCGTTGTTGCGGAACGGATGGGCGTGGATGATCAGAACCTCGTTCCCGTACTTTTCGAAGAAGGAGCGGTGATCCATGCGGCAGACGAAGGGGTTGCGGTAGAGCCAGTCCTCGTCGATGCCGTAGATCAGGTAGTCGCTCTCGTTTTCGGGGAAGCGGAGCTCCACGCCGAAGATGATGTCCATCCCGAGGCGCTCGCCCTCTTCCTTGGCCAGATGGTAGCCGTAGAGATAGCGCCGCACGCATTCGTTCCAGTCGTCATGGCAGTCCATCAGGCTGAGATAGGTGTCGTGCAGGTGGTCGGTGACGCACAGGCCCTGATACCCGAGCCTGTGATAGGTGCGGACCTGGTCCGCGGCGCGCACGTGGCCGCAGCGGCTGGTCTCCATGGTGTGCAGATGAAGTTCGTACCGGTACATGGAGCCTCCTGGTTGTTATTTTGCGATGGAGCGGCAGGACTTCCGCTCCACGAGAGAGGGCGGCAGGATGAGCCTTGCGTGCTCCGCTTCGGGGTTCTTGATCCGGTCCAGCAGCATATCCACCGCGGCGATGGCCATCTGCTGGGTGGGCTGGTTGATGGTGGTCAGGTCGATCTGCGGCAGGGCGGAAAAGGAGATGTTGTCGAAGCCCATCAGGGAGATGTCCCTGGGGATGCGGATGCCGGCGTCGAAGGCGGCCTGCATGACGCCGATCGCCAGCATATCCGCGGCGCAGAGGATTGCCGTCTCGCGGTTCTTTTTGGAAAAATAGTCTCCGGCCATGGTATAGCCGACTTCCCGGGAACTGCGGGAGTAGCTGCTGGGGAGCACATGGGGCTCGAGCCCAAGCTTTTCGCAGGTGGCGAGGTAACCCTCCAGGCGGTGCTTATGGGTCTTGCTCTTCTGTCTGGCGCCGAAGTAGAGGATATCCCGGTGCCCGAGGGAGTACAGGTACTCCGTGGCGATCTGCGTGCCCCGGAAGTTGTCCACGCAGACATAGTTTTCCGGATAATCCTGCAGATTGTCGCTGATGAACACCGTGGGGACCTGCGACGTGAGCGAACTTAACGATTCGTAGATCTCGTTTCCGCCTGGGATCATGATGATGCCGTCTACCTGACGGCCGACCAGAAGAGCGAAGACCTCCTTCTCCAGGTCGTGGTCGTAGGAGGAGCAGCAGACCATGAGGTTGTAGCCGCGGTTGCGGGCATAGATCTCCAGCTGACCGGTGAGCTCGCTCATGAAGGGATTGTTCAGGCTGGGGACGATGAGTCCGATGATATCCGTGCGGCGCTTGACCATGGAACGGGCGATAGAGTTTGGCGTGTAGCCCATTTCCTTGCAGAGTTTCAGGATGCGGCAGCGCGTGTCCTCGCTGATTTCGGGGCTGCCGGAGAGGGCGCGGGAGACGGTGGCGTACGAGACGCCGGCAACTTTGGCGACGTCTTTCAGAGTGACAGGAGCCATAAGGGGACCTCCGAATCTGAAAATAAGGAAATAATGGCTCTGTAAACGTTCACGTAATTTTACGACATATATCGCGGAATGTCAAGGTGAGACGGAGATTCTGCGGGTGGGAATGAGAGGGCGGCGAGGAACCGTTTTTAATTATTGTAGAACGGGGTAAAAAATAACTTCATGTTCCCCTTTGTTTTTGTGTTGACAATGGTTCAAATGTGTACTACAATACAATTGTCGTAAACGTTTGCGTAACCCGGAAGGAGGTGAAACAAACCATGATACGAGCCCTGCTCTTTGACCTCGGAGGGACGATCCACAGCATAAAGCGGACAGAGGAGTCCCGTCTTCGCTTTTCCCGTCACCTGCTGGACATCCTGGAGCAGCACGGCATTCCGGCGAATCTGAGTCCGGAAGAGATCGACGCGATGCTGCAGGAGAACGGAGAGGCGTACAAGCATCTCGGAGAGGAGACTCTCGTCGAACTTCCGAACAGCGAGATCTGGAGCCGGTATTACCTGAAGGATCTGAACATCGAACCGGAGCGCATCGCCCCGTTCTCGGAGCAGCTGAGCTTCCTTTACGACAGCGAGCGCGTGGAGAACACCCCCATGCCGCATCTTCGCGAGACGTTCCGGGCCCTCAGGCGCATGAATATCCGAACGGGTCTGGTGTCCAATATCATCTCCACCACCCTGGCGCCGCACGCGCTTCGCGAATACGGCATCGACACGTTCATGGAGTGTGTGGTCATGTCCAGTGCCGTCGGCATCCGCAAGCCGGATCCGCGGATCTTCTATATCGCACTTGAGCAGATGGGCATTGCGCCGGAGGAGGCGGGATACGTCGGAGACACGATCTCCCGCGACGTCCTCGGAGCCAGAAACGCCGGAATGGGACTTGTCGTCCGAATCGAAAATCCTTCCATCGCTCACCGGGACGCCGCGTTCCGGGGGCCGGATGCCCCGCAGGCAGATTTCGTCATCCGGGAGCTGAAGGAGCTCCCCCGCATCATTCAGGAGGTCAACGGGCTCACGCCCTGATCAGCATAAAGCACACGAGGAGGTTAGGCACATGACGGATACCATCTTCTTTGACGTTGGCAATACGCTGCGCATCGTCATCCCCGACAAGGAGTTCCAGGAGGCCGCGGAGCGCGAGCTCATGGAGCTCGTGGGCGCGACTGAGCCCCACGATGTGTTTTTTGAAAAGCTGGAGAAGCGCTGGAAAGCGTACCGCAAGGAAGCCAAGACGACCCTGATCGACGCGGGCGAGATGGAACTGTGGTCCCAGCACCTGCTTCCCGATTACGATCCCGAGCGCGTCTGCCGGCACGCCGGGCGTCTGACGCGCCTGTGGCGCGACCATGACGGGCGCCGCGTTCCCCGCGACGACGTGAAGTCCACGATCATCGAGCTGGACCGCCGCGGATATACGCTGGGCATCATCGCCAATACCATCACGGAGACCGAGATCCCCGACTGGATGATCACGGACGGCGTGGCCCACTACTTCAAGGCCGTCATCCTGTCGTCCAAGGTGCGCATCCGCAAGCCCGACCCGGCCATCTACCTGCTGGCCTGCCGCGCGATCGGCAAGGAACCGGGGCAGTGCGCGTACGTGGGAGACAACCCCATCCGCGACGTGGAGGGCACCCGCAAGGCCGGCTTTGCCACGATGATCCGCATCGACGAGCCCGACACGATCAAAAACGAACCTCAGGAGATCCTCCTGCATCCGGACTACACCATCACCCGGATCGGCGAGCTCCTGGACATTGTCCCGCCCCTAAACTGAGCGCGGGTACGGAGGAAGGCACTATGGATACGCAGCGAGAATTTGACGCCGTATTTTACGACCTGGGCGGCACGCTCCGTCTGGTGGAGCGGGACGCGGCCTTCGAGGCGGAGGCCCGCCGCAAGATCGCGGAAATGTGCGGTGAGCCCGGGGACCCGGACGAATTCTGCAAGTTTCTGGACTACCGCTACGCCGGCTACCGCAAGTGGTGCTTCGAGACCATGCGCGAGGCGCCTGAAGAGGAACTCTGGACCAAATGGCTCGCGCCGGAATACCCGCGGGATCTGATCAAAAAGAACGCGATCGAGCTGACCATCGAGTACCGCAACAAGGACGGACGGAGAGTCGTAGCGCCGAACGGCGCGCAGTCGATAAAGGACCTGTACGCGAACGGCTACAAGCTCGGCATCATCAGC
>JAFRUR010000026.1 GCA_017438775.1 Lachnospiraceae bacterium | reverse complement strand
GTGAACCATGTGGCATTATCTGTCGCAATCACGGTGCTCAAGGATGGATTCCTGTATTCTGTCCTTCCGCTGCTCGCCTCGGTGTTATTTGGACAAGGCGGTATGTGGACGGCCTTTGCCGCTACTCCTGCTTTGGCTCTGGCGCTGTCCTTCCTGTTTATCCGGTATCGCTACGGGGCTGCCAGGTTTCCCTATTTGCTGGAGCACACGAATAGGGAAATAATCGTTATGGACGATATATTGACTAAGGATGGCTGTGCACGTCTTTCGGAGCGGGTGCATGCAGCGATGCAGGAGCATGGATATTCAGCGCGCGTGGCGGCCCGCGCTTCACTGTTCACGGAAGAGATCGGCCTTACTATCCTTGAGAAGAACGCAATAAGGAAAAAGCCGATTCTAATAGAAGTATCCCTGCTCTTTGAGGACGGTTCCGCGCTGTTGATCGAACGGGATTCCGGTGAGATATTCGATCTCACTGACCCGGATCAAGCTGTTTCCGGCCTCAGCAGCTTTATCCTGAGTGGTTTGATGGAAGCCCATAAGGAAAAGGCTTATCTCACAACCACTGGCTATAACCGAAATATGATGCGGTTTTCATGAGAAAGGAAAATGGTTCGGGAACCATACTGACAAATTCCGGTTTGCCGAACAGGTCTTCTGTTGTCCGCAGTTATAACGAGCATCGGATCTTGCCACACAAAATCCAAGAGACAAAACAGGGCGTGACCATCATGGCCACGTCCTGTTTCATGCCCTTTGAGGCCGGTAATTGACGCCTCAAGACAGTTTCCTTATGAAGTGCCGCTCGATGCCTCTCTTTTTTGTATCGATCGCTTCAGTTCGTGAAATACGCGCGCACTGCTCTTTCGTACTTCACCAGACTGCAGAGCAGGTCGCGGAACACCTCGCTGTCCGTGGCAGCAATGCGGTTTCTGCAGTAGACCTCGATGCCGTAGGAGACCTCGTCGCTGATCTGCACCCGCTCCTCCCCGGCGCGCCGGAACACCCTGACCCGCACAGGACTCTCCATATCCTTGGCCGCGACGTTTGAAAACGTGAAGGCGTACTCCCTGTCCTTCGCATTGTAGGCGCAGTCCCGCAGCGGGATGACCTCCGTCACTTCGCGGCCGTTTGCGTTGGTGTAGGTCAGTTCCACCTCCACCGCATCCGGGTCCTCGTCCGCGGCGGTCTGCAGGTAGAACTTGAGTTCCACACGGTTTCCGAAGACCACGGTGTTGCCCGTCCAGGTGACCGCAGGTTCCACGGGATTCCCGTCCGCGTCCGCAAGGGGCGTGACCACCTTGTCTGCCGTGAGTTCCGGCATCTCCGCCGTGCCGAGCGCCAGGTCCTCCCCGGTCAGGTCCGCGTTCACCGGGGCGTCCGTGCGGTAGCTGAAATAGGCCTGCGCCGCGGCGCCGTAGTTCAGCATGTCCACGGCCACCTTTTTCATCTTCATATTCGAAGACTTTTGGATGCGGCCGTGGCAGTAATCCGCCACGCTGTAGTCGTCCGCCGCGCTCTCGAACAGGATGTTGCCGTTCGGATAGGTGACGCACACGCGCGCCGTGAGCTTATCTCCCATCTGCTTGGCGGCGATTCCGGCGTACACGTACTTGGTCTCTCCATCCGCCGTCCGGCCTTCAGTCAGGACCGTGCGGGCCGTGCCCGCCGGCTCATTTCCGTTCCACAGCTCTTTGTCGACCGCGAGGGAGACGTCCCCGTACTGCTCCAGGCCCTCGAGGCCTGTCACGTAGTAGTTCACGGAGAGGTCGTTCTCGAAGGAGACCGAGTGAGAAAACTCCGCACCGGAGAGCGGGCCGAGGCGGTCGGTGAAGAGACGGAGGCCGTCGTCGCAGCCGAGAAACTCATTCGATACGTCCTCCCTCCAGAAACGGTATGTACGCCCCGTGTCTTCATCTTCCTCCGTTGTGCTTCGCGCCGCTTCCATCAGCTCCACCAGGGCAGAGCAGTCCGAAACACTGACGAACGCAAGGTCCGGGTTCCACTGCAGCCGGGCGTCATGCAGGCTGAAGCACCCCGTCAGGTCCAGGCGGGTCAGAGCGTTATCCTGTACCTGGAGGTGAGTCAGCCGCCCCAGATAACTCAGATCCAGCTCCGTCAGCTGATTGTTCGGCACATACAGGTGATCAAGTCCTTCCAGCCTCCCCAGTTTCAGGGATGTCAGACCGCAGTCCATCAGTTCCAGGTTCTCAAGCCTTTCCAGATCCGGCACCTCCAGCGAAGTCAGCGGGTTGCCGGACAGGGCCAGAGTGATCAGCTCGCGGTTCTGCGACACGTCGATCTGCGTCAGATCGTTGTTCCCCGCGTCCAGGAGCTCCAGCTTGAGATTGTGCGATACATCCAGGTCAGTCAGGCTGCAGCCGTTCACGTTCAGGGAGGTCAGTTCCGGATTCTGCGACAGATCCAGGCTGGCGATCCCGCTTCCGGAAAGTACGAGGGTCTCCAGATGCGGGAAGCAGCTCATATCCGGGGGCGCCGCCGCGAGATTCGGAGCGAACAGCTCCCGAAGCTTCGTGAAATACTCCACCCCCGTCACGTCGGCGATCTCATATCCCTCATCTATCGCGCCGCCCCTGTCAAGATTCAGACTCCTGGTGTTTTCGATCTCTTCGTGCCCCAGGTAACCGTTCCTGTCCGCGTCCGCCCTGACCTGCGCATACGTCCGGAAATCTTCGTCCGGGAAATGCTCCGCATCAAAGGGGACGACGTCCGTCCAGACGGTCCACGGCTCAGTCACGGGCAGTCCCGTGGAGGCGCGGAACAGCTGCACGGTGTGCGGCGTGTCGGGCTCCAGATCCGACAGTTCGAATCCATCCGCGGCCTCTTCTCCATCAAAGGAGCAGAGAAGGGCCGTCCCGCGGGCCTCGTTATAATAGCGCCCGTCAGGCGTCACGGTGATGGTGTCCGTGGTCGTCGTGATCTCCGGATCCGGCCACCATCGGTAGAAGTCGAATTCCGCGCGCAGGCAGTCCCCGTCCATGGACGTAAGTAAGTGGTACTGGTCGGCATCCACCCCGTCCAGGATCACCTCCGCGTCCGGGGCGATCGGCTCCCCGTCGGGCTGGAAACAGACGATCAGCTCGTAGCGCTCAAAGGACCTCCCCACCAGGAAGACGGCAGGGTCCGTCTCGATCACCTCTCCGGCGCGCTTGCGGACCCAGCGCGTGCGGCTGTAATCGATGCGGGCGCCGCGGGCCCGGATCAGATGTCCCCAGTCCCCGTCAGGGTCCTCCGCCGCGGGGGGCGTTGTGAGCGCAGGCGCCGTGCCCGGCTCGTACGTCCCGACATTCAGGATCGTGATGCTGTCGCAGATCCGCCCCGTGAACGGAATCGAGAGCCGCGTCAGCTTAAGGCCGGCGACCTCGTTTCCTTCCGCGTCCTCCACCGTGACGGGCTCCGCCGTATCCGCGGGGCTTCCATCAATCACGGCCGTCACGCTATCCGCGAAGAACCAGGGCGCCTTCGGCACCACGACCGCGGTGTAGTTGTATGCCTGCCCGACCTGGAAGAGATCGTCCTCCTCCAGAGGAACGTCCGGCGTCTCCGTATTTGCCCAGATCTGCGAGAACAGCTCGTACGGGGCATCCGACAGCTCCGCCTCCTGATCCTCGATGCGGGTCCTGCGTCCGGTCTCGCGGACCGTCTCCGTCGTTCGAAACGGCTCCAGGCCGAGCGAGACCCCGGAGATCTCCGCCGGCTTCCACACGGCACGGAAACGGCGCGTTCCTTCCTCCATAAATCCGGACGTTTCCAGCACGTGGCGGCCGTAACCCGCTTCTTCAGGCGCATACAGCCGGATCATTTCCAGCCAACCGGTATCGCCGTAGACGTTCTTGTCCCCTTCCAGCAGCAGCGTGCCCGCATTCGGGTTTTCCTCGCCGATGGTCACTTCGGGACACGCCTCCGTATCCTGGCCGATCCAGATCGGATGCCCGACACTGGTTTCACTTTCGGCAACGGCCTTCAGCAGCACGGTTCCCGAGGTCTCGACACGCAGATCGACAGCCTCGAAAGCCTCGACGCAGACCGCAGTGTAGTCATCAACTGCCGAATCGAGCTCAGCCGTCATCCGAAGATTTGAGGTGCCCAGGACAGTCAGGGCAGATCTCCGCTCAGGGTCATTGCTTCCCGCAAGAAGAAGACAGGTCGGAACCGTCACTCCCGCCGCAGAGACAGTCATATCGATCCCGTCCCGCACCTCCATGCCGGAATCGCGATCAAAGGATCCGCGGTACACAAACCTCTTGTCGATCGCTCCATATGAGCAGTTCACTGTCAGGGAGGCCCGCTCCGCGTCTCCCTCGTTTCTGCGGATCACCAGGAGGTCACAGGGGAGGAGCAGCGCCGTGCCAACGCTGTCCTCGACCAGGTTGTCGCCCTCCAGGATCAGTTCCAGAACGCCGGTCCTCTGCGGATCGTCCGCCGCTTCGGAGTCGTTCGGATCCGCAGGGTCGGTATCATCCGGATTTGCCGGATCTCCGGATGCGGGATTTTCCGGCTCCGCCCCCTCTCCGGAGTCAGTGCTCTCCGGGGTTTCCGGGTTCTCCGGAGTTTCCGTGGTTTCCGGGGTTTCCGGGTTTTCCGGGTTCTCCGGGTTCTCCGGTTCTTCCTGGCCCGTCGCTTCTGCCCTATTCAACGCCAAGGCTGTCGCGCTGTTCAGGGCAATGGCGCCGCCGTTATAGTCCCGCAGGTAAAGGCGCACGGTGTCCGCAATGACGTTTCCGTCCTCGTCTTTGCCGAACTCCACGCGGGCATTCCATCCGGCCTCGTTCGCGTCCACACAGCCGGCAGGATCTCCGTTGTGATAGTACAGCCCCTCGGTCAGATACACATGCCGCGCGCGGTCCTTCCCCAGAAAGACGCGCACTGCGCCCACGGTATCGTCCAGCACCTCACCGGAGATCTTCGCGTCGGGCGTGACCATATCTCCCGCACGGTCAAGGAAGCCGCCCGAAGGCCTCTGCACTGCCGCGGCGGACAGGTCTGCCGGGGCCGCTCCCTCCGCAGGCTCCACAGCGTCTGCAGACGAAAACTCCTGCGCTTCCGCGGGCAGAACCTCTCCGCTCTCCGCGGCGCGCACAGACGCGGCCGGGTGCACCAGGGACAGCACCAGGCTCAGGGCCAGCAGGATCGCCAGTGTTTTTCTTGACCGGGTCTTCATCATATTCTCCTTCTTTGCGGGGCCGCTGCAGACATCGCCGTGCAGCGTCCGCAAGCACAAAGTCTCTCGGGCGGAATGCGCCGTCGCTCAGTTCAACACCAGAGGCGGAAGGACTCGGACCTCTCCGGACGCGTACCTTCCCTCCAAGGTCAATATTAATACGTCTGCGCGGTTCTGTCACGCGGAAACATGCGGAAAAGCCTCTCAAACACAGGCCGGCGTCATACCTCGCCGGCCGGAACCCGAAACACAGAACGCCAGCCGGCTCACCGCGGAAACACGCAAAAAGACGCCCGGCCATCATGGCCGGGCGCCCTGCATTTGTTTCGCTGTGCCGAGGGGCAGCTGCTTCTTACTTCTTCTTCAGGTACTTCTGGGTATCGATCGCGACGGCCACCAGGATGATCGCGCCCTTCACGATGTACTGCATGTAGGGGTTCACGCCCAGGTAGTTCAGGCCGTAGTTGATGACCTGGAAGACCACGACGCCGATGACGACGCCGGAGATGCGTCCGATACCGCCTCGCATGGACACGCCGCCGACCACGCAGGCCGCGATGGCATCCAGTGCGTACTCAGCACCGAGCTGGTTGGTAACGGAACCGGTACGGGCCGCTTCCAGGGAACCGGAGAAGCCGTACAGCATGCCGGCGATGAAGTACACCAGCAGGAAGGTCTTCAGAAGGTTCACGCCGCAGACGGTGGCAGCTTCGGGGTTGCCGCCGACAGCGTACATGTTCTTGCCGATCTTGGTCTTGTTCCAGATGAAGTACATGATGATCGTGCAAAGCACGGCGTAGATGATGATCATCGGGCACCAGAAGGAGCCGATGCTGAAGCCGGTCTGCACGAAGGCCGTGAACTTGGGATCCAGGCTGGCCAGAGGCTGCGCGTCGTTCAGGTTCTGGAAGTAGATCGAGAACGCGCCGAAGACGATCTGCTGAATGCCCAGGGAGGCGATGAAGGGTGCCACCTTGAACTTCGCGACCATGAAGCCGTGGAAAACCGAGAAGGCCGCGCAGATGAGCATCGCCAGCAGGATGGGCAGGATGACCGGCAGCTGCGGCATGTTGGGATACACGCGCAGGATGGAGTTCGGATCCTGCAGGAGGGAGGCCGTGATGACGGCCGCCATGCCGACCATACGTCCGGCAGCCAAGTCCGTGCCGCCCAGGATGATGATGCCGGCCACACCGAGGGCCAGGATCAGACGGGGCGACGCCTGCGCCAGAATGAAGGAGGCGTTGCGGATGTTGAAGAAGCTGGGCTCCAGGATAACGATAACCGCGATGATCACCAGGAGGATAATGTAGATCGCATTATCCAGAAGGATCCTCTTGATATCTCTCTTTTTCTTTGTCGTTTCCACCGTGCGGTCCCCCTTACAGATATTTGGCGGCGAGCCTCAGGAGTTCCTCCTGGTCCGTCTCTTTGGCGTTTACGATGCCGGCCACATGACCGTTGCTCATGACCATGATGCGGTCCGCCACACCCAGAAGCTCCGGCATCTCCGAGGAAACGAAGATGATCGCCTTGCCGCGGCTGGCCAGATCGTTCATCAGCTTGTAGATCTCATATTTGGCACCCACGTCGATACCGCGGGTGGGCTCGTCCATCATCAGGACCTCCGGCTCGTTGAGCAGCCAGCGTCCGATGATGACCTTCTGCTGGTTGCCGCCGGAGAGGTTTCCGATGGCCTGCTTCTGCGAAGGCGTCTTGACCGCCATGGAGTCGATGACCCACTGGGTATCCTTCGCCATCTTCTTGTTGTCCACCACACCGAACTTCGCATAGGCGTCCAGGTGAGAGATGGTGGAGTTGAAGAGCACGGACAGGTCTCCGAAAATGCCGGTGGCGCGCCGCTCCTCCGTCAGGAGGGCGAAGTCTTTCTTGATGGCCTGCAGGGGGTTCTTGATCTTGATCTCCTCCCCCTTGTAGTAGATCTTTCCGGAATGGCGGGTGCGGTAGCCGAAGATCGTCTCCACCAGTTCCGTGCGGCGGGCGCCCACCAGGCCGGAGATGCCCAGGATCTCGCCCGCGTGCACCTCGAAGGAGGCATCCACGACGGTGGGCTGATACTCTCCGGTCAGGCCCTCCACCTTGAGGATGACCTCGTCGGAGACGACGTTGGTCTTCTCGGGGAAGCGCTCCGTCATGTCACGGCCGACCATCAGGGAGATGATGCGGTCCATGTTCAGTTCCTTGACGGGGCCGGTGTGGACCCACTTGCCGTCCCGCATGATGGTGATATCGTCCGCGATCTTGAAGATCTCGTCCATCTTGTGGGAGATATACACCATGCCGAGGCCGCGCTCGCGCAGACGGTCAATGATCTCGAAGAGGTGATCCACCTCGCGCTCCGTCAGGGAGGAGGTGGGCTCGTCAAAGATCAGGATTTTCGAATCGTAGGAGACCGCCTTCGCGATCTCGATCATCTGGCGCTGGGAGACGGAAAGGTCTCCGATGATCTGTCTGGGATCCACGTCGATGCCGAGGTCCTCGAAAATGACCTTGGTGTCGTCGTACATCTTTTTGTGGTCGATCAGGATCCCCTTGGTGGGGAAACGGCCCAGCCAGATGTTCTCCATGACGCTGCGCGCCAGGACCTGGTTCAGTTCCTGGTGCACCATGGAGATGCCGTTGTCCAGTGCGTGCTTGGGGTCGGTAAAGTTGACTTCTTCCCCATTGTAAATGATGCGTCCGGCGTCCTTGTGATAAATGCCGAAGAGACATTTCATCAGGGTGGACTTTCCGGCGCCGTTTTCGCCCATCAGTGCGTGCACTGTTCCGGGCGCGACCTGGAGCTTGACGTTGTCCAGGGCCTTGACGCCCGGGAACTCCTTCGTGATGTCAAGCATCTCCAGGATGTATCCGTTCTCCCCCATCTTCTCTTCTACCCCTCCCGCGAAAAGGTCGGGCCGCCCCGCCTGCGGCGGCCTGCGGTTCTCCGAAAATACAGCGGTTTTTCCTCGTTCAAAGAATGGGCGGGGTCTGACCCCGCCCATTCGGTTTCTTCAGCAAGCAGAGCTTACTTGTACATTCTCCAGGCGTCGTCGATGTTGCTCTTGCGGATCGGGCTGGTGGGCACGCGGAAGCACTTGTTCTCTTCCTCATACTCGGCCTTGACGTCGGTCTTGAAATCCGCGCCGGTCATAAGGTTGTAGAGCACCTGGAAGGTGGTCTCGCCCTCGACCAGCATATCGGTCATGACGGTACCCTTGAGCTCGCCGGCTTCCAGCTTCTCAAGAGCGGACTGCAGAGCGTTGATGCCGTACACCGGGATGTTCAGGTTCTGGGAACGAAGGGCCTCGATGCAGCCGAGAGCCATGGCGTCGTTCTGAGAGGCAACGACCTCGATCTTGTCGCCGTAGCGGGAGATCCAGGCATCCATGATGTCCTTCGCGTTGGCGGTCTTCCAGCCGCCGACCTGAAGGTCGAGCTGCTCCCACTCAAGATCGGAAGCAGCGATGACTTCTTCCATGCCGATGATGCGCTGCTCGGAGTTCTCGTGGCCGTTCTCACCCTTGATGACAACGTACTGGATCTTGCCGTCGCCGTTCTTATCCATGGACTTGTCAGCCTTGAAGTCCTCTTCGATCATCTGGAACTGCTGCACGCCGGGAAGCTTGACGGCGCAGCCGACGAAGTAGGTCTTGTCATAGGTCTTCAGGACTTCGGGGGTGGGCTGCTTGTTCACGAAGACGACCGGAAGCTTGGTGGGGGTGATCTTCGAAAGGATCGCGGCGGCGGAGCCGGACTCCACGCAGGCGATCGCGAAGCCATCCACGCCCTTGTTCAGGACGGTATCGACCTGGTCGTTCTGGGTGGGCTGGTCATTCTTCGCATCCTGGTCCATGTAGGTGACCTTCTTGGCATCAGCAGCAGCCTCAAGTCCCTTGCGGACGTAGTTGATGTAGTCGTTCGAGAAGTCGAAGATCAGAACGCCGATGTTGTAGGACTTCTCCGCAGCGCCGGTGGTTCCGGGGGCCGCAGTCGTGCTGGGGGTGCTGCTGCCGCAGGCGGCAAGGATGCCGATGGTGAGCACCAGCGTAAGCAGCAGTGCAACAACTTTTTTCATAGGGTATCTCCTCCTTTTTTCCTCCCGCTTTGCGGGCAGGTTCCATGCACGGGGGCGCAAAGCGCCCTGACTTGTAGCACAAACAAAACATATCACACCCGGGAAACTCTGTCAATCCTAAAATCGGTTTTGAGGCCGCGGCAAGGCACTTTTCGTCATTTTTTGTGATTTGGATGCCAATTCGCCGTCGTTTTTCCCGGGGCTGTCGAAAAAGTTCGCCGGATTTTGTGCACAATGCTTCTTTTTTCTTCTTGACGTCTTTCCTGCCGTAATGATAGAATAACAGCGACATATGGGGCAAAAGCGCCCTGACTTGTTCTACAAGTGTGGGCATCCTGCCGGCAATCAGCGCTTTTCCCTTCCGCCGCCCGCGGGCGGTCATGCCGCAAGGCGCCCATCATCATGTATAAGGAGGAGAAACACATGGTCAAACACATCGTATTATGGAAGATCTGCGAGGGAGGCACCCAGGAAGACCGCGAGGCGGTCCTGGCCGAGTTCGAGAAGAAAATCGAGTACCTGAAGACCATCATCCCGGAGCTCAAGCCCGAGACCCGCGTGGCCCTTTCCTATGTGGGCGACTATCATCTCTGCATCGACGGCTACTTCGACGACGAGGACGCCGTGAACCGCTACATCAACCATCCGGAGCACCTGAAGGTCCGCGCCTGGCTGGACACCCTCCAGTACGGCAAAACCACCTTCCGTTACCAGGTCTGACACCGTCGCCGCCCGGGCCGAACGCGGCCCGGGCGGTTTTTTATCCGCGAAAGGAATGACTCATGGCAAAGAAATGGTTCTACGTCGGAACGTACACCCACCCCATCCTCTTCGGCACCGGAGAGATCTTCACCGGCAAAGGCAAGGGCATCTACCGCCTCTGCCTGGATGATGAGACCGGAGAGATCGCCCTCGATCCCGATCCCGCGCCCGCCGTCAACCCCTCCTTCGTGGCGCTTTCCCCCGACAGGAAGTTCCTCTACGCCGTCAACGAGCTCAAGGAGTTTAACGGCGCTTTCGGCGGTAGCGCTTCGGCCTTCGCCGTCGCGCAGGACGGGACCCTCACCTATCTGAATTCCCAGCCCACGATGGGCACGGATCCCTGCCACGTGGCCGTGAACGCGGCGCAGACCCACGTCTACGTCTCCAACTTCATGTCCGGCAGCGTCACCGTCTTCCCCATCCTGGAGGACGGCTCTCTCGGAGAGGCCTCGGACTTTCATCAGCACGAGGGCCACGGCCCCATCGAGGCGCGCCAGAAGGGCCCGCACGCCCACTCCCTGACCTTCAGCGCGGACCAGAAGTTCGCCTTCGTCCCGGATCTGGGCATCGACCAGCTGGTCATCTACAAAACGGACTTTGAAAACGGAAAACTCATCCCCGCGGACGTGCCCTTCCTGCAGACCTTCCCGGGCGCGGGTCCCCGCCACTGCGAGTTTCACCCCAATCAGAAGTGGTGCTACCTGATCAATGAGATCGCCTGCAGCATCTCACTTCTGTATTACCATGCGGAAGACGGCACCTTCACCCTGGAGCAGACCGTGGACACCATCCCTCCGGAAGAGAAGGCCGGCAATATCTGCGCGGACCTGCACATCACCCCGGACGGGCGCTTCCTCTACGGCTCCAACCGCGGCCACGATTCGCTCACGGCCTTCAGCATCGATCCCGAGACCGGGCACCTGACCCAGTTCCAGAGCATTTCCTGCGGCGGCAGCGTCCCCCGCAACTTCTGCATCGAAAAGGGCGGAAAGTTCCTGCTCTGCGGCAACCAGAACACGGACAACGTGGCCGTCTTCAAGATCTGTCAGGAATGCGGCAAGCTCACGCAGATCTTCGATCTGCCCGTCCCCACGCCGGTGTGCCTGCGGGAGATGTAAGCGCTGCGGCGCGCGGATGCGCCTGAAACTGAATGAATTCGCGGGAACGACCCGCAGGAGGTATCATCATGAAAAACACTGTCGTTGTGGTCGGAAGCGGCCTGATGGGAAGCGGAATCTCCGCCTGCGCCGCCCTGGCCGGACATCCCACGGTCCTGATCGACCTGAACGCGGAAGCCGCGGCCCGCGGCGCCGCCAATGCCGCGAAGAACATCGACGAGCTCGTGGAGAACGGGCTCTATACCGAAGAGGAAGGCGCGGCCGCGAAGGCGCTGCTCTCCTCCGGCACCAACTACGCGGACTTTAAGGATGAGGCCTGCATGGTCATCGAGGCCATCTTCGAGAACCTTGAAGCCAAGCAGATCCTCTTCGAGGCCATGGACAAGGTCTTCCCGGCCGACGTCCCGATCTGCTCCAACACCTCGGGCCTGCGCATCACGGACATCTCTGCGCGCTGCAACGTGCATCCCGAGCGCACCGTGACCACCCACTTCTGGTTCCCGGGCCACCTGGTGCCCCTGGTCGAAGTGGTGGTGGGCGACCGCACCGACATCGAGGTCGCGAAGGCCGTCAAGGAAGAACTCAACCGTCCCGCCTGGGGCAAGTCCGCCGTGCTGGTCAAGCAGGACCTGCCCGGCCAGCTGGCCAACCGCATCCTGCAGGCCGTCATCCGTGAGGCCGTCAACATCGTGGAGATCGGCCTGGCCGACCCCGAGGACGTGGACACCGCCGTCAAGGCCGGCATGGGCATCCGCTTCCCCGTGTGGGGACCGCTGGAACACATCGACGCCGCGAGCCTCGACCTGTGCCAGAACGTGCAGCGCACCGTCCTTCCGGGCATCTCCAACCGCACGGATCCCTCTCCCGTCTTCGCGGAGCACGTCGACAAGGGCGAGCTCGGCTACAAGACCAAAAAGGGCATCTACGACTGGAACGTCAAGGACATGGACGCCCTCGCGAAGAAGCGCAACGACTTCATCATCTACGCGCGCAAGTTCCTGAAGACGCACGAATAAGACAGAAACAGCAGCGGGAGCCGCAGAGAGCGGCTCCCGTTTTTTCTTCCAAAAAGTCTGGCCGGCGCAAAGCCGCAGCAATTCTGACAAGGTCCACAGCAGGGTGCGAGGCAAACGTGCCGTTTTTTCGCGCAGCCCTGCGCGGCCTTATTCGGCAGCCGCTTTCCGGATACCGGGGCGATCCGAAAAGACGGCTGCGGGCATGCTCGGTCTGCCTGCGAAAAGAACGGCAATGTTTGCGTTTCGCACCCTGCGGCGGACCTCTCCGAGGTCGACCCGTGCACAGATCAAATCAGCAAAAAACAGGCCGCTCCTCCGAAGGGGACAGCCTCCCGCATTCTGCCGAGACTCCTTTCTGCGCACAAAAAAGACCGCCCCGCGGCTGCGGGACGGTCTTTTGCGTCTGTTCACTTAGTCAAGCTTGATGCCCTTGAGCAGGTCGGCCAGACCGGTGGAGGCGTTGCCCTCTTCCTTGTACTGGAAGGTGTCGCGGGGCTCACGCTCGCGGCGCTCGCGGTATTCGCCTCTCTCACGGGGAGCTCTCTCTCCGCGGTCCTGACGCTCGGGGCGGTCGGTGCGCTCGCGGAAAGGACGGCGGGGCGCTCTCTCCTCCTCACCCTCTTCCGGCTCCATCAGGGCACGGATGGAAAGGGAGAGCTTGTGGTTCTCCACACGGATGACCTTCACGGTGACCTCGTCCCCTTCCTTGAGGACGTCGGCCGGGGTCTTCACGCGGTGATTGCTGACCTGGGACACGTGCACCAGACCGGACAGGCCGTTCTCCAGCTTGACGAAGCAGCCGTAATCCTTGATGGTCTCCACCACGCCCTTGAGCACGGTGCCGACGGCGACGCTGTCAACAGCCTTCGCGCGCTCTTCGTCTCTCTTCTTGCGGGCAGCCTCGCGGCCGGACAGCACCATGCGGCGCTTCTCGCGATCCACCTCGATGATGCAGACGTCGATTTCCTTGTCCTTGAACTCCTCCAGATTTTCCACAAATCCGGCACCGATGCGGGACGCGGGAATAAAGGCGCGGATGTCGTCCACAAACGCGACGGCGCCGCCCTTGACGATCTGGGAAACCTTGACCGGGAAGATGGTCTTATCCGCGATCATCTGCTCGTACCGCGCCCAGACAGCGTCCTTCTCTTTCTCCACCTCGGCCTCGACCTCTTCGAAGGTCTGTGCCTCGGTCTGGTCTGCTGCCTCAAACGCCGCTGCCGTCAGCTCTTCCAGCTCGGCAGCTGCCTCGACAGCCTCCTGAGCGGCCTGAGCCGTCTCTTCTGCCACGGTCTCGGCAACTTCCTGCGCCGCTTCCGTCACTTCAGTTTCCAGCAGCTCTTTTTCCTCTGCCATGTTTCCCAATCCTCCGTTTTTCACAAGCTTTTCTGCGGGCCGGGGCTGCATTTACCCCGCAAGGGCCCATTTGATGCAAATATAGCACATTTTTCTGAAAATGCAAAGATTTTTTATCGCGTCTTCAGCCACTTCAGATACGCGCTGATGAAGCGGTCCAGATCTCCGTCCATGACGGCCCCGACGTTGCCGGTCTCCTCGTCCGTGCGCAGGTCTTTGACCATGGTGTAGGGCTGGAACACGTAGGAGCGGATCTGGTTGCCCCAGGCGATGTCCTTGACCTCTCCGCGGATGTCGGAAAGCTTTTCCGCGTTCTCCTGCTGCTTGAGCAGGAAGAGCTTGGCTTTCAGCATCTGCATGGCCTTGTCCTTGTTCTGGTGCTGGCTGCGCTCGTTCTGGCACTGCACCACGATGCCCGTCGGCAGGTGGGTGATGCGGATGGCCGAGGACGTCTTGTTGATGTGCTGGCCGCCGGCGCCGCTGGAGCGGTAGGTATCGATGCGGAGATCGTCTTCGTTGATCTCCACGTCCAGATCCTCCTCGATGTCCGGCATGACGTCGCAGGAGACGAAGGAGGTCTGGCGCTTGCCCTGGGCGTTGAACGGCGAGATGCGCACCAGACGGTGCACGCCCTTCTCTCCCTTCAGATACCCGTAGGCGTTCAGGCCGGAGATCTGCATGGTCACGGACTTGATGCCGGCCTCATCGCCGTCCAGAAGGTCCAGGACCTCCACGGTGAAGCCGCGGGCCGCGGCCCAGCGCCCGTACATGCGGTAGAGCATGTTGCACCAGTCGCAGGCCTCGGTCCCGCCCGCGCCGGCGTGCAGGGTGAGGATGGCGTCCGCGTCGTCATATTCCCCGGAGAGGAGGATCTCGATGCGCATCTCCTCCAGTTCGCGGGAGAAGCGCTCAAAGGTCTCCTGCGCCTCCTGGGCCAGGTCCTCGTCGTTTTCCTCGTTTCCGAGCTCGATCAGGGTCATGACCTCGTCGTAGTCGGTCTTCAGTTTCTCATAGCGGGCCTTCGTGTCCTTGAGGCCCTTCAGCTCGCGCGACACATGGCCGGCCCGTTCTGCGTCGTTCCAGAAGTCCGGCTCCTGCATCATGCGGTCAAGCTCTGCGATCCTCTCCTCTTTGCCGGGGAGGTCAAAGTGAATCCCTCACTTCCACGAGAGCGTCGGTCTGCCCCAAAAGGGCAGTTTTAAGGTTGTCCAGCTGCACCACGTAGATCACTTCCTTTCCTGTCTGGCGGGGTATTTTCGGTTACTGCTGCGCGATGGGGGTGTCGCCGCCCGGGCGCTTCTTGTTGCTGCCGTGGCAGAACTTGTACTTCAGGCCGGAGCCGCACCAGCACGGGTCGTTGGGCTGGAGCTTCTTCTCCGTGCGGACCTTGGGCACGCGGACGGTGTTGTCGTCGCGGTTGGTCCCGGTGACTTCCGCCACCTTGCTCTCCTTGACCTGGTTCTCCACCGGCACGGCGTAGAGCAGGCGCACGGTCTCCTCCTGGATGTTCGCGATCAGGGCATCGAACATCTCGTAGGCGGCCTTCTTGTACTCCGTGAGCGGATCCCTCTGCGCGTAGGAGGCCAGGCCGACACCCTGGCGCAGCTGCTCCATGTTGTCGATATGGTCCATCCACTTGCGGTCGATCGTGAGAAGCAGGAAGATGCGCTCTCTCTCGCGGCAGGCTTCGGGTGCGGGGAACTGGGTCTCCTTCTCCTCGTACATCTTGATGGCCAGTTCCTTGAGGCCCTGCTTCAGCTTCTCCTTGCTCAGGCCCTGCATCTTGTCGTCGTCCAGGCGCACCTGGATCGGGATGGAGGCCTTGAGGAGGAGGTTGAGCTCCGCCATGTTCCACTCTTCGGGCGGCGTATCCTCGGGGATGACGCTGTCCACGATGTTCTCCACCAGGGTGGTGATCATGTTGATGACGGACGGGCGCAGGTTCTCTCCGTTCAGGACCTTGCGGCGCTCGCCGTAGATGACTTCGCGCTGCTCGTTGTTCACGAGGTCGTACTCGTTCAGGTGCTGGCGGATGGAGAAGTTGTTGCTCTCGATTTTCTTCTGGGCGCGCTCGATGGCGTCGGACAGGGCCTTGTGGTGCAGTTCCTGTCCCTCGGGAACGCCGAGGGCGTTGAAGGCGGCCAGCATGCGCTCGGAACCGAACAGGCGCATCAGGTCGTCCTCCAGGGAGATGAAGAACTGCGATTCGCCCGGGTCTCCCTGACGGCCGGAACGGCCGCGCAGCTGGTTGTCGATGCGCCGCGACTCGTGGCGCTCCGTGCCGATGATCTTGAGGCCGCCTGCGGCGATGGAGTCCGCATCCAGACGGATATCGGTACCGCGGCCGGCCATGTTGGTCGCGATGGTGATGGTCCCGGCCACGCCGGCGCCGGCGACGATCTCGGCCTCGCGGTCATGGAAGCGGGCGTTCAGGACCTCGACCTTGGCCCCGCGCAGGCGCGCGCGGACCATGCGGGCGATCATTTCACTGATCTCTATCGAGACGGTACCGACCAGGACCGGCTGGTTCTTCTCGTGGGCCCTGGCGATCTCCTCCACGACGGCCGCGTATTTCTCGCGCTGCGTCTTGTAGACGGCGTCCTCGTGGTCGATGCGGATGACGGGCTTGTTGGTGGGGATCTCCACCACGTCCATGCTGTAGATGGTCTGGAATTCCTTTTCTTCGGTCATGGCCGTACCGGTCATGCCCGACTTCTTCTCGTACTTGTTGAAGAAGTTCTGGAAGGTGATCGTGGCCAGGGTCTTGTTCTCGCCCTTGACCTCCAGGCCCTCCTTGGCCTCGATGGCCTGGTGCAGGCCGTCCGAGTAGCGGCGGCCCGGCATGATGCGGCCCGTGAATTCGTCCACGACAAAGACCTGCTTGTCCTGCACCACATAGTCGCGGCCGGCCATCATCAGGTAGTGGGCACGCAGGGCCAGAATGACCACGTGCTGGTATTCCGTGTTCTCCGGATCGGCCAGGTTCTCCAGATGGAAGTACTGCTCCACCTTCTCGATGCCCTGCGCCGTCAGGGTCACGTTCTTCTCTTTTTCGTTGACGATGAAGTCTCCGTCTTCCTGGAAGGCGTCTCCGCTCGCGGACATCTCCAGCATCTCCATCTTGGAGAACTCGCGGAAGGTGCCGCGCTGCATGCGGCGCACCAGGGTGTCCGCCTGACGGTAGATCTGGCTGGACTTCGTGGAGCGGCCGGAAATGATGAGCGGGGTGCGGGCCTCATCGATCAGAATTGAGTCGACCTCATCGATGATGGCGTAGTGCAGCTCGCGCTGGACCAGCTTCTCCTTGTGCGTGACCATGTTGTCGCGCAGGTAGTCGAAGCCGAGCTCGTTGTTGGTCACATAGGTGATGTCGCAGGCGTAGGCCTCGCGGCGCTCGTCGTCGTTCATGCTGTTGAGGACGCAGCCGACGGTGAGGCCGAGGTAGCGGTGCACCTGACCCATCCACTCCGCGTCACGCGCCGCCAGGTAATCGTTGACGGTGACGACGTGCACGCCGCGCCCGCTCAGGGCGTTCAGGAAGGACGGCATGGTGGCGACCAGGGTCTTGCCTTCGCCGGTCTTCATCTCCGCGATGCGGCCCTGATGCAGGACGATGCCGCCCATGACCTGGACCGGATAGGGCTTCATGCCCAGGGCGCGGTCCGCGGCCTCGCGCACCAGCGCAAAGGTCTCGGGGAGGATATCGTCCAGGCTGACGCCGTCCTCCATGACCATGCGGCGCAGTTCGCGCACGCGCTCCTGCATCGCTTCCTGCGTCATCTCGTGGACGGCGGCTTCGCGGGAAAGGATGTCTTCCACGAGGGGTTTGATGAGTTTTAATTCTCTCTCACTGTACGTTCCGAACAGCTTTTGCAGCAGTCCCATACGCCGGGTACTCCTTTGAATATGATGTGCGGGCATACCGCTCCAGTTTAGCTTCAGTACAACAGATAGAGTTTACCACAAAGTGCGTACGGTGGCAAGAGAAGCGGCCGCCTTCAATTTACCGCGGATTGCCTCTATAATGTGAAATTTTCATAAAATTTGAATATTGTTTCATGAATTTACAGTTTTCTATTGAGTATGGCCCCGACTTGTGCTATACTATCATCGTCCAACGATACCACCACAGAAATGGAGGGATCACAATGCGTTTCAATATCGTGGGAAGAGGCGTGGAGGTCACGGACGACCTTCGTGCCGCTGTCGAGAAAAAGATCGGCAAGCTGGAGCGCTACTTCAGCAAGGACACCGAGGCCAATGTGACGCTCAGTCTGGAAAAAGGCCGCCAGAAGATCGAGGTGACCATCCCGGTCAAGGGCGGCATCATCCGCTCGGAGCAGACCAGCAGCGACATGTACGTCTCCATTGACCTGGTCGAAGAGATCATCGAGCGCCAGCTCAAGCGCTATAAGAGCCGCATCATCGACCGCAAGCAGAATGCCGAGTCCTTTGCCAAGAGCTTCCTGGAGGAGCCCGCAGAGGAGGAGGAGACCATCGCCATCGTCCGCACCAAGCGTTTCGCCGTCAAGCCCATGGACCCCGAGGAGGCCTGCCTCCAGATGGAACTTCTGGGCCACGACTTCTTCGTCTTCCGGAATGCGGAGACGGACGAGATCAACGTCGTTTACAAGAGAAAGGAGAATACCTACGGCCTGATCGAGCCGGAGTTTTAAAACAGAATATACGCAAGGCGGGGGAGCGATCGCTCCCCCGTCTTTTTTCGTGCCCGCAGCGCGCCATCCGGCTGCGGCCGTGCCGTGCCTTCCGGGTGCTCCCGCTGTGTGATGTTCCGTGACGCCGCGCCGTGAACGGCCGTGTCCCTCCGGACGCTCCCGCTCTGTGAAGTTCCGTGACGCCGCGCCGCGAACGGTCGTGTCCCTCCGGACGCTCCCGCTCTGTGAAGTTCCGTGACGCCGCGCCGTGAACGGCCGTGTCCCTCCGGACGCTCCCGCTCTGTGCGGCTGTACGCAGCGGACGCTAAGCTCGCGCCGCCTTTGGCGCCGCTCGCCAAGCGCCGGCGGCCGCAACGCCGTACGGGACACGGCCATCCACGCGCGGCTGAAGCATTCTCCTGCGCCATGCAGCACGTGGCATCGCTGCCCGCGGCCGCGGCGTAATCGCATTTCTCGCGATTTTCCGCGGTTTTCTGTTTACAAGAGCCCGGGAACTGTGTATGCTTCAATCGAATGAGAGGTGTGAAATGAAGCGATCAAAGAAAGATATCTTCTCCATGGTGCTCATCTGGGCGGCCGCCTCTGCCATCTACTGCAGCGGCGTCAACTTTTTCATCGTGCCCGGCGCTCTCTACTCCGGCGGATTCACGGGTATTTCACAGCTCCTCGCGCTTTTCTTCCGCGGCACGTCCCTGGAACAGTACAATCTGCGCGGCATCATCTATTTCCTGATCAACGTGCCCGTCTTTCTGGTCGGGATCAAGGCCCTGGGGCTCAAAAACATGGCCAAGGCGCCCGTCGTGGTCGCCTTCGAGAGTCTGTTTCTTTCGATCCTTCCCGTGCCCAAAGCGCCCCTCATCAGCGACGTCCTCGTCAATACCGTTCTGGGCGGCCTCCTGGAGGGCGCCGGCTGCGGACTCCTCTACGCGGGCTTCGGCATGAGCGGCGGCACCGACACCATCGGCGTCATCCTCTCCAGGCGGTTCCGCGCCATGAGCGTCGGAAAGGTCTCCCTGGCCGTCAATGCCGTGGTCTACCTCTTCTGCGCCTTCCTCTTCAATCTTGAGACAGCCGTTTATTCCCTGATCGCTGCCTTTGTCTGCTCTTTTATCGCAGACAAGATTCACCTGCAGAACAAGTCCGTGACCGTCAACGTCTTTACCGACGACCCGGACAAAATCTGCAAATGGATCCAGGAAAACCTCGGACGCGGCACCACGGTCCTGCAGGGCGTGGGCTCCTATACGCACAACGTGAAGTACATGGTCGTCGGCGTCATGTCCCGCTACGAGCTGCGGCAGTTCCAGCGTTCCATCTCCGACATCGACAGCGCCGCCTTCGTCTTTATCGATCCGGACGTCAGCGTCATCGGCAATTACGAAAAGCGTCTGTCCTGAGGGCGGACGCCCGCGCCGTCCCGCCCCGCGCGTTTCCTGCCCGGAAGACGCGGGAGCGCACACTGGTACCTTCCGCACAACAGCATCTGCGATCCAAAAGACCTCGCACGGCATTCCGCGCGAGATCTTTTCATTTCATGGATGCAGAGTGCTTCTGCGGCCCGATGGAGCCCTTCCCGTCCGCGGCGCGGCATCACGCAGCATTGCACTGCGTGAAAGGCCGTAGAGGGGCAGCACGCCTCACACCTTCGGCAGGAATTTGCGCGCCTCGGCCAGTTCCTCGTCGGTCGGGATATAGTCGTCCATGACCCCGTTGTGGAACTTCTCGTACGCCACCATGTCGAAGTACCCGGTGCCGGTCAGACCAAAGACGATGGTCTTCTCTTCGCCGGTCTCCTTGCACTTTAAGGCCTCGTCGATGGCCACTTTGATCGCGTGAGAGCTCTCCGGCGCAGGCAGGATGCCCTCGACGCGGGCGAACTCCTCGGCCGCCTCGAACACCTCGGTCTGGGGCACCGCACGGGCTTCCATCAGACCGTCGTGGTAAAGCTGGGACAGCGTCGTGCTCATGCCGTGGAAGCGCAGACCGCCGGCGTGGTTGGGCGCGGGGATGAAATCGCAGCCCAGGGTGTACATCTTGGCCAGCGGACAGATCTTGCCGGTATCGCAGAAGTCATAGGCGTAGACGCCGCGGGTGAAGCTCGGGCAGGACGCGGGCTCGACCGCGATGATCCGATAGTCTGCCTCGCCGCGCAGCTTCTCGCCCATGAACGGGGCGATCAGGCCGCCAAGGTTGGAACCGCCGCCGGCGCAGCCGATGATCATGTCGGGCTTGATGCCGTACTTGTCAAGAGCGGCCTTGGTCTCGAGACCGATCACGGACTGATGCAGCAGGACCTGGTTCAAGACGCTGCCCAGGACGTAGCGATAGCCCGGATGGGACACGGCCACTTCCACAGCCTCCGAAATGGCGCAGCCCAGAGAACCGGTGGTGCCGGGATGCTCGGCCAGGATCTTGCGGCCTATGTTGGTATCCATTGAGGGAGAAGGAGTAACGGAAGCGCCGTAGGTGCGCATCACTTCCCGACGGAAGGGCTTCTGTTCATAGGAGACCTTGACCATATAG
>JAFRUR010000025.1 GCA_017438775.1 Lachnospiraceae bacterium | reverse complement strand
TTATCCAGAAGGTTCATCAATATGCGGATCTGGACGAATTGACCGCTTATGCAGCCCATGATCTGATCAAGGCGATCTATATTGGAGCCCCGGACAAGAGCAGCGGAAAGCGTCGCCAGGGCATCAGCATCTGCTATGATTTCATGGGCTTTATCCCTCTGGATGAGCTCTGCTGAAACAGGAAACGGCATGACCCATAAGTCATGCCGTCCCTGTAAAACACCATAAAACTGTTTTACGACACCCGCCCATTCCCGCGTTTTTTTTCGATTATTCAGGATGTCCGGACGCCGGTCCCGGCCGAAAAAGCCTTTCGGAATCCGGCACATCGCGGGGCACGTTCGCACGCGGTGCGGATCCGGCGCATCTCTGCCACTCTCCGTCTTACTCCAGCGGCGTATATCCCGTCCTGCGGATCAGTTCCTGGCCCTCCGGGCCGCAGATCCACTCGAGCAGGCGCTTCGTCTCCTCCGACGCGTCGGAGCGCGTCACAGCGTAAAAATGCGACGCGATCGGATACGTCCCGTTGGAGATGTTCGCCTCCGTGGGCTCCACGCCCTCCACGGGCAGGAGGCGGATCTGGTTGTTCTTCACCATCTCCGTGGAGTAGAACCGGAAACTGTAGCCGATGGAGTTTTTGTAGTTCTTGTAGTCTGAAACGCGGTCAATGATGCCGCCCATCGCGTCGATCACCTCGCTGGCCTCCTTCGGCTCCATCAGCGGGGTATCGCCCATCAGCCGGATCAGGGCGCTCTGCGAGCCGCTCCCGGCCCTGCGCTGGAAGGCGCGGATATTGCCCAGGCCCGACACGCCGAGCTCGCTCCACTTCGTGATCTGTCCGGAGTAGATCCCGCGGATGTCCTTCACGGTGATGCCTTCGATCGGGTTTCTCGCGTTCACGAAGAACACGAAGGCCTCGCGGCCGATGGGGGTGTAGACCAGTTCCACGCCCGCCGCCGCGGCATCGTCCTTCTGCTCCTGCGACGGCTCTGCCGCGAAGATGATGTCCGCGTCGCCCTTTACGATGGCGACGTAGGCCCCGTTTGTCTGCGTGCAGCTCAGCACCTTGTCCGGGTAGTTGTCTTCCTGCAGGATCTTCTCGGGATAGACGGCCTTCGCAAAAGCCGCATAGATCGGGTACAGGGCCGTCGCGCCGTCCATGCGCGGCAGCGCATCGCCCTTTGCCGGATCCAGGCGCAGGAAGGCCTCGCCGTCCAGCAGGGCCACTTTGGACCCCTCTTTCACGGGATTATACCCGATGAGGATGTCCGACGACTGCTCCCCGATGACGCCGACGCGGTTGTCCAGCGTCTTCCAGACCGCATAGGTCCCGAGAGACACCACGAAGACGGCCGTCAGCGCCAGACAGGCGATGCGCAGCCACTTCACCCGAAAGCCCCTCCAGATCAGCACCAGAAGCAGGAGCGCGGCCAGCTGCAGGCCCAGAAGCACAAAGAGCCAGTACTGCTGCTCGTGCTTCGTAAACAGGTAAATGAACAGCGAATAGAAGCTCGCAAACAGGTCCGCGCCGAGGATGCCCAGGGTCACCAGGACCTTGAGCGCGATCAGGCCGCCGCTCTGCTTCTTCGGCTGCGGGACGCGGCCCTGAAACTGCGGCGGAACCGGGGAATACCCCTGCGGCGGGGCTCCATACGCTCCCTGCGGAGGGACTGCACTTCCCTGCGGGGGAACCGCATACGTTCCCTGAGGAGGAACGCTGCTGCCCTGCTGCGGAGCGGGGCCGCCCTGCGGCGGCAGGCCGGAAGGATCAACGGGTTTGTCGGACATGATGCACCTCACAGAATGGGTCCCGGAAAAGGCCCGGAAAAAGGTCTCGGGGAAGAGGTCTCCAGGGATAAGACTCCGGGAAAGGTCCTCAGGTAAAGACCCGGATACCCGGCCCCCGAAAAAGCCCCGGAATCACGGCTCCCCTGAGAAACCTCCGGGAAAACACACAGCCGGGGACAGAAGGTCCCCGGCCGCTGAACTGGTCATCTTACAGATGGATGTCGATCACGCGGCCCGTCGGCGAATAGCGGTAATACCGCACGCCCGCGGCGTCAAACATGCGCTTGCCGGCGCGCACGGCGTCGGTGCCCGCGTATTTGTCGTCCCCGAAGATCACGGTGCGGATCCCGGCCTGGATGATGGCCTTGCAGCATTCGTTGCAGGGAAACAGCGTCACATAGATCTTGCTCCCGTCCAGCGATCCGCCGCGGAAGTTCAGAATGGCGTTCAGTTCGCTGTGCACGACGTAGAGATACTTTTTTTCATACTCCGAATCGCCCTCCCGGGCCCAGGGGAATTCGTCATCCGAGCACCCGATCGGGAACCCGTTGTAGCCCATGGAGAGGATCTTGTTGTTCTCCGAAACGATGCAGGCGCCCACCTGCGTGTTCGGGTCCTTGGAGCGCCGCGCCGAAAGCTCCGCCACGCCCATAAAGTACTCGTCCCAGCTGATGTTGTCACGGCGTTTTTCTGTCATTTCACACCTCGATATCGTCGATCATCTGCAGTCTGCGGACGTGGCGTTCCGCTCCCGAAAACGGCGTGTCCAGGAAAGTGTCCACGATCATAAGGGCCAGGCCGGGGCCCACCACGCGCCCGCCCATGGCCAGGATGTTGGCATCGTTGTGCTCGCGGGTGGCTTTGGCCGTAAAGACGTCGCCGCAGACCACGGCCCGGATGCCCGGGACTTTATTGGCCGCCAGGGAGATGCCGATGCCGGTCCCGCAGATCAGGATCCCCTTCTCGTACTCTCCGCTCGCGACCGCGCGTCCCACAGCGTGTCCGTAGACGGGATAGTCGCAGGATTCCTCGCTGTAACAGCCGAAGTCCTTAAACTCGATTCCCCGCTTCGCGAGGTGCTCCATCACTTCCTGTTTCAGGGCGTATCCGCCGTGATCCGATCCGATTGCGATCATTTCCGTGTCCTTTCGCTGCCTGGTGAAACTGAAGAAACTATCTGCTGTCATCCGAAGTCCGCGGCACTCACACCGGGACGACGTTTCACTGCTGCACGCCTCCGAAAAACCGATTTCCGGAAGCCATGTCCCTCACACCGGGATGACGTTGTACCCCGCGGCCTTTAAGAGCCGGTTGATCAGAGCCTCGGAGAAGTCCCGCTCCTCGGGCATTTCCGCGAAGATCCGCGTCACGCCCATGCCGTCGAACTCGCGCAGGGCGCGGTAGAGGCGGTGTGCCGCCGCGGCCGTGTCGCCGCGCTTTCCGAGGCAGACGGGGAAGATTCTGCTGCCTTCGCCCCGCGCTGCGTACGTCCCTTCCTGCGGCATATGATCCACAGAGGCCGCCCTTTCCGGGCCCTCAACGGCATTTGTCTGCACGCCGGAGCCGCCGCGGAACTCTTCCGCCAGCGCCCCGTAGACGGACAGGCTCTCCTCGCTGCAGAGAACGCCGACGCATCCTCCCGCAGAGATTTCTTCCCGGCACCGCTTCACGATCTCCGCGGCGACCTTCTCCGGCTCCCCCGCAAACACCGTGAGGGGCGCTTTGGGGGCGTAATGGCGGTACTTCATGCCCGGCGCGCGCGGACGCACGTCCGGATCCGGCGCCGCCGTGACAGCGGGGTCGACCGCGACGCTTCCGCACACCTGACGGATCATCTCGCGGGTGATGCGGCCGGGCCTCAAGATCTCCGGTTCCTCTCCCGTCAGGTCGATGATGGTCGATTCGATTCCGATGCCCACCTCGCCGCCGTCCAGAATCATCTCGATGCGGCCGGACAGATCCTCGATCACGTGCTCGGCACGCGTCGGACTGGGCCGCCCCGAGGCGTTGGCGCTGGGCGCCGCGACCGGCACGCCGGCCGCACGGATGAGGGCGCGGGCCGCCTCGTCCGAGGGGAGCCGCACCGCCACCGTATCCAAACCTCCCGTGGTCTCCCGCGGAATCACGTCCTTCTTGGGAAGGACCAGGGTCATGGGGCCGGGCCAGAAAGCGTCCATGAGGCGCAGAGCCGCCTCCGGCACCTCGCGGGCCACGCCGCAGATCTCTTCCTTCTCTGCGATATGCACGATGAGCGGGTTGTCGGAGGGGCGCCCCTTGGCCGCGTAGATGCGCCGGGAGGCTTCCGGGTCCAGGGCGTTCCCGCCCAGACCGTAGACCGTCTCCGTCGGGAAGGCCACCAGACCGCCGCGGCGCAGGACCTCTCCCGCCCGCGCGATCGCCGGGGCGTCGCCCGCGTCCCGCATGAGCTTTACGATCTCAGTATCCATGCACGTCACTGTCCAAATCCGTTTTCCGCAGGCTTTTCCGCCTCGTCAGCGGCCTGCGGTGCCGTTTCCGCATCCGATGCCTCTGCAGGCTCTTCTGCGGCCTCTGAAGCCATTTCCATGGCTTCCTCAGGTATTTCCGCACCCGTGTCCGAAACTGCCTCTGCGGCCCTCTCAGGGGCTTCTGCGGCCTCCGCGGGGTCTTCCGCTGCAGCCTGCGCCGTTTCCTCCTCGGCCGCGGCCACGGCCTCCTCCACGGGCTCTGCGGCCTCCGCGGCCGCAGCCTCTTCCTCAGGGAATTCCCGCTCGTCGGGGAACTCGATCTCCGCCTGCTCCGGCACGGGGCCGACGTAGGTCTCCCCATAGGCCTCGGCGTAGAGCTTCTCCTGCGAATTGATGGCCTCGCCCGTGATCTCGATGTCCTCGTAGGAGCCGTCGGGCATCTCGCGCCTGCCCTTCACATTGTCGGAGAGCACCGTCTCGAACACGTGCAGGACCTTCGCACGGCAGTCGGGATCGCGCACCGGCGCGGCCAGCTCCACGCGGCGGATGGTGTTGCGCGTCATCAAATCCGCGGAGGAGATGTAGACCTCCGCCTCTTCCCCGCGTCCGAAGACGTAGATGCGCGAATGCTCGAGATACCGGTCGACCACGCTGATGACACGGATGTTGTCCGTCTCTCCGGGCACGCCGGGCTTCAGGCAGCAGATGCCGCGCACGACCATGTCGATGGTCACGCCGGCCTGCGAGGCTTCGATCAGCTTTTCGATGATGACCTTGTCCGTGAGGGAGTTGATCTTAAAGCCCACGTAGGCGTCCCCGCCGGCCCTCGCGATCTCCATCTGCGCGTCGATCTTCTCGAGCAGCGGGACCTGCAGGCAGTGCGGGGCGGCCAGCAGGCTGTGCGTCACTTCCACGGTCTCGCCCATCATCAGGGCGCAGAACAGGGACGCGGCCTCCTCGCCGATCTCCTCGTCCGAGGTCATCAGGCACAGATCCGTGTACTGGCGGCTGGTCTTCTCGTTATAGTTGCCGGTGCCCACCTGGGTGATGTGGGACACCGTGTCGTTCTCATGCAGGGTGATCAGGCAGAGTTTGGAGTGCACCTTGTACTGCTCCAGGCCGTAGATCACGTGCACGCCGGCCTCCTCGAGGCGGCGGGACATCTCGATGTTGTTGGCCTCGTCAAAGCGGGCGCGCAGCTCGATCAGCGCCTCCACGGCCTTGCCGTTCTCCGCGGCCTCCACCAGGGCGTCCACCACGCTGGAAGGATCCGCGAGGCGGTACAGGGTGATCTGGATCTTGGCCACGCGGTCGTCGTTGGCCGCGTCCTGAAGGAGCTTCACGAAGGTGCGCATCGTCTCGAACGGGTAGGACAGCAGACGGTCCTTCTCCAGGACCTGATCCACCATGCTGCGGCGCGGGTCGATGCCGGCCGCGAGACGGGGACTGCGCGGCGGGTAGAACAGTTCGCTCTTCCCGGCCAGGGCGTCCTGCAGGGCGCCGACGAAGCCCAGATCCAGCGGGGTCTCCGCCTTGATCAGGTGCTCCTCGTCCAGGCCGAGCTTTTCCGCCAGAATGTCCAGAACTTTGGGCGACATCTCGCGCGTGTACTCGAGGCGCACGGGGGACAGACGGCTGCGGCGGCGGATCAGCTGCTCCATGACGTCTCGGTAGTCCAGATCCTCGTCGTAGACCTCCAGGCTGTCGATATCGGCGTTGCGGGTCAGACGGATCAGGGTCTTCTCCTTGACCTGCGTGCCGGCGTACAGCTTGGAGATGAAGTGCAGGATCATCTCCTCGGTGAGGATGTAGTTGCCGGGACGGGTCGGGATCTCGACCAGGCGCTTGAACACGCGGCCCGAGCAGGGCACGATGCCGAGGCGCTTCTTGCCGCCGCGGCCCGCGAGCAGCGCCACCGCGTAGATATCCTCGTTGTTGAGGAAGGGGAAGGGCTGCTGGCGCGACATCAGCATGGGCGTCAGGTACGGCGCGATGTGGGCGTCGAAGTACCGCTCCAGAAGGGAGCTTTCTTCGCGGGAGAGCCGGTGGAAGTCGATCAGGCGCAGGCCCTGCGGCTCGAGTTCGCCCATGAGCTGCTCATAGATGACGGCCTTCTCGCCCTCGAGGTGACGGCACCGCTTCAGGATGGCGCGCACCTGCTGTTTGCTGGTCATGCCGGTCTTGTTGTCGCGGATCTTCTCCTGCGACTGCATCTGCGTCATCAGCGTGCCGACGCGCACGCGGAAAAATTCGTCCAGGTTGGACTGGAAGATCTTCACGAACATGAGGCGCTCCGCCAGCGGAACGGCGGGGTTGCCGGCCTCGGCGAGCACGCGCTCGTTGAAGGACAGCCAGGAGAGCTCGCGGTTCACGAAGAGGCGCTTGCGGCGCGCCTTCCTCTCCTTCTTGGAGACCTTGGGCGTCTCGTCCTCTTCGGGTTCCGGCCCGACCACGTCCTCTTCTTCCTCGGGCCATAGTTCATCCTCCCCGAGTTCCTCGGGGACGGCCTCGATCTCCGGCTCCGTCCAGAGCGGACGCGCGGGGGCTTCCGCCTCGGCTTCCTCCTCGGCGGCAGCGAGACTTTCCGCCTCCTCCTCCAACGCCTCGGACACGGCCTCGTCCGCGGTTTCCGCGGCCTCGACAGCCTCTTCGACCGCCGCGGCAGCCTCTTCCGCAGGCTCTTCCGCAGCGGTTTCCGGCGCGGCGGCAGCTTCTTCCGCGGACTCGTCCACAGGCTCTTCCGCCGGGGCCGCAGCAGCCTCTTCCGTCAGAGTTTCCGCGGCAGATTCCTCCATCGCCTCCACGGCCTCCACGGCCTCCGCGACGTCCTGCGCGGTGATCGAGGCTCCCTCGGCGGTGCTTACCGCATCCGCAGCAGCTTCTGCGGCAGCATCTGCGGCGGCTTTCACGGCAGATTCTGCAGCCTCAGCCGTCCCGGAAACCGCGGGCGCGGGCGCCGGATTCTGCGCGTTCTTTCTTCTTCCCAGTCTTTTCAGCCATTCAAACATGACATGCCTTTTCTGCGGGAGCAGCCCGCAGCATTGTGTTGCCGGCATCCGGTGCGGCGCCTCTCCGAAAGGAAAGCCCGCAGCACATGCCTCACTTCTGATTCCGGTGCGGCGCACAGTGCGGCACGCCGCGGGCACGGCCCGTCCGGCTCTTTACAGCGCCGGCTCCTCGTACAGGGGATGGGCCTCGGTCAGCTCGCGCACGATCTCCAGGGCCTTCGGGCACGGCTCGTTCGGGTTCGACAGGACCAGGTCGATGGCCTCGGCCACGCGGTCCATATCCGCCTCGTTGAAGCCGCGGGTCGTCACCGCGGGCGTTCCCAGACGCACGCCGGACGTCACCGTGAACTTCTCGGGATCGTTCGGGATGGAGTTCTTGTTGGTCGTGATGTTGGCCGCGTGCAGGGAGGTCTCCGCGACGATGCCGGTCACGTGCTTCGGACGCAGGTCCACGAGCATCAGGTGGTTGTCCGTGCCGCCGCTCACGAGGTCGAAGCCGCGGTCCAGAAGCCCCTTGGCCAGCGCCTTCGCATTGAGGACGATCTGGTGCTGATAGGTCTTGAACTCGGGCTTTAAGGCCTCGCCGAAGGCCACGGCCTTGGCCGCGATCACGTGCTCCAGAGGGCCGCCCTGGGTGCCCGGGAAGATGGCCTTGTTGAAGCCGTACTTCTTCGCGGTCTCCTCGTCGGAGAGGATCATGCCGCCGCGCGGTCCGCGCAGGGTCTTGTGCGTGGTCGTGGTGGTCACATGGGCGTAAGGGATGGGGCTCATGTGCTCTCCCGCCGCCACGAGGCCGGCGATGTGCGCCATATCCACCATGAGGACGGCGCCCACCTCGTCCGCGATCTCGCGGAACTTCTTAAAATCGATAGCGCGGGCGTAGGCGCTGGCGCCGGCCAGGATCAGCTTCGGCCGGCACTCCTTCGCGATGCGGCGGATCTCGTCGTAATCCAGAAAGCCGTTCGCGTCGATGCCGTAGGGAACGATCTTGTAATAGCGGCCGGAGTAGTTCGCGGGGCTGCCGTGGGTCAGGTGGCCGCCGCAGGACAGGTCCATGCCCATCATCGTATCGCCCGGGTTCAGGATGGCGTACTGCACCGCCATATTCGCCTGCGCACCGGAATGGGGCTGCACGTTCACGTAGGTGCAGCCGAAGAGCTCCTTCGCGCGGGCAATGGCGAGGTTCTCCGCCATATCCACGAACTCGCATCCGCCGTAGTAGCGGTGGGCCGGATACCCTTCCGCGTACTTGTTGGTGAGGGGACTTCCCATCGCCGCCATGACCGCACGGCTGACAAAGTTCTCCGACGCGATCAGTTCGATGTGGGTGTTCTGGCGGTGAATCTCTGCCACCATCGCCTGGGCAATGGCAGGATCAGCGGCCGCGATCTCGCGAAAATCGTACATGTGAGGCACCTCCTGGTATTCTCTTTGTGATGACACTAACTGTTAATTATAAATGCAAAGCATGGAGCATGCAATCCTGAAAACCATTCCGATTCCCGTCGTCCGGCATACCCCGGAGACATCGTCGGCCTCAGCCCCACTTGAGCTGGAAGTCCTGTCCGGCCACGAGGGAGAAGTACGGGCTGTAGAAGGGATCTCCGTCCGCCAGCTCCTTTTTCCAGGTCCGGTACATGTAATCGCATTCGCGCTCGAAGCGCTCGCGCTGGGCCGGGGCCAGGTCGTCGCCGCGGGAGATGGATTCGTGATGATACAGCTGCACGTTGGGATCCATCACGATGCGCCAGCCCGCCTTGCGGATGCGCAGACACAGATCCACGTCGTTGAAGGCCACGGCCAGATTCTTTTCGTTCAGGCCTCCCAGTTCCTCGAACACGCTGCGGCGCACCAGCATGCAGGCCGCCGTCACGGCCGACAGGTCCTGCATTACCTTGGCCCGCGCGAAGTACCCCACGAAGTTCCGGGGTTGCTTCACGCACATATGGCCGGCGATGCCGCCCAGCCCGATGATGACTCCGGCGTGCTGGTTCGTATCGTTCGGGTAAAAGAGCTTCGCGCCCACGGCCGCCGTGCCCGGCTGCATGCAGGAGCCCACCATGCGGGTCAGCCAGTCGGGCGTGATGATCTCCGTGTCGTTGTTGAGAAGAAGAATGTACTCCCCGTCGGTCTGCGCGGCTCCGAAGTTGTTGAGCGAGGAATAGTTGAAGCCCTTCCCGGTCCAGGTGACGACGCGGACCTTCGGATCGGCCTTCAGCATCTCGTAGTACGCGAAGGTCTCCGGCTCGGTCGAGTTGTTCTCGATCACGAGAATCTCGTAGTTCTGATACGCGGTGATGCTCCGCAGCGACTCGAGGCAGCGGCGCAGCACGCCGGCCTGATCCTTGTTGGGGATGAGGATGCTCACCTTCGGCTCGGTCTCCACCGCGTAGTCCACGCGGTAGAAGCCCAGATGCTCCGTGTGCTCCACGGTCCCCTTCACGCCGAGGCGGTCCAGCTGCGCCTGGATGGCGCGCTTGCCCGCGTCAAAGGCGTACATCTTGCTCTCGGGATTGGCCGCCGTGGAGTCCTTGTGCATGCGCCAGTGGTAGAGCACGCGGTGGATGTGGGCGACGCGGCGCGCCTTCTCGGTCACGCGCAGGATGAGGTCGTAGTCCTGGGAGCCGTTGAACTCTCCTCTTTCCCCTCCGAGCGCGTCGATCAGTTCCCTGCGCACCACGAAAAAGTGGCAGATATAGTTGTCCGAGCGCAGCATGACAGGCGAAAAATCGGGTTTGAAATGAGGCTCAAAGAACTCCTTTCCGTCCATCCGCACCTTATCCTCGTCCGAGTAGGCTGCGTCCGTCTCCGAATCCTCATTGAACGCTCGGACCATCTCGTACACGGCGTCCGGTGTGAGCAGGTCATCATGGTCCAGAAGGCCGATCAGCTCACCCGTCGCGGCCCGAAGGGCCTCGTTGGTGTTCTCCGCGATCCCGGCATTGTTTTCCAGCCGGACGTACCGCACGCGCTCATCCGCCTCGGCCACATGAAGTGCGACCTTCGCCACAGAATCGTCCCCGCTCGCGTCAGCCAGAATGAGTTCCCAGTTCCGGTAGGACTGCGCCTGCACGGAGGCGATCATTTCGCGCAGAAATTCCTCCGGCGTGCGGTAGGTCGGAACAAGAATGCTCACCTTCGGGGCGTACGCAAACACCGTCGTCTGCTGCTTTTCCAGATCGTCGCTGGAGAGGGCGAATCGGCGCTGCCATGTGTGATAGTCCCGCTGTACGGCCCGCGCCCGCAGATTCTTCAGTTTGTGATACAGCCGGCGCAGTTCCTCTTCAATCCGTTTGGCCGCGCGGTTCTCTTTGCTGGTCCACAGGCGCACCTCGCCGGAGGCGTCGCCCTCGCCGGTCGCCAGGGACAGCGGCTCCTTCACAAAGAGTTCCAGAGGTGCGTCGCTGCCTGCGGGGACCGACGCGGTCACCGTGAAGCCCACACGCTCGTGCTCGGGGAGGTCTTCGTAGGCGAGGCGCACGTCCCCTCTCTCTCTCCACTTGATCTGCGCCTCGATCTCCTGTCCGCCTCTTCGCAGGACGAGACCGCCCGGAGCGCGCAAATCGAAGAAACACCACCCTGTGATGTCCCAAGTCATGGCGCCGCTCTGCCGTGTTTTTTCGATGCGTTCAATGTTGTACTTGATCTTTTTCATGCCCTGTTGTGCTTTAGTTCTCCTGCTGCCTGCGGTCGAACATCTGATAATACTGCATTTTTTCGTATGTCAGAAGGTTTTCATTCGTCTGAGAGAAGTCGTGCCAGATCCCGTCCGCGGTCTGAAACCCCACGCTGTTCACGACAGGAATCTCCTTCTGCAGCTCCTCCAGGTAATTGCCGTAATCCGTCTCGACCCCGGCCATCTCCAGTATCTGTGCCCCCAGATAGTTCAGGCTCATATCCATCATCTTCTGCGGGGCGTCCGGTGCAGTGTTGGTCCAAATCAGATACGGCGTTTTGAACCTGTGTTCGCGCTTTCCCACGCCCGCAGCGCCGTCCGAATTCTGTCCCAGGAGCTCGTACACCCCGCCCTCGATGGCGGGTTGGTGATCTCCGAAGAAACAGACGATCACCGGCTCGTCCTGCTCCCGGAAGTAGTCCAGGAGGTACGCGAAGGCCTTATCGCTCTCGTCCATCAGTGTCAGGAAAGTCTGCAGAGTCTCATACTTCTGATATTCGCCCTCCACAGAGACGGGCTCCCGTCCTGAGCCGGTAAGCGTGGACAGTTCGTATCCCCCGTGGTTTTGCATGGTGATGTCGAAGAGGAATATGGGGCCAGTTTTCTCCTCAAAGGTCTTGATGATCTGGTCGTAATTGTATTTGTCGGATGGCAGGAAGCGGAAGTATTCGATGTTCTCCATCTGCTCGATGGTGATGAACTTCTGAAAATCCAGCATCCCGTAAGCCTCGTTGCGGTTCCAGAAGCGGCCGAGGTTCGGATGCATCGCCACGGTCTCGTATCCGCGCCGGTTCAGCTCGTCTGCGATGCTGTATGTCCCCGAAAAGTCGTAGGAGGTATAGGGAAAAATGTTGGAGTTGAAAAAGCTCATCGTGCTTCCGGTCAGGAATTCGAACTCCGAGTTGCAAGTCCCGCCTCCATTGACCGACACATAAACGTATCCGCGCATGAAAAAGTCATCGATGGCGTTGAACCGGTCGATGTACGGCCCCGATGTGAGATTCCCCACCACGGAAAAGTCCGTGAAAGATTCGTTCATGACGACGATAATCGAGGGCCGCTCCCCTCCAGACGGAACCATGTCCTCCGCCGCGAAACGGTTCAGCAGACTCTCTGCCTCACCCGCGGAGTACCCACCCGGCGTCCGGACGTATCCCTCCTGCCAGAGGTAAAGGAAGCAGACCGGGGCGCCGCGGGCGATGAAATTATCGCCAGGGGCCCAGCCGTTCACCTTCAGGCCTATTTTTTTCTCCCATCCGCTGTCGCGCACGAAAAAGACGCTTCCAGCCAGAAGCAGAAGGCCTGCCGCCGCAAGGGTCAGGCGCACGCCGGCTCTGACCGGCAGAACGTGCCGCGGCGGAAAGGCCGCGATCAGCGCAAGCGCCAGTAGGAGAAGCAGACCGCCGCGCACCATGCCGTTGGTGAGGTGAAGTTCATACCCTGACAGCACTCCCAGGGCCGTGCCCGCAGCGGAGATTTCGCTCGGCATGAAGGGATTTCCCTTGAACTCAAGCACGTAGCGGTTCACGATGCCGAAGAGGGCCGCAAACCCGAGAGTAACGCGCACCACTGCACGGGGCGAGGAGGTGATCAGAAACAGGACGGCCTCGATCGCCAGAAAAATGAGCGCGTTGTACAGGATCCAGATGAGCGGGACTGCGAGGGCCTGCGCGTTCCACATCAGTTCTTCCACGTACACCGCGGCCACAGGCGCGACAAGGAGCCAGGCTGCGTCGAAGAGCGCCAGATCGCGCCTCAGAACGCCGTCTCCCCCCCGCACTGCAAAGAAAGCCGTCGCGGCGGCGCAGGTCAGATAAAGCAAAGCTACCGGGTAGATCAGGGTCCTCCCGTGAATGATTTCATCCGCGCAGTATTCCCGGATAAGCCACACAAAAAACCCCGCCGCAGCCAACAGCTGAAGGGCAGAAAGGACATACCGCCCTGCCCCGCGTTTCTTGGCCGCGCCACTTCTTTCAGCCGAATTCGTTTTTGCGTTTCCGCTTTTCTTCATCAGTCTACCCGGAGGACCTTCAGGCTTCCGCGCACATGCAGGTCGTACACGGGTCTTTCAAAACGAACCTCGATCTGGCTGTCCACGCCGTCAAAATACCACGTTTCCTTGACACGGGTCCCGTTCGTGGAGAGGACCTCGTATCCGAGCGGTTCTCCCTCGCCCGTGAAAGAAAGATTCCGCAGGACGCAGGGGGTCAAAATGACCGGGTCCAGACGCACGTGAGTGACAGGGGGCCAGATCGCGTATGTTTGGTAGAACGCTTTTCCGTCTAGCTGGACAGGACTCGTCAGGCACTTCTCTTCCAGAAATCCCGTCCCGTCGTCGTAATAGATGCTGGTGCGCTCCTCGCGGATGGTCTCGATTCCCTGGTAGGCGTCGCAGACCTCGCCGGCGTCGCCGATCATTTTCACGCGGCCGTGGTCCAGCCAGACCACGCGGCTGCACATCTCCTCGATCTGCGCAATAGAGTGGGACACAAAGAGCACCGTCGTGCCGCCGCTCATCATTTCGAGCATGCGAGCCTTGCTCTTCTCCTGGAAGTCCGCGTCGCCCACGGCTAGAATCTCGTCCACGATCATGATCTCCGGATCCACCACCGTGGCAATGGAGAAGGCCAGGCGCATCAGCATGCCGGAGGAATAGTTGCGGATGGGCATATCGATGAACTCGCCCAGTTCCGAAAACGCGAGGATATCATCGTATTTGGAGAGGAGGAAATCCTCGTCGTAGCCCAGGATGGCGCCGTTCAGGAAGATATTCTCGCGCCCGGTCAGGTCGTAGTCGAAACCGCTCCCGAGCTCCAGCATCGGCACGATGACGCCCTTTGTCTCCACCTTTCCCCTCGTCGGGGTGAGAATCCCGGAGATGACCTTGAGAATGGTGCTCTTTCCGGCCCCGTTGTGGCCGATGATGCCGACCACCTCGCCGCTCTCAACGTCGAAGGACACATCCTCAAGTGCCCAGAGTTCCTTCTTCCGAATCTCCCCCTTGGCCTTCCGGATGACGTACTCCTTCAGGCTGCTGATCTTGTCGTCGCCCATGGAGAACCGCATCGAAACGTTTTTGACACTGATCGCTTTCATACGAATCTCCTTACAGGTGAAGCACCAGATCCTGCTCCTTGCGGTGGAAGATCCAGGCACCCGCCGCAAGCGGCACGATGCCGATCAGAAACAGGATGACGTAGGCGCGAGGCGCGGGCGAGACTCCGTCAATGAGTGCCGTGCGCACGAAGGTGATGATCTGGTACAGCGGGTTGCAGTGGTACAGCGAGATCAGACGCGCCGGGATGATGCTCTCCGGATAGAAGATCGGCGTCAGGTACATCCAGATCATGCTGAGCACGCCCCAGAGGAACTGGGTGTCGCGGAAGTACGTCATCATCGTGGCGAGCACGAAGACGACGCCCAGCGAGAAGGCCATCAGGCTGACGAGGCCCAAAACGATCAGAAGCCACGACCAGGAGGGCCTAAGGCCCGTCAGGATAGCCACCAGGAACAGCGGGATGAGCGAGAACATCACGTTGACCGCCGCAGACAGCACGCGGGTGACCGGGTAAATGTACTTGGGCACGGACACCTTGGTGATGAGCGAGGCATTGTCAGTGATCGAGTTCATGCCAGAGTTCGTCATCTCACTGAAGAAGTTAAACAGCACGATACCGGACAGCAGGTAGACCGGGTAGTGTTCGATCGAGGAGCGGAACAGCGTCGAAAAGACCACGTACTGCACCAGCATCGTGAGAAGCGGGTTCAGGAAACTCCAGACGATGCCGAGAGCCGAACGGCGGTACTTGCGCTTGAAGTCGCGCTGCACCAGCTGGCGGATCAGGAAGCGATACTTTCTCGCGGCCCGCACCAGATTTCCGAAGCCCGTGGCATGGCCCTGTGCCTCGCGGCGCAGGATCCACAGAGCGACCAGGGCAAGCACCAGAAGAACGCCTCCCGCAACCAGGAAATAGTGCGGTCCCAGCCAGAGTCCGTTCTCGCCGTAGGCGATAAAGCACAGCCGGCCGTCGGTCGGAACGCCGCTGATCCGAAGCCGTTCCTCCTCCGGGATCTGAAGCGGCACGGAGCCGCGGCCGATGCGGATGCTGCTGCCGTAAAACAGCGTGACGCCCTGTCCGGGCGGCGTCCCGGGACTGGTCACCTCCAGCAAAAGGTGCTTTCCTTTCACACCGGAAACCGGCCCTGCAAACCGCAGTTCATGATACCCCTCGGTGTCAAAGAGCTCCGGCGCGGCCGTGACGGCAGCCAGCGCGGTTCCGTCCTCCCCTTTCAGCACAAGCTGCAGTGCGCCGGAAGAGAGTCCCTCATAATTCCCTCCCGCCAGGCCGATTCCGGTCATCCAGTCAGTCTCGCAGACAAAGGTCTGCGCAAGGGACACCTCCGCCGTGATCTCTCCTGTTGCGGTCTCTCCCTCGGCGGGCGTCGATGCCGTCTTCTGCGTGTAAAACGCGTCTCCTGCGATCCACCAGACGAGGAGTAGCACCGCGGCAGCCCCAGCGAGCACCAGCAGCAGTATTTTTCTCAGGTTCTGTTTCTCACTCATCCCGAGGTCATTCCTTCTCTTTCTTCCAAAGACCGTTCAACCACCTGGTGGAAGGTTTTTCCACCAGATGACACGAGACCAGCGACAGGGCAACGGTCAGCACCAGCGATGCTGCGAAGTAAATATTCGGCGAGACCTGTATCCCTGCTCTCACCCACAGAAGTTGCAGGAGGATCTGCTGCACAACGAAGCCGTACAGATACACGCCGTACGAGATCGGGTGCTTTTTGACCCATGCGGAGAGGAAGGGTGTCTCACAAAAACAGAGCGACAGGATCAGATAGGACACCACCGGCATAGCGACGAGGTCCATGCCGCGGTACTTGATTCCGGACGCGAACACGGCGATTAGTGCAGCTGCCGGAAGGTTAAAGTATTTTTCCCACCCGGACACGGCGACAAAACTTCCGATCAGGTAGTACGGAACGGCGCTCCACACAGCCGTCGAGACCCAGTCTGTCCCCCAAACGATCATCCGATAGTCCGCAGGGAGCAGGCGCGTCTGGGCCCAGTAGCCGGCCATGAAGGCGGCCGCGACAAGGCCGGAGACGGCTGTGCGCACCTTTTGGCTTTTGATCTTCAGGAGCAGCCAGGTGACGGCGGCGATCACGACATAGAGCACGACCACCAGTGGCATTGTCCAGTATGAGCCGTTGACGGCGTTCGGATACGGGTTATCCGTAAACACTCCCGGGAGGGCGAACATCGGATTCATCAGCAGGTTGTCCCGGACATACCGGAACGCCCCGGGGATATAAGCGGCAATTGGGATATTGGTCATCAGCGGCCCGACAATGAGCACGCTGAACAGAAGCGACGCAATGAAAGGCGGGTACAGGCGCACCAGGCGCTTGCGCATATAGCGCCCGAAATGCGGGTCTCTCTCAAAGCTTTTGGTAATCAGGTACCCGGACCCGACGAAGATCACTTTGACACCGGCCATGCCGGCGGCGAGACTTCCCATATAGGCCGGTCCCGGCATTCCCATCAGGACGAACTGATGCCGATACATCACCATCAAGGCACCAAACAGCTGAAGGACGCCGAAACTGTTTAAGGCGCGTTCTTTCGCGCCGGCTGCGTCACCCAAGGCCTGCATCTCCTTTCCTGCATTTTCTGTCGTGTTTCAGGCGGTCTCTCCCGCCCCGAAAGGTCGGTTCCGGCCCGTTCTTTCCTCCGTGTGCGGTCTGCCGGAAAGCGCTCTCTTCGCGCTCCCCGCAGATCATGCCTCCCCGGGATCCCGGCGCACTGCGAGACGTTCGGCCAGAGCCTTTTCCCGATCGCTCATGCGGTCAAGCACGCCGTAGATGCGGACCCGAGCCGCAGCGGGGATGTGAAAATGAAGCTGAGGATCCCGCTCCGGGAAGAGCAGGTCGCTTCCGAAGCGAAGGCCGTTCACAGCGATCTCCTCCGCCTTCACCTCTGTCCAGACGTCCCCCTCCGAATACTCCGCGGCAAAACCTTTGAGCCAGAGCCCCGCGTCCTCACCGGGATCGACGCGCAGGAACACGCCGCCCTCGAGGGCAGGCAAATCAAACACAGCCTCAAACACGCCCTGCTGCACGGTCTTTTTCAGGCTCTGCTCCTCCGTGTAGGCCGGAGCGCCGGCCGCATAGAACAGTTGGATCTCCTCCCAGGGTTTTGCTGTCCGGATGGCCCGGACCAGATCTCCCGTGAGATCCCGGCGCGACTTTCCGATGATTCGCACCGATGTGATTCGGCGGGAAGGGTCCACGTCCCAGATCAGCCAGGGATCCGGCTCCGCGAAGTAGATCTCTCCCTCCGAGGCGTACCCGTTGTGGACGCAGTCCTCCAGGGAGGAGACCTGCGCGCCTCCGTCTGCATAGCGAATCACGGCCGTGATCGAATGCAGGATGATGCCACCGCCCTCCATCGGGTCGAAACGGACTCTCCTCCATCCCGCGGAGGCCCCCTCCAGACCCGAGAAAACGGCGTCGAACAGTTCTCCGCTGCAGGCGGTGACACCCTTGATCAGGCCTCCCTGGAGGAAGCCCTCCCCGCAGTCCGGATAGAGGAAGCTGTCCGTGAGCATCTGCACGCCGTTTTCGCCGCGGCCTGTGTCGATGTGCTCCATACTCTCCCGCATCAGCGAGGCTTTCGAACCGGCCGGGATGAGCAGTGGAAGATTCATGAATTTATCTTCAATGACAGCGTAGTTTTTCTCCCACTCCGCCTCCTGGTGCAGGGAGTGCGAGTTTTCTGCGTTTTTCCACTGCTTGTAGAGACTGGTGGGCAGCGAAACGTCCGTCACGCCGGCGATAAAGGCTGTGCGCATCAGATAGTCCCAGTCCTCCGTGGTGGTGAGGCTCTCGTCAAAACAGAGTCCCATCCTCCGAAAATACCAGAGAGGGAACGCCAGGGACATCAGCGGACAGCAATTCTCCCGCATCTGGCGCATCAGGTCGAAATCCACACAGAAGGCCGCCCGCGGCGCCGACACGGAGCGCACGAATTCCGCGCCCTCCGGCCCCCGGAAGGTCTCCCAGTCCTGCGACAGGCAATACGCGTGGACGATGCGCCCGGGGTACTTTTTCGCGGTCCTGTGGAAGCATTCGACCCAGTTGTCGAACACCAGATCGTCATCGTCCAGAATGGCGGCGTATTCACCGCGCGCATGGGCAAAGCCGTAGTTGAGAGGAGCGGTCCGGTTGCCCTCTTCCAGAGTCAGAATTCGTACCCGGTCCCTCAGATGCGCGGGGAATTCCCCAACCATGCGCCGAACGGATTCCGCGGTATCTCCGGCGCGGTGCAGGATGAGCACCAGTTCAAAGTCCATGTCGGACTGGCCCGCGAGACACAGGAGCACCTCGCGCAGCATCTCCATGCGCCGTCCCTGCGTGCGAGTGATCACTGAAAGGAAGGGGCGCACCCCTCCCGCGGCCTCCTCCTCACGGACGATGGGCGCGTAGTATTTCTCAAACAGGGGATCCGGATGATCGAAGTCGTGCTCGATCCTGTCCAGATATTCCCCCAGGGCGCTTCCCGGCGGGATCTCCCGCCGCAGCGCGTTCCACCTGTCTTCCATGCTGCGTCCTCTCCTTGCCTGTGCCGCTTTCGCGGCGCGTAGGTCACACTGTAAAGCGGTTGTCTGCGTAGTAGTCTCCCCGGAACGTGGCGACCCGGTGCTCCGGATCCAGGGGCGCCGGCATCCTGCCCTCTTCCATCCGTCTGCGAACGGCCGCGGCGGCCCGGCGCTGGTCCTCGTCCATGCTGTTTTCGAATATGTGCATCAGTCGTCTGGCTCGTGTCGGCTCGGACCACTTGCAAGCCATCAGAATCGCGGCCTCTGCGGAATAGTAGCGCTCCGCGCGTCCCGCCTGCCAGCCGGCTTCACCGCTCAGACGCTTCGCGTGAAACACCTGCGCCGCGGGGCAGTACAGAATCTTCTTTCCCGCGAGCCGGACGCGCCATGACAGGTCCACGTCGTCGCAGTAGAGGAAGAAAGTCTCGTAGTCGTAGCCGCCCACCAATTCGAACAGCATCGTCGGAATCATGCTGCAGGCGCCGGTCGCCCAACTGGTCTCCAGGGTTTGGAAGTCGTACTGCTTGTGGTGCTCCACCGGCACCTGCCGCGCCTCCGTCATGCCGATAGATGGGTCTTCGAAGGGCCGCAACAGCTCGATCAGGGTCCGCGGCGACAGGATGACGTCCGGATTCATAATCAGGATAAAGTCGCAGCCGCAGCCAAGACCCAGCAGGGTCTGACCCTTCGCGGAGCCTGAGTTGAAACCGAAGAAGCGGTAGGTTAGTTCCAGGTCATCCGCGAACTCGGTTCGGAGGGCGTCCAGTTCCTCCTCTGAAAAGACCGGCGCATCGGAGGCGTCGCCCCAGGCATAGCGCACCAGGGGAAGCTCATACCCTGCACTGCGCGCCGTCTGCACGGCGTTTGCCGCATAGCGGAGTGCCCGGATCAGGCCTTCCTTTTCGTTATGATACACAACGCTCTGTATCTGCAGTGTCTGCCTCTTAGGCTCCATCCAATGTCCCTCCCGCGGGGCCAGACCCCGTGTTTTTCCTTCATGTTACGGACGGAACCGTCTTCAGTCCGTCCGGATTCTGGCAGCAGCGACGGTCTTCGTTTTCCGCCCACGCGCCGGAGCCGTCATGCTTTTGTCTCTGCGATCAGTCCCGCAGCGGGACGGGCACAGGTCTCAGCTCTTCTCTCCGCGAAGCTTCCTGCGCAGTTTCCAGGTGCACGTAGACATCACGGCATCTCGCCAGGCAGTGAGTTCCGAGACCGCCTTTTCCTTTTCGGCCAGGGCTTCTTCCAACTCCGTGATTCGCGTCTCGAGTTCCGCGGCGAGCATCGTCTTTTCTTTCAGTTCCTGCTCGGTCCCGGACAGCTGCTCCTTCGTCAGGGCCAGTTTTCCTCGCAGGGACGCGCCACTCTCCCGCAGGGTCTTCGCCTCGTCTTCGGCCTGCGCAGCCGCAGCGCGGGCTGACTGCACGATCTCTTCGCCCGCGGCAAGGACCGCTCCGAGCCAAGGAGCGTCCGGGCAGGCCCGGTTGATCCGCACGCGGCATCCGCCGACGACGACGTCCGCGCCCGCGCCCTTTGCGAGCGCCTCCGGGGCCGCGGCCATCACCGCCTCCAGAAAATCCTCCTCCGGGGAGAAATCTGTCGCCGTCTCCACAATCATGAGCCCCTGCGCGCCCTCCGCCATGGCAGAAAGAAGCAGGGCTCCGCCGCGGTCCCTGACCGCGCTCCCGCGAAAGGTCACACGGGAATCGAGCATTGCACACTTGCGGCAGGCCTCCCGGGCCTCCGGATCGGAGTCGTCGCAGCAGACAAAGAACTCGGTATCCGTGAGTGTCTGGCCGATCCAACGGCTGAGATACCGGCCTGCGCCCGCGCCGGTCCCGGTCAGGTCTGTGATCAAAGTCATCTGCTTCATGCTGTGTTCCATCCTCCGTTCAGGCCCCTTCGGTTCCTTCGGGCCAGCGTCTGCCTTCTCAGAACTTGAACGTCTCGCTCATTCCGCCCCACTTCTGATCCTTCGCGGAGATGATCAGATTCATATCCTCCGCGATGGGCCAGGCGACGCCGATCTCCGGGTCGTTCCACGCGAGGCCGCCCTCGTCGCCGGGGTGGTAGAAATCCGTGCACTTGTAGGCGAATTCCGCCTCGTCCGAGAGCACGAGGAACCCGTGGGCAAAGCCCTCGGGAATGTAGAACTGGCGCTTGTTTTCCGCGGAGAGTTCCACGCCGAACCACTTGCCGTAGGTCGCGGAGGCGGTGCGCAGGTCCACGGCCACGTCAAACACGGTGCCGCGGATGGCGCGCACGAGCTTGCCCTGCGGGAACTGCTTCTGATAGTGCAGGCCGCGCAGCACCCCGCGCACGGACATGCTCTGGTTGTCCTGCACGAAGACCATGTCGAGGCCGTGCTCCTTCATGTCGTTCAGATTGTAGGTCTCCACGAAGTACCCGCGCTCGTCCTTAAAGACGGTGGGGTCGATCACTTTGAGGCCCTCGATTTTGGTGCCGTCCTGCGCGAAGCAGTCGGTGACAGTGATTTTGCCCATGATGCATTCTCCTTGCCTGTGTTTGTATCCTGCGTCCCGCGTTTTCGCGCGGGACCGCTGCAGCCGTTCGGTGCCGCGGCCGGTCCGTCCCCGCAGGGAGCCGGTCTGCGCGCCGCGCCGGACGGATCAGTTTTCTCTCTCCGGAAGCTCTGCGGCCCTGTCGCCGCGCAGGTTCGAGAGCCTGCGGTGCGTCATGATGCTGACCGCGCGCGGAATGTTCTCGATCGTGACGTCCCGCCAGGCGCCGCCGTCCTCGCCGTCCACCGTCCAGGAGATCTCCTCGTCGCAGGAAACCGTCAGCCGGTGTGTCTTGAAGAAGGTCACGGCCTCCGTGTTCACGGTATTGCCGGTGATGAGGTCGCTGACCGCCACCGTGAAGTCGAAGACGTTCTCCGGGTTCTTGACCAGGAGCACCTCAAGGAGACCGTCGTCCAGGTGCGAATCCTGGATGGCCGGGATCGGCATCCCGCCCACGGAGATCGAGTTTGTGACCAGACCGACGATGTAGTCGCCCTCGATGGCGGTATCGTCCGTCTCGATCCGCACGTGATGCGGCCGGATGCTGCCGATGGTGCGCACGCCCTCCATCACGTAGGCCAGATAGCCCAGGGAATTCTTCATGTCCTGCGGCGTCTGGTACGTGAGCTCCGTGAAGGCGCCGAAGGCCGCCACGTAGATGAAACGCCGGTCGCCCAGCATGCCGACGTCAAACCTGTGCGGCGTTCCGCGCACGGCCAGGAGGGCCGCCTGCGACGTGTCCAGCGGAATCTGCAGGGAGCGGGAGAAGTCGTTGGTGGAGCCGGCCGGAAGGTACCCGATCGGCACGTCCCTGCCGCTGTTCATTACGCCGCTCACGACCTCGTTGAGCGTCCCGTCGCCGCCGCTGCAGACGATCAGGTCATACCCGTCCTGCGCGGCGCAGGCGGCCCGTGTCACGGCGTCGCGCGGCGCCTGCGTGATGTGCACGGTCACCTCGTATCCCGCCTTGATGAAAATGTCGAGGACATCGCCGAGCCTGCGCTTGATCTGCCCCTGTCCGGAGCGCGGATTCACGATGAAATACAGTCGCTTCATGTCGTTTCAGACTCCTCTGCATACTGGGACCTTCCTCGCCCGCGCGGCGGGCCCGAAGCGCGCTTTTCCGGCGCTCGGCAGAGGACAGGTCCGGATTTTTCTTTTTTGTGACCGCCTTTCGCGGTCCCGGTCTGTGTGACGGATGACGCAGGCCGGACTTCTGCCCCGGTCCCGGCTGTTTCTACCGCGCGAACGGCACGTAGATGCACGCCCAGGCCGTCCACAGAGTCACGGCCGAAGCCGCGCCCAGGCAGGCCGCGGTGATCCACTTCCCGCCCTTCTGCGGCTTGAGCCGGTCCGTGAAGAAGATGGCGAAGACCGGAAGCAGGAGCGGCAGGTAGTAGCGCGGCTGCACGCCCGCGATGTAGGGCGCCCCCACCGGCGTATAGGACATGTACAGAGCCGTCCAGATGAGCACCATGCAGGTACCCGTGAGCAGCAGGAAAATGAAGCGCTGCAGCCAGGTGAGCTGGCCCTTCTTCTCCGGCGCATCCGCGAAGAGCGACCCCAGCACGATCACCGGGAAGGCCCAGCGGGCAGGCGAAACGGGCAGATGGCCCAGCTGGCCGTAGATGGGATAGCCCAGAAGGAAGCGCGGCATCGTCCCGAAGATGGAGCCCAGGAGGAGCTTCGCATAGCCCACGGGATCCGCGAGGATGTGCGAGAGCTGTGAGCCGCTGCTGGTGTCGCCGCCGCGGCTGTCGGACATGTAGTCTCCGCCCGAAAGCATCGGCAGGACAAAGGTCCCGATCAGGGCCAGGAACGCGAGGATGACAGCGCCCTTCATAAGATACAGCTGTTTTTTGTCCGCGAAGCGTTTGTTCGGGATGAGCAGGGCCGTGAGGACGATCGGTGCGTAGATCGCCTTCGGCAGGATTCCCAGCACGAAGGCCGCGCCGGCCAGAAGGAAGGTCCCCCACGAGACGGTGCCCTCCTCCCGCAGAATCTCCCGCAGGACCAGGGCCATGCCCAGGGACAGAAAGCCGATGACCGCCGCGTCATAGGAATAGGTCGCGGCCAGAAACAGCGGGGTCGGCATCAGGGCCGCGCCGGCCAGGACCCGCTTTCCGATCGGCACCGCGCGGATCGCGAAGAACATGAGCAGGGCGTAGCCCAGAAGGTTTCCCCAGCGCCCGAAGCGGTAGGCCGCGGAGAACGGCATGCGCACGAGGTGCGCGATCTTCAGGAACAGCGCCTGCGTCAGATACCCCGATGTGTAGGGGCGGGCCAGATACCGGGTCTGCGTGTGCGCGCCGCGCGTGGCGGCGTCAAGCGCGTTGGCGGCCCGCTCGAAGGCCCTCTGCTCCTCCTCGCCGTCCGGCTGGTTGTAGGGCCAGTTGGCGATCGTCACCCGCATCTCGTTGACGTCCGCGTGCGAGGCGGTCAGTCCCTTCGGATACACCGAGATCGTCAGGGCGCGGTAGTAGTGGATTTCCTCGTCCCAGCCCGCCTTGTTGGCCGGAAGCAGCAGGACCAGGAGGGTCCCCAGCGTGAGGCACAGCCACAGGAACGCGCGGTCCGGACGGTCTTTCAGGACACCCCACAGCGCCCAGATGCCGCCCAGGGCGAGCGCGGCCAGAATCCAGAACACGAAGAGCCCGGCGTTCCACTGGAAGCGGTTGGACACGCCGATCTCGCGCACGGTCACCTGCGTGCCGCTGCTGCCGTCCGGCGTGAATGTGAAGGCGAGCCGCACGCTGTCCGCGGCCCCCTCCACGGGGACAAACGACGTCCGCAGGTACTGCGGGACGTGGTCCGCGAACGTTTTCTCCCGCCCGAATCCGTCGGTCACGGTGAGGACGGCGTCCGCCTTCATGTCGTGGTCCGCGATGTAATAGATCTTGTCGACATACGCCGGAAGGAGCCCCGACGGCACGGTCAGGCTGCTGCCCTCCGAGAGGGTCCAGCCCCCGCCCGGCGCCTCCTGCGCGCTCTCTGCGGTGATGCGGCTCATGTCCAGGGCGTAGACGCCCCTCTCCTCTTCGGGAAGGCGAAGGACGGCGCGGTTCTCCCAGACGTTGGCCAGGACGGCGATCAGGACGGCCGCGGCCAGAAGCAGGACAAGCCGAATCACCGTGCCCTTCCGCACGGCCATATCCGCTTTCTTTTGTTTCTTCCTGCCTGTCATGCCATGGTCTCCTCAGACGGCGTCAAGCCGTTTCCATACGTTTGTTTTCCCAGCCGTCTTCCGGCCGTTTTCCCGACGGTTTCCGCGCGTTTGTCTTCCCGGCCTCCCTTCAGGAGCCCGGAGCCGGAACCCGTTTCACGCCTTGTGCGGCGCGTTCCTTTGTGCACGGGCCTTTGCAGAGCCCGTTTCCCTGCCCTGCCCGAACAGGCCTCCCTGCGCATGCCGCAGCCGGGGCAAAATCAGTCTCTCTCCTGCGTCTCCGCCGCGCCCGCTTCCCCTTCGGGGTGCCGCGCGGTCTGCTCCGCCTTCATCCGCGCGATCTCCTGCGCCATCTGGGTGATCTTCTTCTGCGACGCGGACAGCGCCGTGCTCAGAAGAAAGAGCATCCACAGCACGAAGGCAAAGCCGAACAGGAACAGCATGTTGCTCGGCAGCTGGACGCCGATCAGTCCGGCCAGCCAGGCCGCGATTCCCGGAAAGACGTCGAGCAGGAGGAGAATCAGTCCCATCAGGGCCCAGGGCAGGGCGTATCTCCACTCGATCTTTCCGCGGCGCGCCATCCGGACAAGACCGGCAAGGCCGATCAGGATCAGACAGGCGAGAACGATTTGCAGACGAATATTCATGTTGCGATTCCTCACGCGGCCGGAGGCGGCAGAGCCGTGCGGCCTGCGCCGAAACAGAGTTCGTTGTCTTGCCGGCAAAGAAATGCCGGCGGTTTCTTTTGCTTATCCCGCCATACACACGGCCGCAGGCAGGAACTGTGCCCTTCCGGCATGCCGGCCGAATTTATTTACTTTGCCAGCAGCACGGCCACCGAGACCTTGATCATGTAATAGATCCCCTTGCGGAGCGAGATGGACGAGACGCCGCCCTGCCTCTCCCGCATCCTGACCGGGATCTCCTCCACGCGGAACCCGTTTTTCAGGATTGCCGTGACGCTCTCGGGCTCCGGATAGTCCCGGGGGTAATCCGCCGCGAAGCGCTCGATCAGGCGCCTTCCCGCCATGCGCATCCCCGAGGTCGGGTCCGTGATGACCGCGCCCGTGCGCAGGCGGATGAGGCCGGAGAAATAGCGGATGCCGAGCTGCCGCAGGGTCGAGGACTGAAAGCCCTCGTGCCGGATGAAGCGGGAGCCGATGACCATGTCCAGCCCCTCTTCCTCCAGCGTCCGCGCCATCTCCTCGAGGTATTCAGCGCGGTGCTGTCCGTCCCCGTCGAACTGGACGGCGATCTGATAGCCGCGGGAGGCCGCGTACTGATAGCCCGTCTGCACAGCGCCGCCGATGCCCAGATTGACCGGCAGGTCCAGGAAGGGAATGCCCTCCGTCAGGCAGATCTCACGGGTGCGGTCCGTGGAGCAGTCGTTCACGACCACCAGGTCAAACCCCGGCGCGTGCTCCCTCACGTCCGCCACGGTGCTGCGGATCGTCTCTTCTTCGTTGTAGGCCGGGATGATGACCAGCCGCTTTCCGTTGCTCATATCGTTTTCACCTGCTCCGCAGCCTCAGCTGCTTGAACTTCAGGTACCAGTGGATGATGCGGCTCCTGCCGCGGCGCCAGAGGACGCTGGCCTCGATGGCCAGGGGCGGCAGACCCAGGGCCGGGCCGTGTGCCTCGACCAGTCTGCGGTGCTCCGCGACGTATTCGTTCCCGCGCGTCCCCGATCCCATGACCTGGTCCGTGTTGCTGTCGGCGCGGACGCGGAAGCCGTTCAGGATCTCGTGGATGACATAGCCGTCTCCCGCCTGCGCGAGCCGCACCCAGAACTCAAAGTCCGGGATGAAGCCGTAGGAGGTGTCGAAGCCGCCCAGGCGCTCCGCCGTCTCTCTCCGGAACATCACGTTGCAGGGCGCCCCGAAGAAATTGTTCGCCATCAGCGCGAAGCGCGCCAGCTTCTTTCCGTTCATCCGTCCGCTTCCGGGGAAGCGCCGGTAAGTGCCGATGCGCTCATCGTTCTCCCCGATCAGGGCGGTGTCGCTCACGGCGATCTCCACGCCGGGGTTCTCCTGCAGCGCGGCGGCCTCCTTCGCGAGGCTCCCGGGGTAGAGGACGTCGTCGGCGCAGAGAAGCTTCACGAACTCGCCTCCGGCCGCGAAGATGGACTGGTTCCAGTTGTTGGCCATGCCCGCGTTCACCTCGTGCGGGATGAAGCGGACCCGGGGATCTCCGATGGCGCGGACCACGGCCTCCGTGTCGTCCGAGGAGACGTCGTCCGAGACGATGACTTCGAGCGGCTCATAGTCCTGCTCCAGCACGGAGCGGATGGTGCGCTCGATGGTCTGCGCGCTGTTGTAGGCGGGGATGCACACACTCACGAGGGGGCGCGGCGCGTCCGGGCTGCGCCGGGCCGGCGCGGCAGCATCTTTCCTTTTCTTCCAGTAGCCGGGGCACAGGCTGATCTTTTCCGCCCAGCCCGGCGGCAGAAGACGCCATTTCTTTCCGAGCAGGTAGCCGGAGTAGCGCGCGGCGCTGCGCAGGAAAAGCAGGACCAGGAGCTGCGGCTTTCCCGCCTTCATGCAGGTGCGGGCGCTTTCCTTCACGAGGCGCATGCCCTCTCCCTCCGCGGGGACGTCCGCGAACACCTCCGGGTGCTCCGCCTGCGAGATGCCCATGTCAAAGTTCCTGCGGAAAAGTTTCTTCAGACTGTCCGCGTGGGAGTGGTACACGCGGGCGTCCGCGGCGTAGCGGACGCGGTATCCGGCCCCGATGGCCCGGGCGGCAAACAGCATGTCCTCGTTAAAGCCGACAGGCTCCTCGAACCGCCCCAGATCCTCCCAGACGCCGCGCCGGTACGCGGCGCAGACATTGGAGCAGAAATACGTCTTGATTCCGAGCCCGGAGAGATCCTCCGCGGTCTTGGTGCGGCTCTCCTTCGGGTAGTTGAATCTGCGCGAGACCCGCTCCAGAAGGTCCGCGCCGCGGCGCGGAAGCTGGCGGGCGTATGCCGCCGCGGTCAGGGGAACGAACTCCCGGTCTCTGTCTGCCTCGGGGGCTTCCTCCGGTCCTTCGTCAAAGGCACGGAATTCTCCGTCGGGACCGGGCTGCGAATCCTCCTTTTCTCCCTCAAACAGGGCCGCAGCCAGACGCGCGAGCGTATGCGGCGATGCCGGGACGGCGTCCTGCGTCAGAAACACGATGACCGGGGCCTCTCCCGCCTCGGCGCCCATGTTGCGGGCGCCGCCGTGGTCGAACTCCTCCGGGGAGAGGAACATCGTCCGCACGGGGACGGCCGCCCCCGCCGCGCTCTCCCGGAAGGGCCTCACGAGGGTCTCCTCAAACGACAGGGCCTCCTGCGCGCTCTCCCGCGTCACCACCAGGGTGAGGGAGGCGATGTCCGCGTCCTCCTGCAGGGCGATGCGGCGCAGCACCTCGGCAAAATCCTTCCCGGGGCGGTGCACCGGGATCACGATATCCAGTTGTCTCTGCTGCAAGCGCTGCTCCATGCGGTCCTTACTCTCCGATCCTGCGCCCTGAGGGCGGTTCCTGTCTCTGTCAAAACTCCTGTTCGCGGTCCTTCCGGCACCGCCTGACGCAGGCGTCTGCCGGCCCGCATACCCGCGCCCGCCGCAGCGGGCCTTCCCGAACCGGCCGGTCCTTCCGCGGCGCGCCGGAACGCGTTTCAGCCTTCCGTCTTCGCAGTCTCGATGCGCTGTCTCTCGCGGCCCTCAAGTTCCGTCCCGCCCAGCGAACCGCGGCGGACGAGGCGGAGTCTCACCTCGTAGGTGTCCAGCGCGCGCCGGACGATCTTGTCCATATCGAGATAGCTGTACAGACCCAGCCGGCCGCCGAAGGTCACGCCCTCTTCCGTTTCCGCCAGGGCGCGGTAGCGCGCGTAGAGGGCGCCGTTGCGGTCGTCGTTGACCGGGTAGTAGGGCTCGCGGCCCTCCGCGTATTCCGCGGGGTACTCGCGGGTGATCACCGTCTTCTCCTGCGTGCCGAAGGCGAAATGCTTGTGCTCGATGATGCGGGTGTAGGGGACCTCCCGCTCCGTGTAGTTGACCACCGCCACGCCCTGGTAGTTGTCCGTGTCCAGAACTTCGGTCTCAAAGCGCAGGCTCCGGTAGGCCAGCCATCCCAGCTTCCCGTCGAAGTAGCGGTCGATGGGGCCGGTGAAGACAGTGTGCGCGGCCCTGGCGCGCCAGCCGTCCTTATCGTCCAGGAAATCCACGCCGGTGATCACGTCGCAGCCCTCGAAAAGCTTCTCCATCAGCGTGTTGTAGCCGTCTTCGGGGATGCCCTGGTAGCGGTCGTTGAAGTAGTTGTTGTCGTAGGTGAAGCGCACAGGCAGGCGCCGGATGATGAAGGCCGGGAGCTCCGTGCAGGGGCGGCCCCACTGCTTTTCCGTGTAGCCCTTGACGAGCTTTTCGTAGACGTCGCGGCCCACCAGCGAGATGGCCTGCTCCTCCAGGTTCTTCGGTTCCCCGGTGATCTCGCGGCGCTGCTCCTCGATGACGGCGCGCGCCTCGTCCGGCGTGCGCACGCCCCACAGCGTCCGGAAGGTGTTCATGTTGAACGGCAGGTTGTAGATCTGCCCCTTGTAATTGGCGACCGGGCTGTTGGTGAACCGGTTGAAGGGCACCAGGTCCGTCACGAAGCGCCAGACTTCCTCGTCCGAAGTGTGGAAGATGTGGGCGCCGTAGGTGTGTACCTGGATCCCGGCGATCTCTTCGCAGTAGAGGTTGCCTCCGATGTGCGGCCGCTTTTCCAGCACAAGAACGCGCTTTCCTTCCCGCACGGCCTGATGCGCGATGACGCCGTTGTACAGTCCGGCGCCGACCAGAAGAAGATCATACTTTTTTTCCGCCATCAACGTCTCCCTTCCCGGCGCGGCATGACCGCAGCCGATTCTGCAAAGCCAAAACTCTTTTGAAACACTTTCTCCGGCAAGGCCGCCGGAAATGCCTGGTTTTCCGCTTTCGGGATCCTGCTCTCTTCTGCGGATTTTCACCAATACGGCAATTCCCGCTTTTCAGGCTCTCCGGCTCCTGCTTCCCCTTCAAAGCCCGGGACATCCGTCCCGACTCTCCTGCCGCCCCGGAGGTTCTGCCTGCGGCAGGTCCTCAGGCCGTCTGCTTCCTGCAGCGCCCCGGGAAAACACCCCCGACGTACAGCCACAGAAGCGCCGTCACCCCGAGGTAGAACCAGGTCGTGGGGTTGGACAGCCACGTGGTGAAAAAGCTGAGGCACAGGTACAGGGCCGCCTGCGCGTACAGGAGCAGGCGCACCGGGTTCGTTCCCCTGCGCCGGGCCAGCGAGGCGGCCCCGCAGAGGGCGCCGGCCGCAAGGGCGAAGACCGCGACCCCGGCCGTGCCGAAATCGTAGTACGCATCGTAAATGAGGGTCAGGGTCGTCAGTTCCCACTTCGTGGTGTAGAGCGGCAGGGTCACCCACTCCGGATGGAGGAACTTGAGCCCCGTGAACGCAAACACCGGGAAAAGCTGGCGCAGGCCGTGCGCGAACGCCGGCAGGTCCCGGACAAGCACGTTGAAGTTTTCAAAGTTGTTGGTCACGTAGATGTACGGCTGGGTGATGAAGATGGGCGTGGCCTCGTTCTTCATCTCGAAAATGCCGTTCAGGTACGCGACGTCGTGGCGGCGCGCCACGGTCAGGAGCACGTAGACCGCCAGCAGGGCAAGTCCGCCCCCAGCCAGAACGGCCGGCCGCATCTTTCCTCCCGCGAGGACGGCGCACACGGCGGCGAGCCCCACGGCGAAGACCAGCTGAAAGCGCGAGACGCAGAGCACCGGGATCAGGAGCGCCGCGGCGGTGAGGCAGGCGTGCAGCGCAAGCGTACGCCGCTCCGGCGCTGCCCCGGCCGTGCGCAGGTGAAGGACCGACAGGGCCGGCACCAGCACGCAGCTCACGGTGACGTAGTGGAGCCCGCTCACGTGAAACGCGGAATAGGCGTGGGGCTCCGGGGAAAACAGCGGAATGAACCGCAGGATCGCGATCTCCGCGAGCAGGGCCGCCCAGCAGAGAGCCAGGAGTACGATCTCCGCCCGCAGCAGACGGGCACGGGTCCTCTCCTGCGCCGCGTCCGCGGGACCGAAGCCATGTCCGGCGCCTCCCGCAAGGGCCGCTTTCGGCGCGGCCGCAAACTGCGGAGCCGGGTCTGCCGAAAGGACACTTCCGGCAGCGGCCTTCGGCTTCCCGCAATCTCCCGGCACGTTCTCCGAACCTGCGGCAGGAGGAGCATCCGCGCCGCGCGCCGGCGCCCCGGAGCGCTTCTCCCAGGCCGCACAGACCGCGGCATGCCCCGCCAGAAACAGGATCCAGGCCAGGTACAGACAGACCCAGGTGCGCACTTCCCACACCGCGGAGAGACGCGAGAGCTTGAGGCAGGCCATCGCCTGTCCTCCGATCCAGAAAAAGGAAAACAGCGCCCTCAGGTCCGCGGCGTCGCGGCTCCGGATCCAGAAGGTGCCGGCGGCCAGGACCGCCGCGCACGAAAAAAGCAGGAAGGGCAGGACGGTGTGGCCTGCGCGCGAAAAGACAGCGCCGCTGCCGTAGATCAGGCTCGTCAGCAGGACGGCCGCTGTCTCTTTCCGCTTCATGAGATTTTATCCCCCAGACCGCTCTCGACCAGTTCCACCATGGTCTGCAGGGCTTCTTCTTCGTTTTCCCCCTTGCAGATGATCTCGATCTCATCGCCGCGCTTGATGCAGGCGCCCAGAACGGACAGGACGCTCTTCGCGTTGCCCGTCACATCGCCGAAGGAAAAGGTGATGCTGCACCTGTCGAACTTCACGGCCTCGTTGCAGAACAGGCCGGCGGGACGCAGGTGCAGTCCGTTGGGATTGATGATGGTCACTTTCTGAGAAACCATGGTCTCTTTCTCCGAAATCTCGGTCAATACTTCAGTTCGCTTCCGTCTCGGCCGGGTCCTCCCCGGTCTCCTCGGGTGCGGATTCCGATTCGCTCTCGCCCGGCTGTTCCGGTTCGGTCTCCGTCTCGGGTTCCGTCTCTGTTTCCTCCGGGACCTCCTCCCGCACGATCACGGACAGAGGCGTGCTGCTGACGACCTCGTACACGGGATCCAGCGTCAGGGTCAGCGGGATCTGATGGATGCCAGGCATCAGCCCGGACAGGTCCGCCCTGGGCGCCAGGGACGCCGCGGTCACGTGGTCCAGATCCTCCTCCAGGCCGCGCAGCAGGATGGCCGGCAGTTCATCCCGGTCATACTCGTAGATCAGGGCCGGGTCGATTCCGGCGATCGCGATCTCCTCCAGCGTGAAGGTGATCAGCTTGGTGTGCAGGGGCTCGATGGTCAGTCGGATGGTCACATTCTTGTCCGCATCCGCGCCGAGGCTGACGCCGTCCGGCAGGTAATCGTCGATGGAGACCGTCACTTCCTTCGATTCCGTGAGGCCGTCCACGGTCAGGCCCTCCGGCAGGACCGTGATGCTGCTGATCGAGCCGAGGACGGACTTGAGGCCGTAAATCTCCACCGTCTGCGGAGAAATGGACGATTCCGAGAAGACGTAGCCTTCCGCGGGCGTTCCGGGCACTTCTCCCAGAACCAGCGGCACGGTGCTCGAACGCAGGATCTGCATGCTCACCTGCGCCTCCGCGCGGCTGACCTTGAGCTGGCGCGCCGCGAGGTCGATCTCGTCTCCGTTTTTATCGAAGAGCTGGATATCTCCCTTCGCGGTGACCTGACCCACCATCTCGGTGACGTCCACCGCCACGGCCGCGCGGCCGATGCGGGCCAGGACGCCGGCCGGACCCTCCACGTTCACAGAGGGCGGATCCGCGCTCTGGCTGACCACCATGTAGCCCTCCTGGAGTTTGCCCTTGCGGTCGATCTCGACCGCCACGGTCACGGATTCCAGATTGTCCGTATCCACGCTGACGACGTTGGTGCGCAGCGTCACATTGGTGTCGCGGATGGCGGTATCAAGGATCCGCATGTGGACGGGGACGGTGCCGGTGTCCGGATACCACTCCTTCATGTCCACATAGAGCTGAAAATCGGAACCCGTGACGGAATCCCACTGGTTCTGCCGCACGTTCACCTGCACGGTGCCCGTCGCGGCGATGGAGAAGGTCTTCCCGCTGTCGGTCATCACCTGTGCGTTTTCCACGGCGATCGGCAGGCCCGTGATGGTCTTGACGATCATCGGGTCCGTCGTGTTGATCACGGCAAGCCACAGCAGAATGGCCAGCAGCAGCGAGATGACCATCAGGGCGATATTATTTCCCGGCTTTCTTTTCACTGCTCAGCCATCCTTTCCAGAATTTTCTCTTCTCTTCCGGCTCCGGGACGCACAGGCGCACCAGTTCGCTCTTCAGTTCGTCCGCGGACAGGCCGCGGTAGAAGCGGCGGTCGCAGGCCAGAGAGATCTTGCCGGTCTCCTCGGAGACGACGACGGTCACGGAATCCGTCACCTCGCTCATGCCCATGGCGGCGCGGTGGCGGGTCCCCAGATCCTTGGAGATGCTGCGGTTCTCCGACAGCGGCAGGTAGCAGGTCGCGGCGGAGACGCGGTCTCCGCGCACGATGACGGCGCCGTCGTGCAGCGGGGTGTTGTGTTCAAAAATATTGACCAGGAGCTGGCTGGTGAGAAACGCGTCCACGACGATGCCGGTGCGCTCGTACTCCGCCAGTCCCATCTTGCGCTCGATCACGATCAGGGCGCCCGTGCGGGCCCGGCCCATCTCCGACGCAGCGCGGGCGATGGCCTCCGCCACGTCGGGCGTGAAGCCGCTCCCGGCTCTCTGTGCGCCGAACAGATCTCCCAGGATCCCCTGCGTGCCCATCTGCTCCAGGGCGCGCCGGATCTCCGGCTGGAAGATCACGATGACCGCGATCAAACCGACGGAGAAGATGTTCTCCACCAGCCAGAGAATCGTGTTCATCTTGAAGATGTTGGCGATCAATACCATGCCGCCCAGAACCAGGGCGCCCTTTAACAGCGCCCAGGTGTTGGTCCGCCGGATCCAGCTGATAACCTGGTAGATCACGAAAGCCAGAATCAGGATCTCCACCACATCCGCGATGCGCACGTGCGGAATGCCGGCGGAAAAGTATTTCTGGATCAGTTCTCTCAGTGCCTGCATCGTTTACTTCTCACCCCCGATCTCCCTGGTCCCGGAGACCGATTCCACAAAAATGTCTTCCAGTTCTCTCTCGATCTTGCTTTCGAGGCTCTTGGCCAGGGCCTCTTCCCGCGAAAGTTCCTTCACGGCCTGCTGGGTCTTCACGAGGTCCGCCGTCTTTCCCTCGAAGACGTCCTCCTCGAAGGCCTTCGCCTCCGGAATGTCCGTCTGCGGCGCGGGTCCGGCGGTGTCCTCGTCCTTTTCTCCGCGGCGGCCCGTGATCTTCTTCACGGTGACGTCCGCCTTCTGCACGGCATACTTGGGCACGGCCTTGACGTAGTAATAGTAGGTGTCATCCTCGAACTGCGTGTACTCCGCCCGCGTGTAGTCCACCGCAAAGAGGAGGAACTCCAGCAGCAGGCCGAGGAGCACGGCCAAAATGCAGCCGCCGATGATCCAGCCCACCGACACCGAGTTGATGCGCAGGGCGTAGATGCCGCCCAGCATGGCCGCGGCGCAGAAGGCCCCGCCCACAAAGATGGCGACCCGCCAGGCGTGGGAAAACGACTGCCGGCGAATGGTCCAGACCATGATGACGACCAGGACGAAGACCGCGGCGGTGAGCCACATTGCCTTCGCGTCCCGCAGGTAGGTGATGATCTGAATGAAGCGCTGGAGCGTGCCCAGATCCGAGTCCGCCCGCAGGAGCGCAACGTTCGCGTGGACGTAGCGGATCAGGTAGCTGAGCAGAACGCCGAAGCCCACCGGCACCGCGGAGAGCGGGCCGCAGAGCAGACCCACGCACACGGGCATCACGTAGGGGATGCGCAGCGCAAACAGCAGGGGCACCAGGACCAGGATGATGCTGTTGCCCGGCATGAAGACGTAGTACGCGCAGAACATCAGCAGCAGGATGCCCGCGGCGGTCACGCACACCTCCGGCGACAGGGCCGCCAGGTGTCCCAGCAGGACGGCGCCCGAGAAGAAGCTCACGCTGCTCCAGGGCAGGAGGCCGCAGAGAACGGCCAGCAGGATCTCCACCAGCGGATTGGCCAGGATCTTTAAGAAGCCCAGGGACTTCCCGAGCGCGAAGAACGCGGCAAAGGCCACCGCGAAGCGCACGGCGAAATCGATATACCGGCTGTACTTTCCGTAGAAGCTGCGCAGCTGTTCGCGCAGCACGAGTGCTTTAACGATCATCTTCTTCCTCCGCACTGTATTCCCGGGCGATGGACTTGAGCGTCTCTCCGTAGGCCTTCACGCCGCGCCGCTCCTTCCGGTAGCGCAGGGCGTACACAAAGAGGCTGATGAGGAGAAAGACCAGAAGTACCGCTCCGTAGAGCAGGACGCCCTTCTGCACCATGGCCACCAGCTGTTCCGGCGTCCTCTGCGTGAGGATCTCCTCCATGTGGTAGGCGAACCACATGCCGGCCGCGGCGGCAAAGCCGACGGTCACGGCGACCAGTACCTTCATGACGTGGGCGGTCATGTAGTCCACGCGGAAATAGGTATCGGTATGCAGTTCTTTTCTCTGCTGTTTTTCTTCGTAGAGAGAGGCCCTGGTCATCTTTGCGATCTTATCGGTATTGAGCATTCCCGGTGCCTCCTTTCTGTATTTTTCGACACCAAACGGGGCGCCCGATCCTTCCTTTTTCGGACCGGCCGCTCGCTCCCGCCTGATTATAACATAAAAGCGCGCCTTTGAATATAACAAAAGCGCACTTTTTATTACGGTATTCCTAATATAAAAAGACAAAAGTGTGTAGCGGCGCATCCGGACGCCCCGTCAGGCCCGTCCCTCTCCCCTCCCGAAGAAGCGCCGGAGCAGGACCGCGTGCAGGGCGACGCCCATGATCGCGGCGTTGATCCCCATACCCGCATAGATGGTAAGGTTCACGCCCTCCATCGCGTGCTCTGCGATCAGCCTCCGGGCGAGAAGCAGGACCGTCAGCGCCCCGCAGGCATTGGAGATCAGGATGATGCGGAGCCGGCGCGCGACCGTGAGGACCGCGCTGAAATAATAGCACAGAGCGATCAGGATGGTGGTCCAAAGGACCGGGACCAGCAGGTCCGCCCGCGCGGCCACCTCCGACGGGAAGATCAGGGAGAGCCCCCACGCGCCCAGGTACTTCCCCGCCAGGACCGCGGCCGCGGCCGCGGCGGCGATGACGCCGGCAAACGAGAGATACAGTCTGAAAAAGGCCTTCGCATCGCGCGCCTCATAGGTCCGGGCGTACCCGGGGATCATCGGGGCGTAGAGCCACATCGCCGCGGACTGGACGATCACGGTGGGCGCCGCGACCGAGGCGTAGATTCCCAGGGCGTATTCCCCGCAGAGCCTCTCCAGGGTATCGCGCGGGAAGGACACCATGAAGGTCAGGAGGAGGGAGTTGAGCATCAGGGGATAGCAGCGCCGCAGGATCTGCGCGCTGCGCCCCGGGCGAAGCACCGCAGTCAGGCCCGCCAGCCGCCCCGAAACGCGCAGGTCCCAGAAGAGGACCACGGCGCAGGAGACCGCCGCGACCCCGGCCACCGCGAGCAGCAGATCCCCCGTCCAGGACAGCAGCAGGGCGAAGGCAGCGAGGAGCCCGAGGCCGCGGAGCAGCTGCGAGACGCAGCTGTAGTCCATGCGCTCCGCCTTCTGCTGCATCGCCTGCAGGGAATCGCAGACCGCCTCCGAGATGCGGTAGACCATGTACAGCAGAATGCACGCCGCCTGCCGCCCGGTATAGCGCCCGGACAGAAGGACAAAGGCCGCGCACGCAAGGGACGAGACGGCGCAGGTGATGAGCCTGGTGCTGAAATACTCCGACGGGGAAAACTCGCCCGTATCCGAGACCTGGTAGTCCCGGAGCCCGAAGGTGGCCAGCGTAAAGAAGACGTTGGTGGCCGCCATCGCGAGGGACAGCGTCCCGCCGTCCTCCACAGAGGAGAGGCGCACGACCAGGACTGTCATCAGCCACTGGCAGACCGCGTAGACCAGGGCGCCCGCGACGTTGAATATGGTGTTTTTCCACACGGGGAGCCGCTTATCCATGGCGCTTTCTCATAACGGACTTGAGCTTGAACAGCAGAGGGAGGCCCGTGTCCGTGATCCAGTACCGCAGATACGGGAAGGGGCGCAGCACAGTCAGAAAGGCGTTGTAGACCCTGAAATATCCGGTCCAGTTCTCCTCCTGCGGCTGGCCCGCGTAGGGCGTCTTTGCCAGATACTCGTGGTAGAAATGCTCGTAGCGGTGCCCGTTGCCCCTCCGCCACGGGCGCACCTCGCCCAGATAGTGGATGACGGCCGGGTGGGCGCAGGCGTCCTCAAACACCCGTTCCGGGACGAACCGCGCCGGCGCGCACAGGCGCCGCAGGACCCGGTACGGGTAGTACCAGCACTGGGTGAAGAAATTGTACTTCGGGGAGAGGATGAGGACCTTCCCCTTCACGGCGCCGTTGATGGCGTCCTGATCCGGACAGAACAGGGCCCCGCCGCGCTCGCGGTAAAACTCCAGGACCTTCTCCCCCATCCGCTCGCGCCGCCATTTTTCTGCGTCGACCAGCAGGACGCCGGAGTTGACGTAGGGCTCCTTCTCCAGACCGAGCGCCCTTCTGCGGCGTCGGTTCATGGTGGCCTCGATGACGGCGCCCAGGACGCGACCCTTGAGGTCCAGCTCCTCCAGGTGCCTGAGGCTCCCGCAGGTCACCGTGTCGGAATCCATGTATAGCACGCGGTCCACCTCCGGGGGCAGGAGCTCCCCGAGAAAGAGCCGCGCGATGATGATCTCGTTCCAGCCGTAGGTGTCAAAGTCGAAGCCGATCCGCTCCGTAAGGTCCCCGATCTCCAGGAAGGTGACTCCGCGGCCGTAGCGCGCCGCGAGGGCGGCGATCTTTTCCCTGTCCTCCTCCGGCACGTTCAGGGCGCCCACATAAAAGTGCAGTTTCTCCAGGTCCCGGTTGTTCTCGCAGGTGGAGACGACCCCCACGGCGAGCTGGGCGCAGAAGTTCCCGTCGATGGTGTAAAAGATGTTCATGCGGTCTCCTCCGGCGGAAAGACGAGGACGGCCGGCGCGTGGGTGTGCCGGTCCTCCTCCGGCGGGAGCTGGTTCCATGTGTCCCCGAAGGTGCGCGCCAGATACGCCCTGGGCGCGGCCGGGACGCGCATCAGCGCATCCTCAAAGGCCGTGTCCCGCGCGGGAAACAGCATCTTCTCCGGGTAGACGGGATCCGGGAGCCAGTGGTTGCTCTCCTGCCGGTACATGATGAGGTCCGCGAGGACGCCCGTATCCTCGTCCGCGCAGCTCTGCGCGGCGGCCAGGTACCGCCCGTACATTTTGCGGGAGGTCTGCCCGGTCAGGCGAAGCAGTCCGTGCGCGGCCAGAAACGCCGCGCGCAGCACGGCGCGGACGGCGGGGTGAAGGCCCTTCGGGAGCTTGGGGCGCCCGTACTCCGTGAGCACGAGAAGCTTTGCCAGCACGAAGGCCCTCCGGTAGACGCGGTAGCGGCGCCGCTTCTGCCGCGGCACCGTATCCAGCGGAAAGATGTCGATAAAGATCCCGGAGTGGTAGGTGCGGTCCGTGTCCGTCGCCTCCACGAAGGTCGAATCCGCGCGGGTGAGCTTCGCGAAATTGAGCACGTACCCATCGGTAAAGCGCGGCTCCAGCAGCTCATACGGAGCCGAAAAGACGCCGCCTCTTGCCAGCTCGATCAGACGCTCATAATCCGCCCGGGGCATGGAGATGTCCATGTCATCGTCCCACGGGATATAGCCTCCGTGGCGCACGGCGCCCAGCGCCGTCCCGAAGGTCCCGCAGAAGCGAAGGCCGTGCGCGTCGCACACCCGGGCAAACTCACGGTAGATCTCCATTTCGGTTTTCCGGAGCCTCTCCAGCTCTCCCGGCCCGTAGGTCCTCTCCTGCTCCACGTCTCTCTCCCGTCTCTGTGACGCCGGCGGGGCAGGATGGTCCCATCCCGCCCCGTCTGCTGCATGATCTGATACCATGGCTGCCCGGCCGCTCAGGGCTGGCCCCCTCCGCCCTCTCCGCCGCCGGCGGCCTGTGTGGTCGGCGCCTCGGTCACGGGCGCCTCCGTGGTCGGGGCCTCCGTGGTCGGGGCCTCCGTGGTCGGGGCCTCCGTCGTGGGCGCCTCGGTGGTCGGGGCCTCCGTGGTCGGCGCCTCGGTCGTGGGCGCCTCGGTCGTGGGCGCCTCCGTGGTCGGGGCCTGCGTGGTCGGAGCCTCCGTGGTGGGCGCCTCCGTCGTGGGCGCCTCCGTGGTCGGCGGCTCGGTCGCGGGATGGAGCGAGCCCTTCGGCTTCACCACAAAATGGATATCCCAGTAATCCGCGCTGAAGTTGCGGGTGGCGTCCACATAGTAGCCCATCGCGACCTCGCCGGTCTTCACCGCCCTGACCTCTCCGATCTTTCGGCCCGTGAGCTGCACGCAGGGGGACGCATCTGAGAAGGCGCACCACTGGCGGCCGTCGCTCACGGTCGAACAATTAGGATCGTAGACGTCGCCCACCTCCAACTCAACGTACCGGGTGTTGGCGTGCACCTGCGGGTTCTGGTTCTTGAGGTCTCCGCGGCGCAGACCGCCGTAGATGACGACGTTGTAGCCCACATAGACCTCTTCGTAGAGCTTCTTGGCCTTCTCCAGCGGCATGCCGACGCAGCCGTGGCTGCCCTCGTAGATGTACTTGGTGCCGCCGTAGTTGTCTCTCCAGGAAGAATCGTGGATGGCGCAGCCGCCGCGGAAGTAGCAGGCGTACTGGGTCTGGCTCTCGTAGCGGGTGCCGTCAAAATCCCAGCCCGTCATCATGCGGTTGCGCAGCTTCTTGTAGATCGTAAAGTGGCCGGTCGGGGTCTCCGCGCCCTGAGAGACGTTGCCGGAGACGATGTACTGGTCCACGATGCATTTTCCGTTCTTGTAGAGCCACAGGTGCTGAGACTCGAGGTCGATCTCCACATAGTTGCCGCCCCAGAAAGTATCCCCGCCGCCGGTCCTCTGCACATAGGGCGCGGCAAAGGTCGCAGACTGCTTCGCCTTCACGACCTTCAGCATGCCCTCGAACAGGCCGTTGGTATCCACAGAGGCGCCCGCTCTCGGCACGCTGATATTGATGGTCCGGCCGCTCGTGGTCCTGAATTTCTCGCTCGAGGAGGCGTTGGAGCCGCTGTACTTCTTGGAGAGCTCCGCCGCGTAGTCGCTCACCTCGTCCTCGTCCACCGTGACCTCGGAGGCGTCGCTGCTGAGCATATAGATCTTCGCCAGCATGTCCTTCGGGATGGTGACGGACTTGGTGCTGCCGCCCTCCGGCGTAAAGGTGATGGTGATGCTCAGGCCCAGGATATCGTTGGCCTTCTTTAAGGCGTCCCGGATCTTCTGGCTGTCCTGCGTGACCTCGGGCTGGATAGCGTATTCCGCCTCCGGCACGACCAGCTCCGGCGCGAGGGCCTTTACGGCCGGCTCCGCGAGGGCGAGGATCCGGTCCACGTCCACCTGCACGCCCTTTTCCTCCGGGACGACCACATAGACGCCCTTTTCCGAATCGAAGCGGATCGTGGCGTTCTTCGCGGGGATATTCTTGGTCTTCACCCGGACGACGGCCCCCTCCTCTCCGGCGGGCCGGGACTCTCCGGGCTCAGATTCCGCGGGCTGCGTCTGCGCGGGCCGGGATTCTGCCGGCCGGGTCTCTGCCGGCGCGGGCTGCTCCTCCGGATAATCCGCGAGGAGCCTCTCGCGCAGGACGGAAAGGTCGGCCTCAACGTCCCGGCTGACCTCAAACGCGGTCCTGGAGGGATCCTGCCTCTGCTCCTGCAGCATGGCCTCCGTATCAAAAACCGTGTTCACCTTCAGGCCCAGCTGCTCCGCCGTCAGCTCGTACGTGCTGCCCGCCAGGACCAGACGGAAGGTGTATCCGTCCGCAGCGCCTCTGGCGGCCTCGCGCGCCTGCTCCGGCGTCAGACCGGCAATATCCACGCCGTTCACGGTAGTCCCGGGGAGGAAGACGGTCTGCGCCTCTGTCTCTGTGCCCGAGGTCTCCGGCGTATCTGCGGCCGTGCTTTCGGCCCCCCCGCGACAGCCCGCCAGGATAAGCGCGGCCAGGGCCGCGATGAGCATGACGGAGGTCATCCTGCGGAGGATGCGTCCGACGCTGTCTTTTTTCAATGTCTTCATTCGATCTACCTTCTTTGCGGCCGGAGCGGCGCTCCGGCACGTTTCATGTGCGGCGGCAAGGCGGGACGCGCTGGTCTCGCAAAAGAGCATACGTGAACAAGGCGCGCTACCTCGCCGCTTAGCATTATATATGACAAACCCCGGTCTGACAATAGACCGGGGCGGTTGTTCACACAGATTTAAGGATTACGTCACAATGATAACAATTCCAACATAAAAGACGGGGCAAAAACGCCTCTCGTCAGAGCGCGAGCCTCACGACGTCCCCGTCCGCATAGGCCTTCAGGACCCGCGACGTCGCGGCGCAGATATCCTCGTCGACATGCGGCGCGCCCTTCCTCTCCTGGGCGGACCGGGCGAAGGAGACCAGATTGTAGCGGATGCCCTCGCCCTCCAGCTGGTAGAAAAAGCGCTTGTTCTCCGCGGGATCCTCGAAGCGGACCTCGAAGTAGTCCGTCTTCCACCACGGCGCCGGCACATAGACGCAGCCCTTTGTGCCCGCGATCACGAGGTCGCTCTCGGACTTGACGCCCTTGCCCACGGTGGCCGTGGCGACAGCGCCGTCATAGGTGAGCTCGATGCGGGAGAAATCGTCGTAGAGCGTGCCCTCCTCCACGATGCGGGAAAGGATCCGGCGCTCGCGGTAGTCCGTCCCGAGCAGCTGAAAGGCGGGGAGCAGGGCCGTCGGCCCCCAGTCGTAGATGGTGTTCCAGGCGCGCTCCAGCTTCCCCTTGTCCGAGGAATCCACGGTCCGGATGGTGGTGCAGGTCGCGTCGACCGATACCACCCGGCCGATGATGCCGGTCTTGACCAGGAGGAGCAGCCGCGCATAGGCCATCGAGTAGGCCGTGCGCAGGGCCGTCTCCAGGGCGCAGCCCTTCGCGCGGGCCAGCGCGTACAGCTCCGCGACCTCGTCCGGGTCGATGGCGATCGGCGCCTCGCACAGGACGTGCCTGCCCCGGGAGAGCGCCTCGCGGATCTGCGGCACATGACGCCCGGGCGCCGTGGTCACATAGACGGCGTCCACCTGCTCCAGAAGGTCCTCGTAGGACGCGCAGCGCGTCAGGGCGCGCACCTCGGGCGCGAGGGCCGCGTCGTCCTCCGCCCAGAAGGCGGCGGCCTGCAGGCCGTTCACCAGGAGGCTCTCCCGGTAGACCTTGTTGATGAAGGGCACCTCTCCGGCAAAGCCCAGCCGCAGCGGGCGATCCCCGCGCAGCTGCGAGCTGGAGACCCCCTCCGTGCGGTCCAGATAGACCACCCTGCAGTACTCCTTGAGATAGTCGAACTGCCCGGTCCAGTCCGAGCCGACCGTGAAGATATCCACGCCCAGACGGCGGATGTCGTCGATCTTCTGCCCGGCGTATTCCTCCACGATGATCTCGTCCGCGAGCCCCGTGGCGCGCACGGCCTCCATGCGCTCCGTGAGCGACTGGCGCACGTTGATCTTTCCGCGGGAGAGGTCGTAGTCGTCGCTCGTGACCCCGACGATCAGGTGGTCGCCCAGCGCCTTCGCGCGCTCAAGGAGCCGCACGTGGCCGTAGTGCAGAAGATCGAACGTCCCGTATGTGATGACCTTGGTCATGGCGTCACCTCCGTGCCGCGGCCGTTTTCGCGGCCGCCCGCTTTGCCCGCGCCGTGCCGCGCGCTCAGCCGATGATCCCGCGCGCCTTCAGCGCGGCAAACGCTTTCATCAGTGTCTCGATGTCGGCCTCCGAGATCTCTCCGATGTGGCCCACGCGAAAGACCTCCTCTCCGATCTCTCCGCCGTTCGGGCAGAGCCAGATGTCATATTCGTCCTTCATCACGCGCACGATCTCCCGCGCGTTTCGCCCCGGGGCCCGCAGGGCCGTCACGGCAAAGGAGGGGGCCTGCGCCACCGGGGCAAAGCCGTACGGGGCGATCTTCTCCCGAAACAGCAGCGCTATCCGGCGGATGCGCGCCCGCTCCGCGGCGATGCCGCCCCGCTCCTCGATCAGCTCGAGGCGCCGGTGTATCTGCAGCAGGGTGGTCACGGCCGGGGTAAACGGCGTCTGGCCACGCTCCCCGTTCGTCAGCGCCTGCCGCAGGCTCAGGTACAGGCAGGTCTCCGGGTTTTCAAAGACGCGCCGCAGCGCCTCGGGCGCGAGGGCGATGACCGCGACGCCCGGCGCGACGGCCAGGGCCTTCTGCGAGCCGGTGATTACGACCGCGGCCCCCAGGGCCTCCATGTCGATCTCGTCCGAGAGGAAGGCGCTGATGGCGTCTACGACAAGAAGGACGCCGTTGCGGCGGCAGAAATCCGACAGGAGCCGCATGTCGTAGAGGATGCCCGAGGAGGTCTCGTCCATGTTGACGAGCAGGGCCGTATACCCCGCCCCCTCAAAGGGCGCGAGGTCCTCCGCCGTGATCTGCGCCCCGAAGGGGAGCCGGATCTCTGCGGTCTCGCGGCCGTGCAGGACGGAGAGGTTTGCGAAGCGCTCTCCGAAGCTGCCGCCGTTGACCGCGATCACGCGGTCAGAGGCGCGGAGCACGTTCATGACGACGGACTCCATCCCGCCGGTGCCGGACGTCGTCAGGAACACGCAGCGCGAGCCCTCCGGCGCCCGCAGAAACGCGAGCATCCGCTCCTCATTTTCAAGCATGATCTTCGAAAATTCCGGCGTGCGGAAGTACGGCGCGGACTGCGCCCCGAGCTCCAGGACCTCCGGGGCGGACATGACCGGCCCCACGGTAAAATTCAGCATGATGGTTCTCCTTGGCCGCTGCCTCGCGGCTCTGCCCGCAGTATAGCACATTTCCCGGCGCGGGTAAAGCCGCGCCCGCGCTTTCCCGCCCGAAAGAAAAGCGCTTCCCGGCGCGGCCCGCGTCCGCCGGGGAGCCGCGCCCAACCCCCTCCGGCCTGTAAAAAAGGAATCGACACCGGCCCGCAAACGACGTATACTGAATGCGTATACTAACGGCCGGTCCGCCCGGGGCGGACGGCTCTTTTTCGGAGGTACAGCCATGGCAGCAGAGACCCGTCCCTACGTTCCGTGGGACATGATGAACAATTTTATGATCGACGTGTTTGAAAAGTACGGTGTGCCGCACGAGGATGCCGCCATCTGCGCGGACGTTCTTCTGGAGAGCGACCGGCGCGGGATCGAGAGCCACGGCTGCAACCGCTTCAAGCCCATCTATCTTGACAGGATCGAGAACGGGACCCTGCTCCCGGTCACGGATATCGAGATCGTGAAGGAGACCCCCACCACGGTCGTCATGGACGCCCACAACGGCATGGGCATGGTCGCCAGCTACCGCATGATGGAGATGCTGATCGAGAAGGCGCGCAATCTGGGCATGGCCGGCGGCGCCATCATGAATTCCACCCACTACGGCATCGCCGGGTACTGGACCACCATGGCGGAGAAGGCCGGCATGATCGGCATCAGCGGCACCAACGCGCGCCCCTCCGTCGCCCCCACCTTCGGCGTGGAGCCGATGATGGGCACCAACCCCCTCACCTTCACGATGCCCACGGATGAGGAGTTCCCCTTCAACTTCGACTGCGCGACCAGCATCGTTCAGAACGGCAAGATCGAGTTCTACGAGCGCATGGGCAAGAAGACGCCGGCCGGCCTGGTCGTCACCGAGGACGGCGGGACCATGACGGACTCCGGCCAGATCCTGAAGAACATGCGCGCCGGCAAGTGCGCCCTGCTGTCCATCGGCGGCCTGGGCGAAGAGACCGGCGGCTACAAGGGCTACGGCTTTACCGCCATCGTGGAGATCCTCTCCGCGGCGCTGACCGGCGGTCCTTACATGAAGGAGCTCTCGGGCAAGAACCCCGACGGCACCAACCGGATGTACCGCCTGGGACATTTCTTCTTCGTGATCAACCCCGAGTTCTTCATGGGTCTGGACACCTTCAGGGAAACGACCGGCGGCATCCTGCGCGGCCTGCGCGCGTCCGAGAAGGCGCCGGGTCAGGACCGCATCTACACGGCCGGAGAAAAGGAATGGCTGGCCTGGCAGGACCGCAAGGACAAGGGCGTGCCCGTGGGCGAGTCCATCCAGAAGGAAATGATCGCCCTGCGCGACCGGTTCGACCTGCCCTACACGTTCCCGTTCGAGAAGTAAGGCTCCGCAGCTGACGGGGCAGGCGCCCCGCAGATCAGAGAAAACAGCCAAGATCGACCGCCGGTCCGCATGAGGCCGGCGGTCTTTTTGTGTCGGGAAGACGGGCCGGGCGCGGAAAACCGTGCGGGCCGGACAAACGCAAAACATGCGCCGGTCCGGACACAGAGAGGACCCGCGCAGAGAAGGCGTCTGCGGCGCACGCAAAAGCCGCCGGACCCTTGCGGTAAAAGGGAACCGGCGGCTGTATCCGATTGCGGTTTTCTGAGGTCACCCGGCCGGAGCCGTGTGCGGCCTTACTTGATGAAGCACATGTACTTGCAGGGCGAGCGGTACTCGAGGCTCGAAATGATGATGCCCTGGCGGGAGTTGGCCGCGTGGATCATCTCGTTGTTGCCGATGTACATGCCCACGTGGGAGACGATGCCGTTGTCGCCCGCAAAGAAGATCAGGTCTCCGGGAAGGAGCTGGGCGCGGGTGACGGGCGTACCCTTGGAGCTGACGGCCTGGTCGCGCGAGACGCGCGGCAGCTTGATGCCGAAGTGCGCGTAGACCTGCTGCACGAAACCGGAGCAGTCGATGCCGTCGGTCAGGCTGTTGCCGCCGAAGACGTACCGGTTGCCGAGGAACTGCTTTGCGTAGGCCACGATGGCCTCGCGCAGGAGGGTCTTGTCTTCCGGTTCCGAAGGGGTCTCAGGAGCTTTGGTGGTCTCCGGCGCCTTGGTGGTCTCCTCCTCCGTGGATGCCGGGGCCTCGGCGGGCGCCGTCGTCGTCACAGGCTCCGCGGGCTGCGTGCTCTGCGGCGGCTGCTCTGCGGCCTGGCTGCTCTGTTCGGCCTGACGGGACTCCTCTGCCTTGCGGGATTCCTCCGCCTTGCGGGACTCCTCCGCCTTGCGGGATTCTTCCGCAGCCTTCTTCGATTCCGCGGCCTTGCGGGACTCCTCCGCGGCCTTCTTCGACTCCGCGGCCTTGCGGGACTCTTCCGCGGCCTTCTTCGACTCTTCGGCTTTCTTCTTTGCCTCGGCCTCGCGCTGCGCGGCCTCCATGGCCTCTCTCAGGCGGGCTTCCGCCTCTTCGGCCTCGCGGGCCAGCTGTGCCTGACGGGCGGCTTCCGCGCGCTCCTCCTCGAGGGAGATCGCCTCGTTGAACTCCACGCGGACGTTGACGTACTTCGCGGCGACGTAGCCGACCATCGAGAATTCGCCGTCCTCGACCTCGTCCAGACCGATCTTGACGAACAGGTTGCCATCGGTGCCCTTGATGTTCTCCTCGAGGACGACGTACTCCTGTCCGCGGCCGAGAACGGTCATGGTGCGGCTGTCGGTGCTGGGCTTTTCGCGCATGCGCAGGGCGGACGCCGTCGTGCGGCCGATCATGGTGCCGACGCGCTTGGCGATCTTCTCCGCCTCTTCTCCCGTCACGAAATAGGAGGCCTTCATGTAGCCTTCCACCGAGCCGGAGCGGATGCGGTACCACTCTCCGCCTTCTCCGTCCACGGTATCCAGAATTTCAGCCGCGGCATCGTTGCCGATGTGGCCGACGATCTCCGCCTTCGTGTTGGGAGCCTTGCGGATGTTCACGCGGTTCTCCACGCGGGAGATGGCGATATTGTCGTATGCGGTCTTGCGGCGGGCGGCCGTGGTCTCGGGCTCGGTCGTCTCGGGCTCCGTCTCCGTCTCGGATTCGGGCTCCGTGGACTCGGGCTCCGCGGGCTCTTCAAAGACAGCCCCGCCGTCCAGGAAATCGATGATCTGGCCCTCCGGATCCATGCTCGAAGCAAAGAAGTGATTGAGAGGCACCATGATGCCGGCGCGCGCGGAAGCCACGGTCACATCGTTGCTGGCCTTTGCCGCAGGGGCAGACAGGCCCGGCAGGATGCCGGCCGCAAGCGCGAGCGCGAGCCCGCAGATCGCTACTTTTTTCAGAACTTTCCTCATCTTTGCCTTCTTTCAAGTGCACTCGGGTAGATTCGGGAGCATACCAGTGTAAGTATAACAACGGATAAGGATTATGTCAACATAAAAGGGGCCGTTTTTGGCGTTTTGGCACAAGTCGGACGATTCTGCCTTTTCTGAACACAAAGAAAATCCCGGAAAACCGCGGTTTTTCGGTTTTCCGGGACAGTCGCATAATTCCTGCTGCAACAGATTATGTCACATATTACTTTCTGGGACGGAGCAGGTCCGCGATCGAAGGGATCCGGGGCTGCTGGGCCTTGGGCGCCGGGAGCGTCACCTTCTTCAGGTGCCACAGTTCCTGCGCGTACTCCTCGATGGTGCGGTCGGAGGAGAACTTTCCGCTGCCGGCCGCGTTCAGGATGGCGCTGCGGGTCCAGGCCTCGCGGTCGCGGTAGGCCGCATCCACGCGGCGCTGCGCGTCGATGTAGCTGCGGAAATCCTTCAGGATGAAGAAGGTGTCCGCGCGGCGGCCGGGGGTGTCCTCCAGCAGGGAGCGGTAGATCGGCCGGAACAGCTCGTGGTCGTCCGGGCTGAAATAGCCGTTCACGAGCTGCAGCAGGACGTGGCGGATCTCCATGTCGTTGTCGAAGATCTCCCTCGGGTTGTAATCCCCGTTCCTCTCGTGGTCGATCACTTCCTGGGCGCTCATGCCGAAGATGAAGGCGTTCTCCTCTCCGACTTCCTCCACGATCTCCAC
>JAFRUR010000024.1 GCA_017438775.1 Lachnospiraceae bacterium | reverse complement strand
CTTGGCCATCAGGGTCTTTCCGGTGCCGGGAGGGCCCACCAGCAGGATGCCCTTCGGGATGCGGGCGCCCACCTGCGTGAACTTTAAGGGGTTGCGGAGGAAATCCACGACCTCTTCCAGTTCTTCCTTCTCTTCGCGAAGGCCCGCCACGCTGCCGAAATTGAACTCTCCGTTTTCCGGCTCCGCCATCTGCGCGCGGCTGCGTCCGAAGTTATTCAGACGGCTGTTTCCGCCCTGCGCGATCTGGGTCGTCATCATCATGACCATGAAGGCGATGATCATCATGCCCAGAAGGATGGGCAGGACGACCGAGAGGAAGGTATTCTCCTCCGGGACCGCACCCACGGTGTAGCTGACGCCTTTTTCGTAGAGGTAGGCCTCCGCCTCGCGCACGTCGTTCACGTTGAAGACGCGCGTCTGGCCGCTGGTCAGCTCCACCGAGACCTGGCCGGTGGGAACGGCCCTGTACGGCTGGATCGTGGCCTTTTTGACCTCTCCGGCTTCGACCGCCTTTTCAAATTCCACCCGTGTCATGGCCGTGGCCGTATTCGCCCCGCGCCGCATGAAAAACGCCAGCGCTATGACGATGGCCAGCAGGGCCAGATACAGGAACATGCCCTTTTGCTGTTTCACAGAGAGGTCTCCTCCTGCTCGTCTTCGAATTTGACCACGCCGATGAACGGAAGGCTCCGATACCTCTGGTCGTAGTCCAGACCGTAGCCCACCACAAAGCGGTCGGGGATCTCAAAGCAGGTGTAATCCACCTCGACCTCCTTGACGCGGCGCGACGGCTTGTCCAGCAGCGTGCACAGACGGATCTGGCGCGGCTCACGCTTCTTGAGAACGTCGATCAGGTAATGCAGGGTGCGGCCGGAGTCGATGATGTCCTCCACGATGAGGACGTTCCGCCCGGTGATGGACTCGTCCAGGTCCTTGATGATGCGGACGATGCCGCTGGATTCCGTGCCTCCGCCGTAGCTGGACACGCTCATGAAGTCCAGAGAGGCCGGCACCGACAGGCGCTTGGCAAGTTCCACCATGAAGAAGACACCGCCCTTTAAGATGCAGATCAGGTGCACGCCGTCCGGATAGTCCCGGCTGACCTGGGCCGCGATCTCGCGGATCCTTCTTTCCACATCCGCCTCAGGAATGAGGACCTCGATTCGTTCCTTCCTGCTCATTCTTTCCTCCCGTCGCCCGCAGTTCGAGAATGCGGCGGGTCTGCGGCGTGACCTTCACGCTTTCGCAGATCCGGTAGCCCACGATCCAGAGCACGTGGTCTCCCACGGCGACGACCGGGACCCCGTCTCTTTCCTCGCGGGGGATCTTCTGATCGATCATGTACGACTTGACGCTCTTGCGGCCGCCTCCGGGAAGGAGAAACCAGTCTCCGGAGCGCCGGCTGCGCAGCACGATATCACCGTTTATTTTATCACAGTCAAACCATTTCGTATAGCGGTTTTCCGGAACTTTTTCGCCCGCGTAAGGCCGCACGAAGGCCGTCACAGGGCCGTTTTCCGCACCCGGGACGATCGTCACGGGCGAGATGGCGGACGTCTCCGTTTCCTGCGCCGCTTCGCGGCAGACGAGGTCATCATACGTCCTCTCAAAAATCCGCCCGCCGGGCAGGTCGATTCGCTTTCCCACGCCCGCGCGGAGCAGGTTCTCCGCCTCCAGGATGTGGCGGCGCGTCACGTCGCGGCGGCCGCTCTCCGGGAGCATCCGGCGAAGGACCTCCCTTCGCAGCGCGTCCGGCAGGGCCGACAGGGCCGCGGCGGGGTCGGCGATTTTGTATGCTTCCTCTATGCGGGATGCACCCGCACATTCCTGCGAAGCATCCACCTCAGAGACTGCTTCGATGCATCCCTGATGTTTCTTTTCCTCAGACGCAGCGCTGCTGTCTTCCTCCGGACTCTCCTCTCCAGGGCCTGCACAGGACCGCCCCCTGGCGTTCTCCTTCAGAAAGCGTGCGGCCTCCCCCTCCAGGAATTCCGACGCCTCACGCAGGCTCTCCGCCGCTTCCGCCACGTGGCGGGCGGCGCCCTCGTTCACCTCTTCCAGAAGCGGCATCACGCGCAGGCGCAGAAAGTTGCGGGCATACGTCTCCTGTGCATTGGTCTCGTCCTCGCGCCAGGAAAGGCACTGCTCCCGCAGATACGCCAGGATCTCCTCACGCCCCGCAAAGAGGAGAGGGCGGATGATATCGCCGTTCACAGGGGACATGCCGGCCAGGCCGGTCAGGCCGCTGCCGCGCACCAGGCGGAAGAGCACCGTTTCGGCCTGGTCTTCCCGGTGATGCGCCACCGCGATGCGTACGCGGGGAGCACCCGGTGTTTCTGCCGCGTCTGCTTCACATGCCGTCCGGTTTTCCGCACCCGGCTCGCAAAACGGGCCGCTCTTTCCGATATTGGCCGGCTCGGCCGGAGTCAGCGCCGAACCTTCACGGGAAGAATGTCCTGCCGGCGCAGCCTCGCAAAACGCTTTTTCCGCCGCCTCCCGCAGGGCGCGGTAACGGAGCTCCCGCGCGGCCTCTTCGGTCCCGAGACCTTTTGCCCGCGCCCAGGCAGGCACGTCGACAAAGACCGTCTCGCAGGGGATTCCCAGAGTGCGGCACAGTTCCTGCGCCGCGGCGGCATCGGCGTCGGCGCTTTCGCCGCGGAGTCCGTGATGGACGTGCACGGCGCGCAGAGAAAAGCCCATCTCCGGGGCCAGCTGCGCCAGCACCGCGGTCAGACAGACCGAATCCGCGCCGCCCGACAGACCGGCGACCACGGTGTCTCCGGCCCGGACCATGTCATACTCCCGCATGCAGTCCCGCACGCGGACGGATAATGTCCCCTCCATGCTTCCTCCGTGAAAAAGGCCCCGGATCTTCTCCGGGGCCCTGCCTTTAATCTTCTCCTTTGATCAGGATCTCGTCCGGCATGATGAGTCCGAATTTGATCCGCGCCTGCTCTTCCACATACTGTTTGGTCTGTGTGTAGATGCGCTGCTCTTCCAGCGTGAGCCTGCGCTCCTGCTCCCGGCTGATCTCCTGGGTCAGGCGCGTCCTCTGCGCCTCGTAATCCTGCTTCAGATCACGCATTTTGATCGTCTGAACAGCCAGGACGGCAACCAGAATCAGCGAGACGACCGCCACGGCGAGAATGCCGAGCGAATTGCCACGGTTATTCTTTCTTTTTCTGCGTGCTGCGGCCATCGTGCGGCGCCTCCGATTCCAGGATAAAATTATGTTACCATACGGCCCGAACCATTGCAAGCAGAAAATGGAAATTATGTCAATAATTTTATGTCAAGCCGCGGGCGGTCACAGATAGCGGAACAGCTCCGCCGCCTCCTCCTTGCGCACGGTCTCCTGCACGCTGAGGACTTCCGCCTTCACAGCCTTGTCGCCGAAGCGGATCTCGATGATATCGCCGGCCTTCACCTCCGCCGACGCCTTGGCGATCTTGCCGTTGATGCTGACGCGCCCGCCGTCACAAGCCTCGTTTGCCACAGTGCGGCGCTTGATCAGGCGTGATACTTTCAGGTACTTGTCCAGACGCATAGGGTACCTCCCGATAAAAAAGGAGGCATCCCGACGGAATGCCTCCCGATCTATGCAGTAAGTGTTTCTTACTTGCGGCCCTTCTTCTTGGTGTTGACCTGATCCTTCAGGGCCTTGCCGGCCTTGAACTTGGGCGCCTTGGAGGCGGCGATCTTCATGGTCTTGCCGTTTCTGGGGTTGCGGCCAGTGCGGGCAGCTCTCTCGGAAACTTCGAAGGTACCAAAACCGACGATCTGGACCTTTCCGCCCTTCGCCAGCTCGGCAGAAACGCTATCCACAAAAGCCTTGACGGCCTTTTCGGCATCCTTCTTGGAAAGCTCAGCTCTCTCCGCGACTGCAGCGACTAATTCAGTCTTGTTCATGTTGCAATCCTCCTGATATCATTTTATGGGGGTCGGATTTGACCGACCACACAATATATAGCGTTTTTCGCCAGATTTGTCAAGCGAATTTGCCCGATTTTCCGCGGATTTACGCGGTTTTTCACACTTTTCCGAAAAAAATATCTACAAATAAAAAACGGACGCCCTTTTGGACGTCCGTCGTGAGGCGACAACCGGAATCGAACCGGTGATAGAGGTGTTGCAGACCTTTGCCTTACCGCTTGGCTATGTCGCCTTAAAGTGACCCCTACGGGAATCGAACCCATGTTACCACCGTGAAAGGGTGGTGTCTTAACCGCTTGACCAAGGGGCCTGATGACCTTGTCCGGTCACGAAGCCCGTGCCGGCATTTTCGCTCGTCCAGTCACTGATCTCGCGCTTCGCACAGCTCGCGCTCGCCAGGTGTTCGGACGGCTGCTCTCGCTCATCCGGTCACTAACCTCGCGCTTCGCACTGCTAGCGCTCGCCAAGTGTCCGGAAAGGCGTCGCACTAAACTCGGCCTTCGCCTTCGGCTCGGCCTCATTAAGTGCTCTCGCTCCCCGAGTAGGGCTCGAACCTACAACAACTCGGTTAACAGCCGAGTGCTCTACCATTGAGCTATCGAGGATTAAATCTTTCCTGATCGACCCAACAGCGAAACTGGGAACTCGCCGCAGTGCTCTACCATTGAGCTATCGAGGAAGAAAAAACTTTATTCCCTCGCACCTTCAAAACTGCATACAGAAAGCTCGGACATCGGACCGACCTTTTGGTCAAGCCCTCGACCTATTAGTACGCGTCAGCTCCATACATTGCTGCACTTCCACCTCGCGCCTATCTACCTCGTACTCTTCAAGGGGTCTTACTTCTTTCGAATGGGATATCTCATCTTGAGGGGGGCTTCACGCTTAGATGCCTTCAGCGTTTATCCCTTCCGGACTCGGCTACTCGGCTATGCCCTTGATAGAACAACCGATGCACCGGCGGTCCGTCCATCCCGGTCCTCTCGTACT
>JAFRUR010000004.1 GCA_017438775.1 Lachnospiraceae bacterium | reverse complement strand
GACCGCGACATCGCGATGGTCTTCCAGAACTACGCCCTGTACCCGCACATGACCGTGTACGAAAACATGGCCTTCTCCCTCAAGCTGCGCCATACCCCGAAAGACGAGATCGACAAGAAGGTCCGCGAGGCTGCCGAGATCCTGGACATCACCCAGTACCTCGAGCGCAAGCCCAAGGCCCTGTCCGGCGGCCAGCGTCAGCGCGTCGCCATCGGCCGCGCCATCGTGCGCGATCCGAAGGTCATGCTGATGGACGAGCCGCTGTCGAACCTCGACGCCAAGCTCCGCAACGAGATGCGCGCCGAGATCATCAAGCTGCGCGAGCGCATCGACACCACCTTCATCTACGTCACCCACGACCAGACCGAGGCCATGACGCTGGGCGACCGCATCGTCATCATGAAGGACGGCTATATCCAGCAGATCGGCACCCCGCAGGAAGTGTTCAACCATCCCGCCAACCTGTTTGTGGCCGGCTTCATCGGCATGCCCGTTATGAACTTCTTCGACGCCCAGCTCAAGCGCGAGGGCAGCAAGTTCTTCGTGGAAGTGGGCGGCATCAAGGTGGAGCTGGCTCCCGAGAAGGAAGAGCGCCTGCTGAAAAACGACGTGCAGAGCCAGCCCGTTACCCTGGGCGTCCGTCCCGAGCACACGGATGTGGCCGAGCAGGGCATCGCCTCCACGGTAGAGGTCGCGGAAATGATGGGTTCGAGCGTCCATCTGCACCTGAACGCCGACGGCAAGGACGTGATCGTGATCGTTCCGACCATCGACATGAAGGGCAGCTACAAGCAGGGCGACACCGTATACTTCTCCTTCAAGGGCAACGTGGCTCACGTGTTCAGCAAGGAAACCGACAAGAACCTGGAGTTCTGATTCGGCCGCGATCTTGGATAATCAGATAGAAACGGAAAGGAGAAAACCTGTATGGATTCTGCAAAAACCTCTCCGGCGCCGGCGAAGAGACTGGGAGGCGGATGGTTTAAAAAGCTCCGCGACAACTATCCCTTCCTGATCATGGTCTTTCCCGCCGTGCTGGTGGTGTTCCTCTTCAACTACCTGCCGATCTACGGCGTGCTGATCGCGTTCCAGGACTTCATGCCCGGCGACCCGATCCTGGGCGAGTATACCCGCTGGGTCGGCTTCCAGAACTTCACCCGCTTCTTTACCGACGTGCAGTTCTGGCCGCTGATGAAGAACACCTTCCTGCTCTGCATCTACGGCTTTATCATCGGCTTCCCGCTGCCCATCATCGTGGCGCTGCTGCTCAACGCGACCAAGAGCCGCAAAACAGCGAAGGTCCTCCAGACCATTTTCAACGGCCCGCACTTCATCTCCCTGGTCGTCATGGTCGGTATGCTGACGCTGTTCTTCGGCCGTTACGGCCTCGTGAACAACATCATCGCCCACTTCGGCGGCGAGCGTGTTTCCTACTTCCTCAAGAGCTCCGCTTTCCGCCCGATGTACATCCTCTCCAGCAACTGGCAGGACTTCGGCTGGAGCGCCATCATCTACGTGGCGGCCCTTTCCAACGTCGACCCCGGCCAGCATGAGGCGGCCATCCTCGACGGCGCGACGCGCTGGCAGCGCGTGATCCACGTGGATCTGCCGGCCATCATGCCCATGGTCAGCGTGATGCTGATCATGTCCATCGGCGGCCTGATGGGCGTCGGCTACGAGAAGGCCCTCCTGATGCAGACCGACGGCAACCTGGGCGTCAGCGAGCTGATCGCCACCTACGTGTACAAGCAGGGTCTTACCGGCGTTCCCGACCAGGCTTACGCCACGGCTATCGGCCTGTTCAACTCGGTCATCAACGTGGTGCTCCTGATCATCGCCAACACGACCTCGAAGAGATTCTCCGAGAACTCTCTGTGGTAAAGGAGGACGACTGAAATGCTGAAAAGAAAACAGGCTGAGACCGGCCCGATCAAGCTTACCGCGGGCGACAGAGCGTTTTACGCCGTCAACACCATTCTGCTGGCGCTTCTCGCGCTGATCGTCATTTACCCGCTTTACTTCATTATCATCGCTTCTTTCTCCGACCCGGACGCCGTGCTGGCCGGCCAGGTCATCCTGTATCCCGTGAAGGTGACCTTCGAGGGCTATGCCAAGATCCTTCAGCGGACGGACGTCTGGAGAGGCTACCTCAACACCATCATCTACACCGCGCTCACCGTGGTGCTGTCTCTGGCCGTCACGATCCCCGGCGGCTGGGCGCTGAGCCGCAAGACCATCCCGGGCAAAAAGTTTCTGATGATCTATTTCATCATCCCCATGTTCTTCGGCGGCGGCCTGATCCCGTTTTACAACGTCATGAGCGGCCTGGGGCTGATCAACACCATCTGGTCCATCATTCTGCCGGCGATCCTGTCCGTCTGGAACCTGTTCATGACGCGGACCTTCTTTGAATCCAGCATCCCGGACGGTCTGGTGGAGGCCGCCAAGATCGACGGAGCGGGCGAGTTCAGGATCTTCACCCTGCTGGTGCTCCCGCTGTCCAAGGCGATCCTCGCGGTCATGGCACTCTACTACGCCATCGGCCAGTGGAACAGCTACTTCAACGCCATGATCTTCCTGCAGAACGAGAACCTCTATCCTCTGCAGCTCGTGCTCAAGGAGATCCTGATCGCGTCCGAGAGCACGACGGGCGGCAGCGGCGAAACGATCCTGGAGCAGTTCAGAACGGCGAACCTGATCAAGTACGTCTCCGTTATCGTCTCCAGCGCCCCGGTCATGCTGCTCTACCCCTTCGTGCAGAAGTACTTTGCCCAGGGCGTCATGATCGGCTCCCTGAAGGGCTGATGCTTTCGTCCGAAACATAAGGCTTTCATTGTTTGGCAATAAAACAACAAACAGGAGGAGTAAAACAAAAATGAAAAGGATCGTATCCATCATCGCACTCCTTGCGCTCATCCTCTCCCTGGCCGCCTGCGGCGGCGGCAGCGGGAAAGTGGACGACCGCAAGAGCTCCGGCGTAGACGAACTGGTCAGCGAATACGGCTACCAGTGGACGGATCCCCACGCCCCCATCCTCAACGACAAGGGAGCGCAGGAGATCTCGTTCAACGTCTATTCCTCCAAGAACGCGTCCGCTCTCGACTACAACGACATGAAGATCATGCAGGACCTGTACGAGAGCACCAACGTGTTCGTGTCCTGGGAGAACGTGTCCGAGTCCGTTTACGGCCAGCAGAAGAACCTGATCTTCGGCAACGCCAACGACCGTCCCGACGCGATCTACCACGCCGGCATGAGCGCGGGCGAGATCATCAAGTACGCACAGCGCAACGTGCTGCTCCCCATCAGCGACTATCTCGAGTACATGCCGAACTTCGCCAAGATCCTCGAGGAGCGCCCCGACATCAAGAGCCAGCTCACCAGTGAGGACGGCAAGATCTACTCCCTGCCCCGCGTGGAGGAGATGGGTCTGCTGCAGAGCCCCAACATTCTGTTCCTGAACAAGAACTGGGCGGCCGCCGCGATTGACGCCGGCGCCGTCAGCGGTCTGAGCAAGGACGCCCTCAAGGACGGCCTGACGCTCACCGCCGCGCAGATGGAGCAGCTCCTGACCTACTTCCGCGACAACGACATGAACGGCAACGGCAAGACCGACGACGAGCGCCCGCTGAGCTTTGTTTACAACAACTGGCAGGGCAACCAGTGCGATCTTTACGGCATGTTCGGTCTGAACGACAATCTTGAGCACCGCGTCGTCGTCGACGGCAAGATCACCTACACCGTTCTGGACGAGCGCTTCAAGGAAGCCACCAACTTCATCGCCGACTGGGTCAAGAAGGACCTGATCGACAAGGTCTCCTTCGAGCTGAGCCAGGATAACTTCCTCGCCAACGGCAAGGGCCTTGAGACCTACGGCGCCTTCTACTGGTGGGAGAGCGAGACCGTCGTCTCCAATCCTGAGAACTACGTCGTCTGCACGCCTCTGATCGGACCTAAGGGCGATCAGACCACCTGCGTCTCCAACAGCCCCGAGATCAGCACGGGCGAACTGATCTTCTTCAACGGCGTTCCGAACGTGGAAGTCCTGCTGACCTACTTCGACCGCTACTATGACCCGATGATCTCCGCACAGATCAACTACGGTCCGATCGGCATCGTGTACGAAGAGCAGCTGGATGCCAAGGGCATGCTGGTCCAGAAGGAACTCCCCGAAGGTGTGACCACTGACGAACTGCGTCTGCAGAACGCTCCTCTCGGCATCATCTACCTCAACGACTATGCCTGGGAGAACGTCGTCAACATGGAGCCCCGCGCGAAGCTGCGCCTGGAGCGCCTGGATGCCTATGTCACTCCTTACATCCCGAAGGGCGTCACCCCGACCCCGAATCTGCAGTTCACCCTGCAGGAGCTGAACACCCTCAGCAACTACGAGAACAACCTCAACGACTACATCCGCACCAACCTCATCAAGTGGCTGATGGGCGGCGGCGTGTCCGATGCTGACTGGGCGACCTTCACGAACGACCTGAACGGCCGCACACATCTGAACGATATCCTGAAGGTCTATCAGGATGCCTACGATCGCTACCATTCCGCGTCCTGATCAGAAAAGGAGACCATGAAAGATGAAGAAGTTTCAGAAGATCCTGGCAGTCGTTCTCTGCCTGGCCCTGATCCTCTCCGTCACCGCCTGCGGCGGCGGAGGCAGCACCCCTTCGACCGGTGCCAACACGGCTCCCACCATCAGCGGCGTCGCGGATCAGTCCGTGGAAGCCGGAAAAGAATTTGACGCCCTGGCCGGCGTGACCGCTTCCGATAAGGAAGACGGCGACGTCACCGGCAAGATCGTGATCACCTCCATGCCGGAGCTTTCTTTCTCCAACGGCAAGGTGACCGTCAACGACCCGGGCAACTATGAGCTGACCTACACCGTCACCGATAAGGGCGGTATGGAAGCCAAGGCGTACGCCACCCTGACTGTCACCAGACAGACCGGCGAGGCGGTCGTGTACGAGAAGTTCGATTTCGCCAACGGCGCCGAGGGCGATGCCCACGGCTGGGAAGCCCGCATCGGCGAGTCCGCTCAGGCGACCGGCGGCCACAAGCAGGGCGCTTTCGTCTTCGAGATCGCCAACCCCGGCGACGGCGACGGAGCCATCCAGATGGCCAAGCCCGGCTTCGCTCTGGAGGCCGGTGACTACCGCGTCAAAGTCTGGGCGAAATCTTCCGCCCCGACCTATGCCCACCTGATCGCCCGCAATGAGAAGGCGGAGGGTTGGGAGACCTTCGGCGCCGTGTGGAACGCGCGCATCGAAGAGAACATCGCCCCCATCGAGCTGTTCTTCACCTCCGAGGGAGAGGGCAGCGCGGAACTGCTTCTGAACCTGGGCAAGATCACCCCGAACGGCGAAAACCCGGCCGATACCACCCCGAACGATTTCGTCGTGACGGTCGACAAGGTCGAGCTCTACAAGATCACCGGTGAGGAGCACGAGGTCGAGGCCTTCAAGTCCGACCTGACGGCTGCCGACGCCGTGACGGTCGAGGCCGGCGACGGCGCGGCGGCTGCCTTTAACGGCGGCGCCGTGGCGATCGATGCCTATCCCACCGACGGCGGCGTGTGGTCCATCAAGGCCAACCTCGGCCTGGGCGGACAGACCATCGCCAACGGCACGAAGTACTACTACCGCTTTACCGTCAACGCCGAGAAGGGCGTGAGCGGCGAGGCGCTTGTGGAGAGCCTGAGCCAGTATCATGAAGCCCGCGTGAACTTCAACGGCCTGAACGCCGCGCCCGGCGAGGACGTGGTCGTCACCTCCGTGTTCACCGCGGACCGCGACATCAGCGACCCCGTGATCCGTCTGCAGATCGGCAACGCTCCCGAGGGCGCGACGGCCAACAAGATCGTCATCAAGGATCTGTCCTTCGGCACTGTCGAGGGCGATAAGGAAGTCACGAAGACCACCGACAGCTTCAGCGTTCCCTTCGCCGGAAACGACTACAGCTGGGGCACCTTCAACGCCACCGATGAGGATAACGAGCGCGGCGTCGGCACCATCTGGACCGAGAACGGCCACCTGTTCTACCGCATCGACCAGGGCGGCGTGACCGACTGGCACAACAAGCTCTACATGAACCTGGATCTGCCGGCCGACAGCTACTTCGTCGTCGAGATCACCGGCAAGGCCACCAAGCCCGTGTCCTGCGGTTTCTTCCTCAACCCCGCCGGCAGCTGGGATCCCAGAGTCTCCGAGGGCATCGACTTCACGACCGAGGAGAAGACCTTCTCCTTCGAGACGACCGAGACCCTGATTCTGGATATGCCTTTCGAGATGCTGTTCCAGTTCGGCTCTGCGGCTCTGGCGGAGATGGGCGACGTGACCATCGAGATCTCCGACATCACCATCTGGCAGAAATCTGTGAACTGATCTTGATCTGACAACGGAACACGCAGAGGGGATGATTCACCCATCCCCTCTCTGTTCTTCTATTGAACCTTTATTGTGAAAGGAACCGCGATCATGAAATACAAGCTCCTTTCGGCGCTTCTGACCCTGTTTCTGATCTGCTCCCTGCTCACGGCGTGCGGAAAAGACTGCACGGTCAAGCTGGTCGACAACTATCCCGGGGGCAAAACGACGGACGTGACTGTTAAATCCGGAAAGACGATTCCCGAAGATAAGCCTTCGCGGGAAGGCTATGTGTTTGAAGGCTGGTTCACGGACGAAAACATGACCGAGGCGTGGAATGCCTCGGACAAGATCAAGGGCGATATGACGCTCTACGCCGCGTGGGACAAGGACACCGGGGACACGATCCAGGATCCCGGGAACGACAAGGATTTCTCCCGCATGCGCACGCCGGGCAGCCAGGAAGACGCGTATGATTACGATCTGTTCTTCCTGCCGGAAGTGGACGGCACCAGCCAGCCCTTCGTGGGCGACACGATGCCCTACTATGAGGACGGCGTCTACTACATCTACTACCTGAAAGAGGCCGGCGACTCCTACAATCACTCGGCCTACCTCGTCACCACCAAAGACTTCCTCACCTACGAGGAGTATCACGACCCGGTCCTCGAGGCCAACCGCGGCGGCGGTCAGGACAGCTGGATCGGCACGGGCTCCGTCGTAAAGGTGAACGGGAAGTACTACTTCTTCTACACCGGTCACGGCAGCGGCGCCACGCTGGAGTACGCCGAGAAGGTGATGGTGGCCGTGGGCGACAGCCCGCTGGCCTTTGAGAAGAAGGAAGGGTGGGAGATCACGCCTCCGTCCACGCTCGGACAGAAGAACGACTTCCGCGATCCCCAGGCCTACATCGACGAGGCGACCGGCAACATCATCCTGACGGTCACCGCTTCCCAGGGCGGCGTGGCAAGACTGCTCAAGTACACCCTGAGCCCCGACCTGACGTCGGCCAACTACGACGGGATCATCTTTACGGATCCCACCGGCAAGTTCTGGAACCTGGAGTGCAGCGACACCTTCAAGATCGGCAACAAGTGGTACATCAGCTACTCCGGACAGGACGACACCCTCTGGTACGCCAGCTCCGACAACCGCTACGGCCCTTACGGCGAAGCTTACCGTCTGGACGACAAGCTGTTCTACGCCGCCAAGCACGTGGAGGACGGAGAGAAGTCCTACATGGTCGGCTGGGCCAGACGTTCCGAGTCGGTCTCCTCGACGCAGGACGTGGCCGCGTGGGCCGGCAACCTGGCCGTGCAGGAGATCATCCAGCTGGAGGACGGCTCCCTGATTCTCGACCCGGTGGACAGCATTCAGGATACCTTCTCCGTGAGGCGCGCCCTCGCGACGGAAAACAGCCATATTTACCTGGAGTCCGGGTCGCGATATAATTACACGGATGCGTTTACCTGCTACGAGAGCTTCATGCTGAGCGGCGATTTCGTCTTCAACGGCGAGGGCACCTTCGGCCTGAGCTTTGACTACAACGGCAGAGCGGACAAGAACAAGTTCATCGTCATCGATCCGAAGAATGATACGCTGAGCCTTGCCTTCAACGAGGGCAAGACTGCCATCACGGAGACCGCTGCCGAGCTGACTCCCGGCGAGACCTACTCCTTCACCTATATTCAGGACGGTTCCGTCGGCATCTTCTATCTGGATGGACAGGCCTCTCTTACCGTGCGCCTCTACGGCGTCAGCGGCAAGACCATCCAGCTGTTTGCGGAGAACAACACGATCCAGTTCACGTCTCTGCGCCAGTACACCCGGGGCCAGTAAACCGATCGGGGAGGGAAAAAACATGAACCGGCTCTTTGGAATGGAAAGTCCTCTTGTCACAACACTGATGAAGGTCGGGGACTTTTTGTGCCTGAGCGCACTCTGGCTCGCGTTTTCCCTCCCCATTTTTACGATCGGGGCTTCCTCGGCGGCCCTGTACGCGGCGGTGCATCACTGCCTGCGCCGCAACGAGGCCGGCATCTGGAAGCATTTCTGGAGCGCTTTTCGGGAAAACTTCAAGCGCTCCACGCTCGCCTGGCTGATCGAACTTGTGGTCCTTGTCGTGCTTGCAACGGATGCGGCGGTGTTCCGGAGCATCCGGATCGCCGGAGGATTCATGGGACATTTCTACTGGGCGGCGCTTTTCGTTGAGGCGGTCGGCCTGACCTGGACGGCCTATGTGGCTGCCTACGCGGCCCGCTTCAACGGTACGGTCGGAGAGATCCTGCGCTACGGCTTCCTTCTCCTGCGCATTCACCCCCTGCGCGCGCTGGGCGTCATGCTGCCGATCGTGATCGGCCTGGCCCTGTGCCTGATGGTGCCTTTCATGGTGCTGTTTGCGCCGGCGATCGTCTGCTATATCTACAGCTCCGTCATGGAAACGATCTTCCGCCTTCACATGCAGCCGGAGGATCTGGAGAAGGAAGAAGCCCGCGACGAACTTGACTGACCGCACATTTTTCTGATTTGTTTTTTGAGGAGAACCGAATGACCAGTAAACTGCTGCAAAAGGCACGGGATTTTGAGGCCAAGTACGGCCCTTTTGTCCCGGATGATCAGCGCCCCGTTTTTCATATGACGCCGAACATCGGCTGGATGAACGATCCCAACGGGTTTTCCGTCTACAAGGGAGAGTATCACCTTTTTTATCAGTATTATCCTTACGACAACAAGTGGGGACCCATGCACTGGGGGCACGCGAAGACGCGGGACTTTATCCGCTGGGAACGGCTTCCGGCCGCCATGGCTCCCGACATGCCTTATGACAAGGACGGCTGCTTCTCCGGCAGCGCCCTGGAACTGCCGGACGGACGGCAGCTGCTCATGTATACAGGGGTTCGCAAGGTGCGCCAGAGTACCGGCGAACGCCGTGAGATTCAGACCCAGTGCATCGCCGTCGGCGACGGACTGAACTATGAAAAGTCGGAGGTCAACCCCGTCATCACGGCCGCGGATCTGCCCGAAGGAGGCAGCCCTTACGACTTCCGCGATCCGAAGATCTGGAAAGAGGGCGACACCTACTATGCTCTGGTGGGCAACCGTCCGGCCGACGGCAGCGGGTCCATCCTCCTCTATGAGAGCGAGGACTGCCTGCACTGGCGCTTCGACGGCGTTCTGGCTGCCTGCCACAACCAGTACGGCCTGATGTGGGAGTGCCCGGATTTCTTCAAACTCGACGGAAAACACGTCCTGCTGGTCAGCCCGCAGGAGATGAATCCGATCGGCCTGGAGTTCCACGCCGGCAACGGGACGGTGTGCCTCATCGGCGGGTATGACCGGGAGAAGTGCCATCAGACCCGCGAAGCAGTACAGGCTGTCGACTACGGCCTTGACTTTTACGCGCCGCAGACCGTGGAGACGCCGGACGGCCGGCGCGTGATGATCGCCTGGATGCAGAACTGGGAGACCACCAACTGTCAGCCGCGCAAGATCCGCTATTTCGGGGAGATGACCATTCCGAGGGAACTGCATATCCGCGACGGACGGCTGTATCAGAATCCTGTGCGGGAGCTGGAGAACTACCGCAGCTATCAGATCCTCTACAGAAACGTGGTGTTTTCCGGGATGATCAGCCTGCAGAACGTCAAGGGGCGCGTGCTGGACATGACGGTCCGCGTGCGTCCGGCCGTGGAAAGCGCAAACTACCGCTATTTCAAGATCAACGTGGCGCAGGACGGCGAGCACTATGTCACCGTGCGCTACAAGACGGAGAACAGCACGGTCCGCATCGACCGCAGCCACAGCGGTTTCGCGCACGATATCGTGTGCGTCCGCGATTTTCTGGTGCGGCCCCGCCAGGGGGAGATCAAGCTGCGTCTGATTCTCGACCGGCACTCCCTGGAGGTCTTCGTGAACGACGGTGAGCAGGCGGCGACCGCCATGCTCTACACGGATCTGCGCGCCGACGCCATCAGCTTCGAGGCGGACGGCTGCGTCGCCATGGATGTGGAAAAGTACGACCTGCTGCTGGAAGAAGGAGCGAAAGAATGAAGACATACGATGTGACTGCCCTGGGCGAGCTGCTGATCGATTTTACCGAGAACGGCATCAGTGAACAGGGCAACCCCCTGCTGGAGGCCAACCCGGGCGGAGCGCCCTGCAACGTGCTTTCGATGCTCTGCAGACTCGGACGCAAAACCGCCTTCATCGGCAAGGTCGGGCAGGATATCTGGGGAAACAAGCTGAAGGAGGCCGTGGAGGAGGTCGGAATCGACACCCGCAATCTCCTTATGGACAAGGACGTCCGCACCACGCTGGCCTTCGTCGTCAAAAAGCCCGACGGGGACAGGGACTTTGCGTTTTACCGCAGCCCCGGCGCGGACATGATGCTGAGCGCGGAGGAAGTGCAGGAAGACCTGATCGCGGATTCACGGATCTTCCACTTCGGTTCCCTGTCGCTGACGCATCCCGCCTGCCGGGAAGCGACAAAAAAGGCGCTTCGAATCGCGAAAGAGAACGGATGCCTGATCTCGTTCGATCCCAACCTGCGCGAGCCGCTCTGGAACAGCCTGGACGAGGCGCACGAGCAGATCGACTTCGGCATGAGCCAGTGCGACGTGATGAAGATCGCGGACAACGAAGTGCAGTGGTTCACCGGGAAAGAGGACTTTGATGAGGGGATCGCCGACCTGCAGGCCCGGCACGGGATCCCGCTGATCCTGGTGAGCAAGGGCAGGGACGGCAGCAGCGCCTATTACAAGGGGAGGCGCATCGACGCGGCTCCCTTCCTGCAGGAAAACACGATCGAGACGACCGGAGCGGGGGATACCTTCTGTGCCTGTGTCCTGAACGGACTTCTGGATCATGACATCCATGACCTTCAGGCCGGCGATCTGGAGGAGATCCTGCGGTTCGCCAATGCCGCCGCGTCTCTGATCACGACAAAGAAAGGCGCGCTGCGCGTGATGCCGACGCTTGAGGAAGTCGATCTCCTTCTTTCTTCACGATAGTGCCGAACCGGGTACCCAGGGTCAGGTCCCGGCGGCACGGGGGCACTGGTTTCGGGATGCATACCGAATCAGTGCCCTTTTTATGTCCGAAAGAGAGGCGCGGGGCGGAAACCGCTTGCCATTCCGGCCGCTTTCGGCTATGATACACGGGTTATGAAAAAATCACGCGCTTTTTACCTGCCCCCGATCGGGCAGAGAATCGTTAAGACCGCCGTGGCGGTCACGCTTTGTCTATTGTTCTACGTGCTGATCGGCTACCGCGGAGATTCCATTCCCGCGGAGGCCGCCATCACCGCCATCATCTGCATGCAGCCCTACGTGCACGACACCACGAAGAGCGCCCTGAGCCGCCTCACCGGGACGCTGACGGGCATCTTCTGGGGCTTCGTCTTCCTGCTCCTCGTGATGGCCTTCCCGGCCGCCGCGAAGCACCCTGTCGTGCTCTACGTCATGATGGGCCTCGGGACTCTGTTCGCCCTGCACAGCGCCGTTCTGGCGCGCCGCCCCGACGACGCCGCCCTGGCCGCCATCGTGTTTCTCTGCGTGGTCATCGCCTATCCCGACATCGAGGATCCGCTCCGCCAGGGCGCCCTGCGCGTGCGCGACGTCCTCGTGGGCACCACCGCGGCGATCCTGGTCAACACGGTGCGCTTTCCGAGAAAGAAGCGCCGCGACCGCGTCTTCTTCGTGCACACGGCGGACCTTCTTTCCGACCAGCTGTCGGAGATATCGCCGCAGGTGCTGTTCCGGCTGCGCTATCTTTTCCAGGACGGCGCGCGGATCTGCCTGATGTCCCAGCACGCCCCGGCCTTCCTGCTTTCGCAGGTGGGGCGCGGGAAGATGGGGACGCCCATGATCGTCATGGACGGGGCGGCCCTGTACGACGCCGACGAGAACGCGTACGATGCCGTCGAGAACATCGCGCCCGCGTCCGGGCTCTGGCTCATGGAGCGCCTGGAAGAGGCGGGCAGCAACTACTTCGTGTACACCATCCGGCAGAACCGGAACTTTATTTACCACCACGGGGATCTGACCGAGGCGGAGAACATCGTGTACCAGGAGCTGCGCCGGTCCCCGTACCGCTGCTATCTGGACGAGGATCCCTACTCCCTTTCCGACGTGGTCTACGTGAAGGTGGTCACCGACGCGGAGCGCGCGAAGGAACTGCTTGCGCCCCTGAAGGAGAGCCTTGAGGAACGGGGCCTGCGCGCCGTGATCCGCCGCCAGGCGGGCCTTGAAGGCGGCGTCAGCCTGTACTTCTACGCGGCTTCCGCCACGCAGGAGCGCGCGATGCAGCACCTGATGGAGCGCCTGTGGGCGGAGGATCCGAACCTCACCGTGAAGGAGATGTTCGCGGGAGAGGCGCACTCCGAGCAGGGCGCCATCCGCCTGATGCGCCGCCTCACGCGGGCGTACGAGCCCCCGCTGATCTCGCTTCGCAGGGAAGAGGCGTGAGCGCACCGCGGGAAAATGTCACAGTGATCAGGCAGTGTCCGGGCCGGTCCCGGGCGCTGCTTTTTTGATATCCGAAAACCCTCCGAAAGCGGCGCGGGACCCTTGCGATTCTGTCCGATTTTGGATATAGTAAAAGGGCAGGAATTTGGTTTTGTTTTGCGAGAGGATCCCTATGCGCAGCGTTTTACTTCTGGGCACCGGAGGCACCATCGCCTCGGTGGAAAGCGGAAACGGCCTGACGCCGGTCATCGGCACGGAGGAGCTTCTGGCGTGCGTTCCCGAGGCCCGCGCCCTCTGCCGGATCGAGAGCCGCCAGCTGTTTTCCCTGGACAGCACCAACGTGGGGCCGGAGCACTGGCTGGCCATCGCCGCGGCCGTGCGCGAGAACTACGACGCCTTTGACGGCTTCGTGATCGCCCACGGGACGGACACCATGGCCTACACCGCCGCGGCCCTGTCCTACCTCATCCAGAAGTCGCCCAAGCCCATCGTGCTGACAGGCGGGCAGAAGTCCATCTCCCTTCAGGACACGGACGCCAGGCGCAACCTCTTTGACAGCCTGCTCTACGCCTCGGACCCGGAGAGCAGCGGCGTGCGCGTCGTCTTCAACGGGGAGATCATCCTGGGAACGCGGGCGCGCAAGGAGCGCACCAAGAGCTACAACGCTTTCGGCAGCGTGGATCACCCGCCGGTGGGAATCGTGCGGGAGAGACGGCTCATCCGCTACCTCACGGAGGAGGAGAAGACCGCGGGCGGCCCCGTGTTTTACGACCGTCTGGACCGGCGCGTCCTCCTGCTCCCGCTCATGCCGGGCATGGACAGCACGTTTCTGCGCGAGGCGGCGGAGAGGTGCCGCGGCCTGGTCCTGCAGACCTTCGGCATGGGAGGCCTGCCGGGCGGAGAGGCCGGGGACATCGCCGACGCGGTGCGCCTGTGGCGCAGCCTCGGGCGGACGGTGGTCATGATGACGCAGGTCCCGTACGAGGGGAGCGACATGAGCCTCTACGAGGTGGGCCATAAGGTCAAGGAGACCATGGGCGTCATCGAGGCGTACAGCATGACCACGGAGGCCGTGGTCACCAAACTGATGTGGGCCCTGGGCCAGGGCGGGAGCGAAGAAGACGTGCGGCGCCGCTTCGAGACGCCGGCCGCGCGGGACATCATCCGCTGGTAAGGGAACACGCGGGAACGCGGCGGACGCCGCGGAGATACCGGCCGAGAAACATCACCGATCATCCCAGACGGAGGCACAGCATGCAGGAGATCAAGGGCAGACTGACAGACATGGACTGCTACCTTTTCGGCAACGGCACGCACTACGAGATCTACCGCAAGATGGGGGCTCACCCTATGACGGAAGACGGGCAGGCGGGCACGTATTTCGCGGTCTGGGCGCCGCACGCCAGGGAGGTCTCTGTGGTCGGAGATTTCTGCAGCTGGCAGCCCGGGCAGCATCCGATGGCGCCCGTCGGCTCCAGCGGGATCTGGGATCTCTTCCTGCCCGGCGTGGGTGTGGGAGACCGCTATAAATTTGCCATTGTCAGCGCTGGCGGAGAAACGCTCTTCAAGGCGGACCCCTTCGCTTCGCACGCGGAGGTGCGCCCCGAGACCGCTTCCGTGGTTGCGGATCTGAGCGATTACACCTGGTCAGACGGAGAATGGCTGGACCGCCGCAGGCATGCGAATCCGGTGCGCGAGGCCATGTCCGTCTACGAGGTCCATCTGGGCTCGTGGATGCGCCACCCCACGGGGCGCATGCACACGTACCGCGAGATCGCGAAGCTCCTCGCGGACTACGTCATCGAGATGGGCTACACCCATGTGGAGCTCATCGGCATCGCGGAGCATCCGTATGACGGCTCCTGGGGCTACCAGGTCACCGGCTATTACGCCCCGACCTCCCGCTACGGGACGCCGCTGGATTTCAAGTATTTCGTGGACTATATGCACGGGCGCGGCATCGGCGTCATCCTGGACTGGGTCCCGGCGCATTTCCCCAGGGACGCGCACGGCCTGGCGAAGTTTGACGGAGAGCCGGTCTTCGAGTATGCGGATCCCAGAAAGGGCGAGCACCCCGACTGGGGCACCCTGGTCTTCGACTACGGGCGCAACGAGGTCAGCAACTTCCTGATCGCCAACGGCCTGTACTGGGTGGAGGAGTTCCATGTGGACGGCCTGCGCGTGGATGCGGTGGCCAGCATGCTGTATCTGGACTACGGCCGGTCGGCCGGCGGGTGGGTCCCCAACATCTACGGCGGGAACGAGAACCTGGAGGCGATTCAGTTCTTCCGGCACCTGAACAGCATCCTGCGGCAGAGAGATCCCGGCGCGATCACCATCGCGGAGGAATCCACGGCCTGGCCCGGCGTCACCAAGCTGCCCGAAGAGGACGGCCTGGGCTTCACCTTCAAGTGGAACATGGGCTGGATGCACGACTTCCTGGAGTACATGAAGCTGGATCCGTACTTCCGCAAATTCAACCACAACCGCATGACTTTCGGCATGACTTACGCCTGGAGCGAGAACTACATCCTGGTGCTCTCGCACGACGAGGTCGTTCACCTGAAGTGCTCCATGCTGGGCAAGATGCCCGGCCTCGGCGTGGACCGCTACCGCAACCTCAAGGCGGGCTACACCTTCTTCATGGGACATCCGGGCAAGAAGCTCCTGTTCATGGGGCAGGAGTTCGGCCAGCCGACGGAGTGGAACGAGCAGCGCGAGATCGACTGGCCCGTGCTCGCGGAGCCCTTCCACCGCGAGGTCCGGGACTACTACCGCGCCCTGCAGCACCTGTACCGGAGCCACCCCGCGATGTGGGCGACGGACCAGGATCCGAACGGCTTCGAGTGGATCAACTGCGACGACGCGGACCGCAGCATCTTCAGCTTCATGCGCAAGGATAAGAAGGAGGGCCTGCTCTTCGTCATCAACTTCACGCCGATGGAGCGCACCGACTACTGCGTCGGCGTGCCGAAGAAGGGCCGCTACACGCTTGTGCTGAACACGGAAGAAGGCGAGATCACGCAGGCCAAGGGCCACATCTACACCGCGAAGGAGGGCGAGTGCGACGGCAGACCGTACCACATTGCCTATCCGCTGCCGCCTTACGGCGCGGCGGTGTTCCGCTTCAGCATGAGATAAGACAGAACTGCCCGGCCGCGCGGGGTGCCTCTCGCGCGGCCTTTTCTTTTGACCGCGGACGGGCCCTTCCGCAAGGGGGCGAGGCCGCTGCATGTCACTTCTTTGAAAGGGGAAACACATGGACCCTCGCAGACCTCTGGTGCTGCTCTACGATCCCGAAGAGACCGGCGTTTTCCGGCTGGCACATCCCATGCTGGCGGTGTCCCGCGTGCGCGTGCGCATGATCTCGCCCGACCAGGTGCACCGGACGGTGGGAGAGCTGGCCGGCGTGGACGTGCCGCGCCCGGCCGGGGCGCAGAAGACGGGGCCAGACGGCGCACAGCCGTCCGGCGGGGCGGAGGATGCTGACCGCGATGGCAGCGCTGTGCCCGCAGATTCCGGGGCGGAGCAGGGCGCCGGGCCCGCGGAGGGTGCGGAGGAGGCCGAAACCGCGGCGGATGCGCCCGCGGAGCCCAACGCCCTCGTGATGCTGTTCTGCTTCTTCGATAAGCGCACCTTCGACAAGGTCCTGAGGGACCTGCGCCGCGCCGATCTCCCCCGCGACGTCTACAAGGCCGTGCTCACGCAGACCAACGCCGCGTGGCCGTTTATCGACCTTGTGCGGGAGCTGGAGAGGGAGAGACGGGCGATCGACGAGAGAAACAAAAATCTGTAAATACCTTAATATTTTTCTTATGGAAAGAGCGGTCCGGGAGGCAGTCCGGGCCGCGTTTTTTTGCTCGGAAAACCCCTTGACAACCTGCACCTGAGTCGTATATCATGGAGCCACGACCGCTCGGTCGCTTCTGCCCGTCTCGGGCAAAACACCCACACTTTTTACAATCGAATGAGGCTGCACATGCGGGAGTATTCTGTCGTTTTACTGGAATCCCGCGAAGAATACGCCAGACGTCTGTCGTCCTTTCTCTCTCTGGAGAGCGGGGGAAGGCTGACGGTGCGCACCTTCTTCGCGCGGAAAAAGGCCGGGACCTCACTGGCGGCCGCCCCGGCCAACGTGCTTGTGGCGGCGGAGGAAATGTTCTGTGAGGACCTGGCGGGACTCTGCGGTCAGACCGTGCTGCTGTGCGACGATGCGCAGGAGGAGACGCCGCCGAACCCTTTTTCCGGAAAGGCGCAGCCTTCCGGCGCGGCGCCGGAAGAGAGCACCGGCCCGGTGACGCGCATCTGCCGCTATGTCCCTGCATCCGTGCTCCTGGAACGGATCCTCGGGCTCGCGGAGCAGAAAGCCGCGGCGGAGAGGGCGTCGGCGGAGGAGCGGGCCCGGATGCATCTGGCCGTGTCCCTCTGCGGCGCGGCGGAGAGCGCCCGGCAGGCACAGAGGCTGGCAAAGGACCTGTCCGCGCAGGGGCGGACGCTGCTCTGGACCCTGTGTCCGGCGGGCTTCCGCACAGGCGATACGGGCGTTCCTGCGCCCGACGGCCGTGCCGCCGGTGCCGGATCCGCATCTTCGCGGGATACCGCGGACGAAGAGGCGCGTGAGGCGGCAGCAGAGCTTCTGTACGCCTTTGCCTGCGGGGATCTGGACGATGCCCGCATCGCAGACGCGGTGCGCCGGGGAGGCGCCTGGGACGTTCTGGAAGCGCCCGGAAGGCTCCGCGCCGCGCGGGATCTCGTCTGCGGGGACGCAGCCGGTCTGTGGACCGCGCTCGCGAAGCGCGGCGGATACCGGCACGTCGTACTGGATGCGGGAGAGGCTGCCCTGTTTGTGCCGGAACTCTTTCACGCGGCGGACAGCATCTGCCTTGCGGCGTCCGGAGAGAGGACCGGGGCGCAGGTCCGCGGGTTCTTCCGGCTTCTCCGGGAGGAGGAGACATCGCCGGGGGAACTGATCGGAAAACTCGGGGAAGGACCGGAGCCCGATGGACTGAAAGAAGAGTGACCGGATCCGGATCTCCCACGGAAATCGGAGTCTGGAAAAGGACGGACAGCAGGTGAGAGAACATGATGGATCTGTATGGGAACAGAGACCTGTTGGAACAGAGAGAGGAGCGCCGCGAAGACGTTCTGCGGCGGGAACTCCTGGAGGATCTGCGGGAGAGACCGGAGATCTCGGACGAAGAGCTTCTGCGGGAGATCGACCGGAAGATCCTCGGGCGGGGCGGGTATCTGCCCCTGGAGGAAAAACGGCGCCTGCGCCGGACCCTCATGGACTCCCTGCGCGGGATGGACGTGCTGCAGCCCTACCTGGATGACGACACCGTGACGGAGATCATGGTGAACGGACCGGATAATATCTTCGTAGAGCGGCGCGGAAAGATCGAGCGCGCCCCGGTGCGGTTTGCCGGGGAGGACCGCCTGCTGGAGGTCATCCGAAGCGTTGTGGCGCCCCTGGACCGCAGCGTCAACCGGCTGCAGCCCATCGCCGACGCCCGCCTCGCGGACGGATCCCGGCTGCACGTCGTCCTGCCGCCGGCCGCCGTCGACGCCCCCTGCGTGACCATCCGCAAGTTTGGCGCGGTGCCCCTGACCATGGAGGACCTGATCCGCGGCGGGAGCCTGACGCGGGAGGCGGCGGAATATCTGAAGGCAGCCGTAAGGCGCCGCGAATCGATCTTCATCTCCGGGGGCACCGGCTCCGGAAAAACCACATTTCTGAACGCGCTGTCTGCGTACATTCCCCCGGAAGAACGTGTCATCACCATCGAAGATTCCGCAGAACTCTCCCTGCAGGAGATGCCCAATCTCGTGCGGCTGGAGGCCCGGAACGAGAATGCCTCGGGCGGCCGGGAGATCACCATCCGGGAGCTGCTGCGGGCCTCGCTCCGCATGCGGCCGGACCGCATCATCGTGGGAGAGGTGCGCGGGGCGGAGGCGCTCGACATGCTGCAGGCCATGAACACCGGCCACGAGGGCTCCCTCTCGACAGGCCACGCGAACAGCCCGGCCGACATGCTGTCGCGCCTTGAGACCATGGCGATGATGGGAGCGGATCTGCCGGTGGCGGCCATCCGCAGCCAGATCGCTTCGGCGCTGAGGCTCCTGGTGCATCTGGCGCGCGGGGCAGACGGAGGAAGGCGCGTCATGAGAATCTGCCGCGTCCGCGGCGTGAAGGAGGGAACGGTTTGGCTGGAAGACGTGTTTTGCTGCGGAGAGGAGGGACTGTCCCCGGTCTCGCCGCTTTGAAAGAGAAGAGTGCGAAAGGCCTTCCCGTTCTGGCCCTGTACCTGCCGGCCGCGGCGTTTCTGGGCATCACCTTTTACGACGCGCTCCCGGCTGCGCTGCTCTTTCTTCCGCTGTTCCCCTGGGTCTTCCGCTTTCTGGAAGGGGTGCGGGAAGGGCGCGAGACGGAGCGGATGCGCACGGAACTTCTGGACCTGCTGACGGCCTTTGCCTCGGCCCTCTCGGCCGGAATGAGCGCGGAGAACGCCTTCGCGGCGGCCCGGGAAGGGCGCGCGGAGGGCGGGGCGATGGACGGACACTGGCGGGACGCGGTTTCCCGCGTCAGGGCCGGTTCCCCCTTCCCCGCTTCCTTTGCGGAGATGGCAAGGCGCTCGGGACTTCCCGAGGCGGGACAGATGAGCGAGGCTCTCGCGATTGTGCGGGTGCAGGGCGGAGACGCCGCGGAATGCGTGCGCACCTTTGTCCGGGCCCGCCGGGAGAGGCAGGAGGTGGCAGAGCAGCAGCGGGCACTGCTCTCCGGAAAACGGCTGGAGGGATGGGTGATGAAGCTGACGCCGGTCCTGGTGGTCTGGTTTCTGCGGCTCTCGTCCCCGGGCTTTCTGGATCCGCTGTACCACACGGCGGCAGGCCGGGTGCTGATGACCCTGTGCCTGCTGGCATATGCGGGAGGTATACGATGGGAAAACCGAATCTTTTCCGCGCTGTCGTAGCGCAGGTGCGGCGCCTGTTTGCAGGCATCGCAGAGGCTGACCGGCGCCGCGGGGAGCAGATCGAAAAGGACCTTTCGCGCCTGCTCGTGCGTGAGGAGGCCCGCGAAGAGACGGGCGCCTTTCTGCGTGAGCAGAGGCGGCGCGCCCTGCTGGGGCTGGTGTGCGGGAGTCTTGTGTTTGCCGCGGTGGCCTGCGCGTCCCGCGAACCGTCGGAGCCTGTTCTGACGCGGCCCGGGGTCCCCTGGGAGACGGAGGTGTACACGGTGGACGTCTCTGCCGGCGGACAGGAGAACGCCGTGGGCGTGACCGTCGCAGGGCGCGAGATGACCGACGAGGAGACCGCGCAGCTGCTGGATGCGGCGGAGCAGATCTTCCTCGCGCAGATGCTGGGAAAGAACCCGGACGCGGATCACGTCACGGAGCCTCTGGACTTTTCCGGAAGCGCCCCGGGGACCCCGGTCAGAGCCTCGTTCCGCCCCGACGAGTATCGCTTTGTGATGGCGGACGGCAGCATCGATACCGAGGCCCTGCGGGGAAGCGGGCCGCAGAAAGTGGTCATCTTTCTCGAACTTGCGGCGGGAGAGACGGTGCGGAGCCGGCAGGTCACCGTGACGGTCGTGGAGCGCGAGGAGACGCGGGAGGACCGGCTGATACGGTTTTTCTCCGGGGAGGAAGAGCGCACGCGGCGCGAGGCCGTCATGCCGCTTCCGCAGACCTTCGAGGGAGAGGAACTGTCCTATCCGCGCAGAAAGAGCGCGTCGGTCCTGCTGGCGGCCATCGTCCTGCTGGCGGGGCTCCCGGGCGTCCTGTGGTTTCTTCCCCTGGACCGCCAGAGGGACAGGCTGCGGGCGCGCGAGGAGGAACTTCGCGCGGATCATCCTGAGATTCTGTCATCGCTTGCCCTGTATGCCAGGGCCGGCATGAGTCCGGCAAACGCGTGGAAGTCTCTGGCCGCGGCCTTCGAGAGGGAGCGGGGCCCGGCGGCCCGCCTGACTTACGGCAGGGCGGAGGTGGTGCACTGCGCAAAGCTCATGGAGGCCGGACTGTCCGAGGAGGAAGCCCTGGAGCGCTTCGCGGACCGGACCGGCCAGGCCGGCTACCGCCGTCTGGCGCTGCTTCTGCGGCGCTCCCTGCGGCAGGGAGAGCGGGACCTTTCCGAAAAGCTTCTGGCGGAGGCGGCCGGCGCGCGGGAGGAAGAGAAGAACCGCCTGCGCCGCCTGGGCGAGGAGGCGGAGACCAAACTGACCGGCCCCATGGTGCTCTACTTTGCCATGGTCATGGCCATGGTGGTCCTGCCGGCCTGGCTGGGGATGCAGATCTGACGCGGGACGGCGTGAAGGAGCGGAAAAGCCCGGCAGAAAGAGAAGAACGGCTCGAGGGCGCCTCTGTTCCCCGGAAGAGCCCGGCCTGAAGAAGTTGGCTGGAAGAGGGTATGGTTCTGCCCCGCACGCGGCGGGGCGGAGAGAAAGGAGAGAGATCGATGGAAGCTTTGCATATGCTGATGATGCGCGTCGGGCTGTTTTTCACGGCCCTGTGGGAGGATGAGGACGGATCGGCCGTCGTGGAGGGGCTGCTGGTGCTCTGCGTGCTGATCGCCCTGGCTCTGATCTTCCGGACGCAGCTGATGGCGCTGGTCAATCAGATCATGAACGGGATCCGGAACCAGACGGGAACCTTCTACTGATCGGACCGCGTCATCGGATGAAACGAAGGATAACGAAAATCAAAGAAGGCTTCAGACCGGACGCCTCCGGGCGTCCGGGACACTGGCCGGCCCTGCTCACGCCCTTCTTTGCGCTTTTGCTGCTCACCCTGCTTTCGGTGGGGATGGCCGCGGCGGAGAGTGCGCGGACGGCATCCCTGAAGCTGTACGCCGACCAGGCGATGGCCTCCGCGGTCTCCTCCGCCTTCGGCCGCTACGACAGCGCGCTGTTTGATGAGACGGGCCTGATGTTCTTCTCCGGCGGGGAAGAAGGCCTGCTCACAGCGGTTCAGGATGAGCTGACATACTACGCCCATCCGGGCATGGGGACCTTCGCTCGCGGAAGGATGGAGGGCTTTCGCTCGTTTTCCGCGGAGCAGGTGACCGCGCGTGACGTCGTCCGCGCGACCGACCGGGGCGGCCTTCCGTTCGAGAGGGAAGCCATCCGCGCCCTCGGACAGCAGGCCGCGCAGGCCGGTGTGCACGAGCTGATGAGCCGCTGGGACATTCTGTCCGGTGTGGACACATTCCGGGAGAAGAGCGCGCAGCTGCAGCAGAAAGCGGATCAGCTCCTGGGGCTGGAGAAAAAGTACAAAGCCGCGAAAGACGCCACGCAGAAACTCCGGGAGGCCGCGGACGACGTTCGGGAGCTTCGCTCGCGCATCCGGGCGCTGGAGACCTCCGTGCGGGGGATCCTGACGGAGCAGGCGGGTTATGCCTCGCTTCGGAATGAAGTGGAGCAGCTTGTCGCGTCCGGGAAGGAGGAACTGTCCGGTGCCCTGGCCGACGCCCTGGAGGAGAGCGGGAAAGCCGTTCTTGCGCCGCTCTCCGGGAAGGACCTGCTGCAGAAGATTCTGGAGGAAGCAAAGTTGGCGGACGCGCTCGCAGAGGATAGTCCGGGCAGCGGCCCCGGGCAACAGACTCCCGGAGAAGGCAGTCCCGGCGAAGGGGAGGCCCCGGCAGAACCGTCTGCTGACCCGGAGCTCGAGCGTCTGACCGCCCTGCGGGACCGCATTCTGGAAATTTCGGACGAGGTCTTCGGCAAACAGGAGCAGGAGGATGCGGAGACGGCCGGAAAGGGGCGGGGCCTCATGGACCGGCTGCGCGCCCTGCGGACGGACGGCGTGCTGGCGCTGGTCACGGAGGGAGATCTCTCGGACCGGGTGATCACCGGGGCACAGCTTCCGTCGCGCATCGCCGGAAAAGCGCCGGCCGGGGAGGAGACGCTGGCGGAGTCCCTGCTCTTTCAGGCCTATCTGGCTCTCGCGCTTCCCGCCTATACGGACGGGGAGGGCACCTATGACCTCGAGTACGTCTGGGGAAAGAGCGGGAGCGACCGGGACAACCTCGCTTCGGCCGCGGGAGCGATCCTGGCCGTGCGGGAGGGGCTGAACCTCGCGTATCTGTACACGGATACGGCAAAGCGGGTGGAAGCGGAACAGATCGCCGGGCTGATCTGCGGCGCGGCGGGGATGCCGCTCCTGACGCCGGCAGCCACGTTTCTTCTGCTGAGCGGCTGGGCCCTGTGCGAGTCGGTCGGCGACGTGCGGATGCTTCTGCGCGGGGAAAAGGTCCTGCTCTTTAAGACCCACGAGTCCTGGAGGACCTCACTGACGGGGCTTCTCGGCGGGACCCTGTTCGCGGACGGCTCGGGCGACGCGGGCGGAATCTCCTACAAGACCTATCTGATGGCCTTGCTCCTGGTGCGCGACAGGGACGACAAGCGCCTGCGGGCCATGGACGTGATCGAGGACAGGATCCGGCGCACGGGAAAGGAATTTCGCTTTTCCCGGTGCATCGCGCAGGCCGAGGTGCATGCGCTGGTGCGGGTCCCGGCCCTTTTGTACCGGCCGGGCGGCGACGCTCTTTTCCGGACACATGCGCGGGAGGACTACACGGTCATCCGTTAGGATGATCGTCAGACACAGAAACACAGAACTTGCGGAGGCAGACAGGAATGCTCTTTCGTCGGGGAACTCCACATCTTTCAACATTCGCTCTCCAGGCACACCGAAAGAATCCCCCTATCCGACGTCACGAATCGGCACTCACCACCACAATCACTCACTCAACTCGGCATGCCCCCGGCGAGAGGGCAGTCCCGTCTGTCTGCGCAGGTTCCAAACCCGCCTCCGTCACGGTGGAGGCAGCCCTTCTTCTGGTGCCCGTCCTGCTGGCGCTTTTCTGGATCCTCAGTTTCTTCGAGATCCTGTATTTTGAAACGCATCTGCAGTCGGAGATGGAGCGCGTGGGCAGGACCGCGGCCCTCGCGCGGCTGGCGGAGGAAAACGTGGGGAAGATCTTTCCCGCGGAGGGCGAGGCCTACCGCATGCTGGGCGAGGCGCTCTACACCGGCATCAGCGGGGTGGCCATCGACCGCGAACTGAACCGGAGCGTTGACGGCATTCGCGAGGGTGTGTTCTGCCGCTTCGAGGATGTGTCGGTGGACCTTTTGGCCCTGCACCGCACGCCGCACACCGTGGACCTGGTGGTCACGTACCGGGTGCGGATGCCCCTCACGGGCGTGCAGGAGCGGATCCTTCGCTCCCGGCGCCGGATCTGGTGCGGGGATGCTCCCAAAGAGAGGGAGGAGCAGGGGGAGATCGTCTTTGTGACGGTGTCGGGATCGGTCTATCACCGGTCGCGGGACTGCCGTCACCTGACCATCCGCATGCGGGAAGTGCCGGTTGCGGGCCTCACGGCGGAGAGAAACCTCGCGGGAGCGAAGTACTACGCCTGCGAGATTTGCGTGCGGGGAACACCGACGGGACCGGTGTACGTCACCGCGGAAGGCACGCGCTATCATACGCGCAGCACCTGTGCGGCCCTGAAACGCAGCGTGCGGGAGGTCCTGCTGGAAGAGATCCGGGACACCCTGCCGGGCTGCAAAGCCTGCGGAGGGGAGCAGTGATTCTGCCAGGCAAACCGCGGAAGAAACAGCCGCAGGAAGCGGTCGCAGGAAGCGGGCACAGAAAACAGCCGCAGGAAGCGGGCACAGAAAACAGTCGCAGGAAGCGGCCGCAGAAAGCAGCGGCAGAAAGCAGCCGCGAGAAGGAGATGGACGCATCATGAATGAAGAACTGGCGATGGCTCTGTGCCGCGGTGCGGCAGCGGCCGGTCTCGCGGCCGGGGCGGTCGCGGACATCCGGACCGGGAGCGTTCCCCTGTGGCTTCCCGCTCTCATGGGGGCGGCCGGGCTTGTCCTTCGGCTGGCCGCGGGCAGGACGGGAGACCTCCTCTGGAGCCTGCTCCCCGGTGCAATTTTGTTTCTGACAGGTCTTGCCTCCCGGGGCCAGGTCGGCACCGGCGACGGCCTCATGCTTCTGGCGCTGGGCGCCTGCGTTTCCCCGGCTGCGGCGCTTCTGGCTCTGTTTTTCGGCCTTGCTGCCGAGGCTCTGCTGGGTGTGATCCTTCGGGTGGCCCGCGGAAGATCCCTGCGGTGCGGCATGCCGTTTCTGCCATTCCTGTGCGGCGGTGCACTGTGCGCGTTTTTCCTTATAAGATAGCCGCAGAGAGCATGCGCCAGGTATTTTTACCGGAAACAAGGAAGCAAATCGCTTCAGATTCCACGGAGACAACGGAAATGCCGGAAAACAGGAATTGGATGCAGACAGAAGACACCGTCCGGGATCCCGGATGGGCGAAGAGAAAACGGCCTGCGGCCGGCCGGGCGCATGGCCGCGCTTCCGCCAGCCTGACGGCCGAAAGCGCCGTCGTGATCACCCTGGTGCTGATTCTCCTGCTGGGGACGGTCCTGCTCACGCTGTACGAGCATGACCGCGTGGTGCTGGCCGTGAGGCTCTACGAACGGGAGATGACGGGCGCCGAGCCCCGGTTCCTTTTATCGGGAGGGACGCAGATTTCTCTGCAGGACGGCCGGATCTCCGGAGAACATGCGCATCAGATCCCGTCGGTCCCTGCGGTGCGGGACGCGGTGCGGAGCCGGGCGGGCACCTGGCCCCAGGCAGCACTGGTAAGGCTTTTTTCGCTGCTGCGGGAGGAACTCGAATAGTCCGGTGAAAAGAGACAAAGGATTCCGCAGGCGAGACCGCCTGCGCGCGAAGGGAGCAGATCATGGAGAGAACGACGATCACGGAGCGAGGCCGGCGGTATCTGGTCTACAGCGGGGATCTTCCCGGGGACGATTCCTTTGAGGAAGAAATGCTGCGCAGAAACCGCATTCCCGGCCTGATCGCGCCTCTGCGGCGGGAGACGGACGGGACGGCGGAGTTTCTATACGAGATCACAGGCTGTGTCAGTCTGGCGGAATATCTGGAGGAACGGACCCTGCGGCGCGAAGAGATCGCCGGCCTTGTCCGGGCCGCCTCCGACGCCTGCGCCGCGGCGGAGGGCTGTCTTTTGCTTCCCGAAGGCCTGTGTCTTTCGCCGGAGGAGACCTTTATGGACGAAGCTTCGGGAGAAGTCAGGATCCCTTTCCTTCCGGGCCGCGGGACGGATCCCGCGGAGGGCATGCGGGCGATCCTGAAAAATATCCTCGCCGGAGACTGCGCCGGGGATGAAGACGCCGCGTTTCTGGGGTATGAGCTCTTCCGCGCAGCTTCGTTCCACGGGGCGAGCCTCGCCTCCCTGGCCGCTTTGGCAGATGCGGAAGGCGCCGGTGCCGGGGGCGCGGCGGGAGCAGGTCACACGGGAACGGGCCGCGCGGTAAGCGCCATTAGCGGCGGGGTGTCTTCTGGGACAGTTTCCAGCGCGGGGACGTCTGCGGGGACCGTCATCCGTGCCGGAACCATTGCGGGTGCGGACAGGCCCCGGCAGGCAGCCGGGAGCGGGGCGCCCGGGGCAGAAGAGAATTCCTCACTGCCGGCCACCGGCGCTGCTTCGGTCCGCCGCGGCGGGATGCTTTTCGCAGGCAGGAAGGGCGCGAACGGGGGCGCAGTCCCGCCGGAAGGCGCCACGGAGCCGAGCCCGGGGAAACCGCTCCGGCAGGGGAAGATCCGTCTGACCGGCCTGAAGGAAAAGTGGATCGCCTCAGAGCGCATCCGGCAGGGTCTGCTGGCCGCCGCGGCCATCATCACCGCCGTGATCTTTCTCCTTCAGTATTATCTCGGGTGATGCGGCCGCCGCATTTCCGGAAGAGAGGATGTTTTTCGGCTCCCGACCACCACATCTTGTGCTTTTTGAAGGTCCTTCCCACTACATCCTGCCCGATTCAAAAACCGCCCGGAAAACCCCTTGAAACCGACCCCGAAAATGCCAAAAAACCCGCGCAAAATCAACGATTTTTGCTTGACAGACCCCCCTCCCCGTGCTATGATATCGGAGCGAATGGACGGGGGTCCTTTTTTTTGACCCCAATTTTGTCCTGCTTTTGGAGGAAGCCATGAGAGTCAAGATCACGTTGTCCTGTACCGAGTGCAAGCAGCGCAACTACAACATGACTAAGGAAAAGAAGAACCATCCCGACAGAATGGAGACCAAGAAGTACTGCAGATTCTGCAAGAAGCATACCATGCACAAGGAGACCAAATAAGGTCTCTTTCCTGTGTACGCTCTCATTCTTGTCGTAAGGAAGGAACAACCATGGAAGAAGCGAAGAAGGCTGCCGAGAAGAACAAGGTCAATCACTGGAAGAATCTGAAGGCGGAGTTCCGGAAGATCATCTGGCCCGACAGAGAGACCCTGGTGAAGAAGACCGGCGCCGTGCTCGTCATCTCCGTTGTCATGGGCGTCGTCATCGCCCTGCTTGACATGCTGATCCAGTTCGGATTCAGCTTCATTATCTGATAATCGGGAAGGAACACATGGCAGAGACGAAGGCTCGTATGGAATCAGAAGACCGTATGGAGACGGAAGCTCGCGCCGGGGAAGAAAAGGTGGTGTCACCTGAAGCCCGGTGGTACGTCGTGCACACCTATTCCGGTTACGAGAAGAAGGTCAAGACGGATATCGAGCAGACCATAGAAAACAGAAACCTCCAGGACGTCATCCTCGAGGTCTCCGTTCCCATGGAGACCGTCATCGAGTACAAGGACGGGGTGAGGAAGCAGTCGGAAAAGAAGCTCTTCCCCGGCTATGTCCTGGTGCACATGGTCATGACAGACGATACCTGGTACGTCATCCGCAACACCCGCGGCGTCACCGGTTTCGTGGGCCCGGGCTCCAAGCCCGTTCCGCTCACGGACGACGAGATGCGTCCGCTGGGCATCCTCAAGGGGGCGGAACTGCGCATCGATCTCGCGGTGGGAGACCAGATCCTCGTCATCGCCGGTCCCTGGAAGGACACGGTGGCGGCGGTCCGTTCCATCAACGAGAACAAGCAGAGTCTGACCATTCATGTCGAGATATTCGGCCGGGAGACCCCGGTGGAATTGAACTTCACGGACGTGAAGAAGCTTTAAAAAAGTGGGAGGTCCTTTGGACCGCAGCCTCGGACGCATGCGTCCGCACCACAATTTTTCACAGGAGGTGCCACAATGGCAAAGAAAGTAACCGGTTACATCAAACTGCAGATTCCTGCCGGTAAGGCGACGCCCGCTCCGCCCGTCGGTCCCGCTCTGGGTCAGCACGGCGTGAACATCGTCCAGTTTACCAAGGAATTCAATGCAAGAACCGCAGATCAGGGCGATCTGATCATCCCCGTCGTCATCACGGTGTATGCCGACAGAAGCTTCAGCTTTATCACCAAGACGCCGCCCGCACCCGTTCTGCTCAAGAAGGCGTGCAAGATCCAGTCCGGCTCCGGCCAGCCCAACAAGGTCAAGGTCGCGACCATCTCCCGCGAAGAAGTGCGCAAAATCGCGGAGCTCAAGATGCCCGACCTCAACGCCGGCAGCATCGAGGCTGCGACCAGCATGATCGCCGGTACGGCGCGCAGCATGGGCATCACGGTCACGGACTAACGTTAAAGCGAAGCGATTTCAGTGGAAGGGATTTCCCGCTAACACCACAAGGAGGTATATACCATGAAGAGAGGTAAGAAATATCAGGCCGCAGCTGCGAACGTCAGCCGCGCCACCCTGTACGAAGTTGATGAGGCCATTTCCCTGGTCAAGAAGAACGCGACCGCGAAGTTTGACGAGACCGTCGAGCTCCACATCCGCACCGGCTGCGACGGCCGTCATGCCGATCAGCAGATCCGCGGCGCCGTCGTCCTGCCTCACGGCACCGGCAGAAGCGCCCGCGTCCTCGTGTTCGCGAAGAACGCGAAGGCGGACGAAGCTCTGGCCGCCGGCGCAGATTTCGTCGGAGCCGAAGAGCTCATCCCGAAGATCCAGAACGAGGGATGGCTGGACTTTGATGTCGTCGTTGCCACGCCCGATATGATGGGTGTCGTCGGCCGTCTGGGCCGCGTCCTCGGCCCGAAGGGCCTGATGCCCAACCCCAAGGCCGGTACCGTTACCATGGATGTCACCAAGGCCATCCAGGAGATCAAAGCCGGTAAGATCGAGTACCGTCTCGACAAGACCAACATCATTCACGTGCCGATCGGCAAGGCTTCCTTCACCGAGGAGCAGCTGACCGACAACCTGAACACCATCCTGGGAGTGATCGCGAAGGCGCGTCCCGCCGCTCTGAAGGGCGCCTTCATGAAGAGCGTCGTGCTCACCTCCACCATGGGCCCGGGCGTGCGTCTCAACCCGATGCGCTTTGTCTGATGCTTTTGGCTTGACGGATCGAAAACTTTATAGTAGTATCACATTCGTGAACGCCGTAGACAGCAGGTGCGTATAGCGTAAGCATCCCCGGATGCGCCTGCCGAGGAGATTCAGACACCAAGATGTCTATGCCCTCCGGCGCAATCGTGTGCCGGAGGGTTTTTTTGAATCCCTCCTACGTTCAAAAAAATAATAAAGGAGGAAACCCATGGCAAAGGTAGAGTTGAAAGCTCCCGTTGTGGAAGAGATCGCTTCCCATCTGGACGGAGCGGCCAGCGCTGTTCTGGTGGACTACCGTGGACTGACCGTGGAGCAGGATACGCGTCTTCGCAAGACCCTGCGTGAAGCGGGCCTGGTCTACAAGGTCTACAAGAACACCCTGATCCGCCGCGCTGCTCAGGGCACTGCGTTTGAAGCCCTCGACGGAGACCTGGAAGGTCCTACCGCAATCGCGATCTCCAAGGACGACGCCACGGCGGCGGCCAGAATTCTGGCCGAGTTCGCCAAGACGGCGGACAAGCTGGAGATCAAGTCCGGCGTGGTGGAAGGCACGTACTACAACGCTGAGGGAATGGCGCAGATCGCGCAGATCCCCAGCAGAGATGTCCTGCTTGGCCGCCTGTTCGGCAGCATGCAGTCGCCCATCACCAACTTCGCCCGCGTGCTCAAGCAGATCGCGGAGAAGGACGGCGCCCCTGCGGAGGCGGCCCCTGCTGAGGCCCCTGCGGAAGCGCCCGCAGAGTAAGACGCGGCCGAGCCGCACAACTTTCAAAAACTAACGGAGGAAAATATCATGGCAAAGTTAACGACTGCTGAGTTTATCGAAGCGATCAAGGAGCTCTCCGTGCTGGAGCTCAACGAGCTGGTCAAGGCTTGTGAGGAAGAGTTTGGCGTTTCTGCCGCTGCCGGCGTTGTCGTCGCCGCCGCTGCCGCCGCTCCCGAGGAGGAAGAGAAGACCGAGTTTGACGTCGTCCTGGAAGAGGCCGGCCCCAACAAGGTCAAGGTCATCAAGGCCGTCAAGGATATGTGCGCTCTGGATCTGAAGGGTGCGAAGGAAGCCGTCGATTCCGCCCCCAAGGCCATCAAGGTCGGCGTCTCCAAGGAAGAGGCCGAGACCGCCAAGGCTGCTCTGGAAGAGCTGGGCGCGAAGGTCACCCTCAAGTAAGATCGTTCGAGAGAACACGCAAAGAAAGCCGCAGGATCTGCGGCTTTCTTTTTATTTTGCAGAACGTCATCTGTCCGGCGCGGCACGGTTATTTATTTTTTCTTCATGATGTGTGTTTAAACCCTACATAGACAGCCGCCCCGCTTTGTTTTACAATACTGTCAGGAGCTCTTCCGGACGCACCGATCGACGCGTCCGTTTTCGTTCTGCTGTTTGTCTGCACAAATCCACATCAAGGAGGAACTGCCATGTTTCGGTTTTACATCCCCGCCCGCATCCTGTACGGCGCCGGAAGCCTGGGACAACTCCACGAGCAGGCCCTGCCCGGCAAAAAGGCCCTGGTCGTGATCTCGAGCGGAAAGTCGGCCCGCGCGAGCGGCGCCCTGGACCGCGTGCTGAGCGAGCTTTCGATGGCTGGCGCTCAGGCCGTCGTCTACGACCGCGTCGGAGCCAACCCCACGCGGGAGGCGGTCATGGCCGGCGCGGCCGTGTCGCGTGAAAACGGATGCGATTTTATCGTGGGCCTCGGCGGCGGCAGCGTGCTGGATGCCGGCAAGGGCATCGCGGTGATGAGCACGAACAGCGGCGATCTGTGGGACTACATGATGGCCGGCTCCGGCGGAAGAAAACCGCTTGAGGCGGCGCCGCTCCCCATCGTGGCGATCCCGACCACGGCAGGCACCGGCTCGGAGGCCGACGTTGCTGCCGTCATCACCTGGGAGGAGAGGCACGAGAAGATCGGACTGCGCGACCCGCGCCAGTTCCCGGTCCTGTCCATCGTGGATGCGGAGCTCATGAAGGGCGTGCCGGCACACTTCACCGCGTACCAGGGCTTTGACGCCCTGTTCCATTCCGCGGAGTCCTACATCTCCAACAAGGCCAATATGATGAGCGACACCTGCGCCCTGAGCGCTATCGAAAAGGTGGGGCAGTACCTGCCCCGCGCGGTGGCGGACGGGAACGACATGGAGGCCCGCGAGGCCATGGCGTTTGCGAGCAGCATGGGCGGCTTCGTCATGAGCACCGCGGGAACCACCTCGGAGCACTCGATGGAGCACGCCATCAGCGCGTATCACACGGATGTGGCCCACGGTGCCGGCCTGATCATGATCTGCGAGGCTTACTTTGAGCGCCAGGCGCGGGTGCACGCCTGTGACGAGAGGATGATCCGCATGGCGAAGGCTCTGGGGAAGGCGGATGCGGCTGAGCCGGCGGACTTCGTCGCGGCCCTGCACGAGCTTCGCGCCGCCTGCGGCGTCGACGATCTGAAAATGACGGACTACGGCATCACCGAAGAGGAACTCCCGGTGTTCGCGCACAACGCGGTCACGGCCATGGCCTTTCTCTTCGGCAATGAGCGCGTGCCCATGACCGAGGAAGATTGCCTGGAGATCTACCGGAGGTCGTACAGGTAAAATCGGCTGAGGACATCTGCCGCGCCCGGGGCAGGCTTTTTCCGGCTTCACAGCCGGAAAGGAAAAACAGCTGAGACGCCCCGGATCGGACCATGAGCTCGACGACATTTCACGAAAAAGTCCCCTCGGGATCGAGGGGACTTTTGCTTTCCTGCGGCCTAAAATGGTGAGGCCTCTCTGCAGATGCAGGACCCGGGAAGAAAGGCGGCAGAAAAGCCCGGACCGGACGGATGAGATTTCCGTGTTATTTCACGAAAAAGGCCCCCTCGGGAGCGAGGAGGCCTTTTTCATGTCTGCAGGAGTTGATTTCAGAGGATCCCCGCGTCCCGCAGCATCTGTTCGATGCGGGGATCGAGCTGCCGCTCCGGTTCCGCGATGTCCCAGAGGTAGTGGGCGTCGGAGTTGTGGAGCCAGGGCCGGCCGGCCAGCTTCGGGTGTTTCTCCACGAGGTCGTCGTAGAGGCCGACGTGGTAGACCTCGAAGAAGGGGAAGTCCGTGTCTTCGGGCACGGCGCCCAGGATGGCGAGCAGGCTGTTCGCGGAGCGGTCGATGTGGGCCGGGAAGAAAATGCCGCCGTACTGCTCCATCAGGTCCGGGAGCTCGTCAAACGAGACGCCGCTGGCCGTGATCAGAAGGGTGTCCAGCGTGCCGACGGGCTGGTCCTCCGCGTCCACCAGGATCTGGTCCCCGTAGATCTCGGGGCGGTTTTTGACCGGGGGCATCGTGGAGAAGACGTACTCGTCAAAGGCCATGGCCTGCTCCAGCGTGGGGAAGAGGCAGACCGCGTGAATTTCTTCCGACGTGTTGATCTCCATGCCCGGGATCGCGCGGATTCCGGCATTTTTGGCCGCCTCAAGAAAGGCCGGGCAGTTTTTGGAACTGTTGTGATCCGTCAGGGCGACCACGTCCAGTCCCTTGAGCACGGCCATATTGACGATGTTGTTCACCGTCATGTCGTTGTCTCCGCAGGGCGAGAGACACGAGTGGATGTGAAGATCGTAGGTCACGGGCGGCCTCCGTTGTCACGGGTTTTGCGGCGGTATCTTCAGAAAACGGCTTGTACGTACAATGGCCTTTGGCTTTCGGTTCCGGCTGGGGTCCCGAAACGGCATTTCTGAACCCGGCCGGATCTCAAATCGGCCTTCAGGCCTCCGGCAGGGGCTTCGGGTCAGCCTTCGGGGGTTCGGCTCCGGCTTTGCCTCAGGCCTCGAGGAGCTGATCGATGGCCAGGCCGGTCTCAAAGGCGGGGCCGGGGGCGGCCAGAACGGCGATGTCCTGCTGCTGTGCCTTCTCCAGCATGGGCGCATCGGGGAGCACGCCGTCCACCAGGACGACGCAGGCGACGTCGGCCAGGGAGGCGACCGCGGCGGCGTTGATGTTGCCCATCACGGTGAGCCAGGCGAAATCGGCCGGAGCGCGGCCCATCACGAAGGAGAGCAGGTCGCAGCAGTAGATGCCTTCGACGGAGCGGGAGAGGGATTCCTCTCCGGACAGGATCTCAAAGCCGAGGGTCGTGGCGATCTGTTGTACGGTCATGGATAATACCTCGCGGCCTCGTGCGGGAGGCCAGGGTGAAAGATTTGCGGGATATCGGTCAGCCAGCCGGCGTCAGCTCTGTTTCGGGGGCTCGGGGTTCTCCTTGCCCTTGGCGAGCACACCGGATGCGGAGAGGCGGGAGAGGCTCGCGGCGATTTCCTGGACCTCGTCGCGCAGGACGAAGACGCAGGCCTCCTCCGTGGAGTAGCCACGCACGATGTCCTCCGCGAGGGCGCGGCAGGACGGGGATCCGCAGGAACCGCAGTCCAGGCCCGGGAAGCGTTTCGTGAGCGCATCGATGCGGTCCATCTTCTCCAGAGCGACGGTGAGGTCCGGATCCAGCCGCATGACGGGCTCATACTGGATTCCGGTCTCCCAGCGGAAAGTCTCCGGCACTTCGGTGCCCGCAATGCGGTTCCGGGAGACGGGGAGATAGCGGCGCAGGGACTTGAGGCGCACCATGGCCAGATACGGGTTCTCCACCGTGAGCACGCCGCCGACGCAGCCGCCGGGGCAGGCGTCCAGCTCCACGAAGCTCACGTGGTTGAGCTTTTCGTCCTCCATATCGGAGAGGACCTTGATGCAGTTTTCGATGCCGTCCGCGGCCAGGTAGTCCTCCACAAGGATGGCCGAGGCCTCGCCGCCGCTGGAGCCCCAGCTCAGGCCGATACGGCCGGCCCGGGACAGATCGCGCGGTTCGCCCACTTCCTTCATCTTGCCGACCAGGACGGGATAGACATCCTTGATGGCAACAGCCGCGCTCAGGTGGCTCTTCTCCGCCGTGAGCGGGGAGACGATGCTGGCCGCCTTCGCGGGGCAGGGCGTGATGAACACGGTGCCGATCTTCTCCGGGGCGATGCCGGTCCGTTTCGCGGCCTGTTCCCTGGCCATTTTGCCTGCGAGCTCCGCCGGCGTGAGCAGCGGCAGCAGGTGGTCGATCAGGTTGGGGAAGCGGATGCGGATGAGCTGCGAAATGGTGGGACAGGCGGAACTGATGACCGGCGTCTTGACCGCGCCGGAATCGATGAGGCGGCGCGTGGCGTCGGAGACGAGCTCCGCGGCCTGGGCGACCTCAAACACCTCGTCAAAGCCCATGCGAAGGAGGCCCTCCACGACGGTGGCGGGATCCTCCAGGTTGTTGAACTGGGCGAAGAGAGACGGGGCGGGAAGGGCGATGCTGTAGTCGTACGTCTCGATGATGTAGAGCGGATCGCTGAGGGCGACCTTCGCGTGGTGGGGACAGACGCGGATGCATTCGCCGCAGTCGACGCAGCGCTCTTTTAAGATCCTCGCTTTTCCGTCGCGTACGCGGATGGCCGAGGTGGGGCAGCGCTTGATGCAGTTGGTGCAGCCGAGACACTTGTCTTTGTCCAGCGTCACGGCGTGAAAGAATTTCTCCACGGAAACACCTGCCTTTTCCGGGCGCGGCGGGAAAGCCCCGCGGGACGCGCGGATCACGGATTAAAGATCTTCATGCGCACGGTGGTGCCGACGCCCACGGTGCTCTCGATCTCCATTTCGTCGGAATACTTTTTCATGTTCGGGAGGCCCATGCCTGCGCCGAAGCCCAGATTGCGCACGTGGTCGGGGGCTGTGGACCAGCCGTCCTGCATGGCCAGACTGACATCTTCGATGCCGGGGCCGTGGTCGGTGAGCAGAAGGGAGATGCAGTGGGGGTCGATATCCACGTCGACCTCGCCGCCGCCCGCGTGGATGACCATATTGATTTCCCCCTCGTAGAGGGCAATGGAGACCTTGCGGACCACGTCGGCCGGGAAGCCGAGCTGCTTCATTTTCTGCTTGACCTGGCCGGAGGCTTCTCCCGCCCGGGTGAAATCGTCGCCGGGAACGTCAAAATGCAGTTTCATCAGATGTGGCCACCTCCGCGAAGACCGTGGGAATAGAGAATGCCGCAGGCGGCGAACATGGGATGCTGGGTGCGCAGGACGCAGATGCCCTTTTCTTCCGCCAGTTCCACGACGGCGGGCGCCGGCTCCTTGCCACGCACGAAGACGATGCAGGTCATGTCCATCATCTCCGCGGTGCGGATGGACTGGGGGTTGATGAGACCGGTCAGCAGAACGGCCTGGTCCTTCACGAAGGCGAGGACGTCGCTCATCATGTCGCTGCCGCAGGCGGTGTGGACCTCGTGGTCCAGCAGTTCCTCTCCGTAGAGAAGGTCTGCGTCCAGATACTCCATAATATCTCTGACTGTCATAGCTTTGAGTACGGCCGCGGTCGCGGCCCCTCCTTTTGAAAATGTGGGCGCATAACGCCTCAACCATATTATATGAAGAATTCGAGGGAAACACAAGCAAAAGCGGCGCGGGGAAATGGAGGGGATTTTCTTGGAAAAGATGGATTTCCCGCCGCATCTTTGCTACAATCCTAAGAGCGGGACTGATTCTGAGGCGCGAGGGCGCGCGGAAGGAGCCATCCCTGAGAGCGCCAATAACGGCCATGCCGCGGCCGGATGAGGCCCGGCAATATCTGCAAGGGCCGAAGGGCCGGCGGAACTTCGGCTGCATTCGGAGAGAGTGAGGACATAGCGGTGAGCGATGATTTGATTCTGGTGGATCTGAACGATACGCAGATCGGAACGGGGGAGAAACTGTGGGTGCATCAGAATGACCGGCTGCACCGCGCGTTCTCCGTGTTCCTGATCTCCGGCGACGGGCAGCGGATGCTCCTGCAGAAGAGAGCCCGCGGCAAATATCACTCGGGCGGTCTCTGGGCGAACGCCTGCTGCTCTCATCCGAGAAACGGCGAAGTTCTGGAGGAGGCCGTGGAGCGGCGCCTCGCGGAGGAACTGGGGATCGCGGCGGACGTGACAGAGCGATTCCATTTCGTGTACCGCGCCTGTTTTGAGAACGGGCTCACAGAGTACGAGTACGACCATGTCTTTCTCGGCCGCTTCGACGGCGAGGTCCGTCCCTCGGAGGAGGAGATCGAAGAGACGGCCTGGGTTGGGATCGAAGAGTTGAAGAAAGAGGTCGTGGAGAATCCGAAGAAGTTCGCGGCCTGGTTCCTGATCGCGCTTCCGCGGGTGCTGGAAGAGCTGGAGGGATGAACAAAACCTCCTTCTGAGCCGGGACAAGGCTGGGAACCGGCTTTCGAAGACAGATTTCGGGCCGGAAGCGGGAACAAAGCCGCGGCCGGGATCCGAGGCTGAGATCGCAGACCGGACACCGCGGCCGGTGTTCGATTGAAATTATCCCAGAAAAGAATATCGCGCATAAGAAAAGCGCTGCCCAGACAAGGGCGGCGCTTTTTTGTCTTTCGGTCACTTCTTCCCTCACGGTTTCCGTGTACGGGCCGTTCCGTGACTGGAAGTTGTCGCAGGACCTGATTGGTATCGCGCGGTTCCGCGCACAGGTCCTTCCGCGGCTGTTCGGCTCCAGCGCAGGGGGCCGCTCCGGGACCGTTCGGACTCGCTTCGTCCGGCCCGGGACCGACGGCGCAGAGGCGGATCACTTCATGTTCCGCAGGTGCAGGTACACCGTGTTTTTGGAGATTCCCATGTAGCGGGCGACCAGGCTGACGGAGTCCTTGAGGTTGAAGATGGATTTCTCGTTCAGGAGGGCGATGATCTCCTTGTTGCGGTTGGCGGTCGAGATCTGCGGGTTGGAGAGGACCTGTTCGCGGGCGTCCTGCAGGGCGGTCATGATCAGGTCGTCGATGTTGTTCGCGTGGATCTCCACGCGCTGGTTTTCCGCCGTCGTGACCGGGAAGGCCAGCTGCTCCAGGAGAGAGGAAATCGGCAGATCCATGTGGAAGTTGAAGCAGAGGAGGCCGATGAGCCGCTTGTTCTCTCCCCGGATCGGAATCGTTGTTGAACGAATGGGCACGCCGGAGATCGTTTTATTGTAGTAGGTGATTCCGTGCGCGTCGTAGGGATTGCTCTTGAATTTATCCAGCAGCTGCAGCGCAAGGTCCGTCAGGGGCGCGCCCTCCGTGCGGCCGGAATAGTGCCCGTTGATGACCTTGATGGCGGATTTGTCATAGTTTTCGAGGCTGTGCAGGATGATCTCGTAGCCGGGTCCCAGGTATTCGGCCAGGGGATCCAGCATGCACTTGTAGGAATTGAAAATTTGGCGGTCAGTTTCTGTGAGCTTCATGGCGACTGAAAAAAAGTTCATCTCCTTCCGTCGTATCTTTTATTCATTATAGGGTCAGATACCGGGGATGTCCAGTGCAAAAGAGTACAGGGAATGCAATTCGTGATTATCCACTAAAATATAATCTCATTTTTGTGAATTTCAATAAAAACAATTTCATTGACAGCGGAAAGATTGAACCTTACAATATAACTATACTGAAATATTTTTCAGCGCAACAACTAAATACATACAGATTTGGAGGAGAAGAAGATGGACTATTCATTGAACGTGCCGACCCCGAGATCCTTTGCCTATGTCAAGAAAAATCTCCCGGTGGTCACCGTTGAGCAGCGTGAACGGGCCCTGAAGGCGACGCACTACAACGAATTTGCGTTTCCCTCCGGAATGCTGACGGTCGACATGCTGTCCGACTCCGGCACCACGGCCATGACCAACTTCCAGTGGGCCGCCATGTTCCTGGGCGATGAGGCCTACGGCCGCAACACCGGTTACTACGTCCTGCTGGACGCCTTCCGCGACATCTTCGAGCGCGGAGGAGAGAAGAACTGGAAGAGATCGATCGACCTTGTCCGCACCGACTGCCGCGACGTGGAGAGAATGATGAACGAGCTCTACCTTTGCGAGTACGAGGGCGGCCTGTTCAACGGCGGCGCCGCGCAGATGGAGCGCCCCAACACCTTCATCATCCAGCAGGGCCGCGCTGCAGAGTCCGTCCTGATGGAGATCGTCCGGAACATCCTGAACGAGCGTTTCCCGGGCAAGGCCTTCACCATTCCGTCCAACGGCCACTTCGACACGACCGAGGGCAACATCAAGCAGATGGGTTCCATCCCCCGCAACCTCTATAATAAGAAGTTTCTCTATGAAGTCCCCGAAGGCGGCAAGTATCCGAAGAACCCCTTCAAGGGCAACATGGACCTTGACAAGCTCAAGGAGCTCATCGAGGGCGTCGGCCCGGAGAACGTGCCGCTGGTCTTCACCTGCATCACCAACAACCCTGTCTGCGGTCAGGCCGTTTCCATGGCAAACCTCCGCGCCGTCAGTGAGATCGCGCACAGCTACAACATTCCGTACATTCTGGATGCTGCCCGCTGGGCTGAGAACGCGTACTTCATCAAGATGAACGAGGACGGCTACGCCGACAAGTCCATCGCGGAGATCGCCACGGAGATGTTCTCCTACTGCGACGGCTTTACGATGTCCGCGAAGAAGGACGGCCACGCCAACATGGGCGGCATGCTCGCCTTCCGCGACAAGGGCCTGTTCTGGAAGAACTTCACCGACTTCAACGAGGACGGCTCCGTGAAGATGGACGTCGGCGTCCGTCTGAAGGTCAAGCAGATCTCCTGCTACGGCAACGACTCCTACGGCGGCATGTCCGGTCATGACATCATGGCGCTGACCGTCGGTCTGTACGAGAGCTGCAACTTCCACTACCTCGACGAGCGCGTCAAGCAGGTCGAGTACCTGGCGGACGGCTTCTACAAGGCCGGCGTCAAGGGCGTCGTCCTTCCGGCCGGCGGCCACGCCGTCTACATCAACATGGACGAGTTCTTTGACGGCAAGCGCGGTCACGACAGCTTCGCGGGTGAGGGCTTCTCCCTGGAACTGATCCGCCGCTACGGCATCCGCGTCTCCGAGCTGGGCGACTACTCCATGGAGTATGACCTCAAGACCCCCGAGCAGCAGGCCGAGGTCGCCAACGTCGTGCGTTTTGCCATCGACCGCAGCCGCCTGTCCCAGGAGCATCTTGACTACGTCATCGCCGCTGTCAAGGCGCTGTACGAAGACCGCGAGAGCATCCCCAACATGAGAATTGTCTGGGGCCACAAGCTTCCGATGCGTCACTTCCACGCGTTCCTTGAGCCCTATATGCCCGAAGAATAAGAAATTCTCCTCTGCGGGCAGGGAGTGGGTTGGCCGCCCTCCCTGCCCGCCGGAAAAACCAGTTCGAGATCCACAACACAGCTTCTGAAGTTTGTTGATAAAGTTTAGTTTTTGCAGTCGCTAACCACCTGAAACAGACAAGGAGAGAAGAAGTATGATTACCGTGTTGATCCCGTTTGCTGTCATTATCCTGATCATGCTGCTCAGGAAGATCCCCGTGATCGGCGGAGATGCCCGCTGGGCCCTGGTGATCGGTGCCCTCGTTGCCCTGCTGATGGGCAAGGTGTTCAATCCTGCGCAGTGGTTCATGGCCTGCTTCAACGGCCTGAACAACGTGGCGTTCGTGCTGTTCCTGATCCTGTTCGGCGGCCTGTTCTCCGAAGTGCAGGTGCAGGACGGCGCCATGGAGACGTTCCTGAACTTCCTGCGTTCCGCGTTCGGCAAATCCCCGAAGCGCCTGCTGGTCGTCATGATCATCTTCCTGGTGTTCGCCGGCGCCCTCTTCGGTGATGCCACCGCCGCCGTCACCATCGTCGGTTTCCTGGGCCTTGCCGCTCTGATCGAGCTGCAGCTGTCCCCGGAGCAGATCACGGCCGCCCTGGTCATGGGATCCGCCATGGGTTCCATCATGCCCCCCATTTCTCAGGCCATCGTCCTTGCCGGCTCCCTTGTGGGCCTGGAGGACCTGACCCCCGCCATCAACTACACCTACGTCACTGTCGGCCTCGGCGCCGTCATCATGTGCCTGTACGCCTCCCGCTGGGTCAAGATTAAAAAGCTCCCCGATGAGCTCATCCCGAAGGAGTCTGCGCGTGAGATCCTGGGCAAGGGCTGGAAGGCTCTGGTCCCTCTGGCCATCCTGTTCGTGATCGTTCTCATCCAGTCGGCGGGCTTTGATCTGCTCGGCTTCACCCACAAGGTCATCGATCCCACGATCGGCCAGGTACCCATCCTGAAGGGCTTTACCAACAAGATCGTCGTCGCCATTGCGTTCTGCTTTATCATTTCCTTCTTCTACAAACCCGCCCGTGACAAGGCCGGCGCCATCTTCAAGAACGGCCTGAAGAAGATCGCGAACCCCATGCTGGTCATGGTCTGTGCCGCGTTCCTGGTCGGTGCGTTCCGCGCCGGCGGCCAGGTCGCCATCGTGCAGAAGTTTGCTGAGGGTCTGAACCCCAACGTCCTCATCCTCGGCGGCGCCCTCGCCATGATCCTCACCGGCATGATCACCGGCCTGCAGTCCGCGACGCAGACCACCATCTTCTCCATCCTGGGCCCGACTCTGGTCAAGTCCGTCGGCGTTCCCGCCGTCTTCGCGACGGTGGCCGGCGCGCATCTGGCCATGGCCGGCCAGGGCCTGCCCCCTGCCGACATGCTGACGTTCCTGACAGCCGGCATCGTGGGCGGCATCATGGGCAAGGAGGTCAACCCGCTCAAGTCCATGATGTACTCGATGCCGCAGTGCATCTACTTCGTGATCGTCGGCATCATCTTCATGTATCTGAGATAACCCGGAGGACACTTTTGTGATCGTACACGGCGGTCAGGCCACCTACGGCCAGAAGATCGGGGTCCTGCTGCTCGACAGCAGGATCCCGAGGATCCCCGGCGACATCGGACACGCTGGGACCTTTGACTTTCCCGTCCTGTTCAAGGTCGTGAGCGGCGCGTCCATCGCCAAGGTCATCGGTGACACGGACCCGGCCCTTCTGGAGCCGTTCATCGAGGCGGCCCGCGACCTGCAGCGCCGCGGCTGCAGGGCCATCACGACCAGCTGCGGCTTCCTCGCCATCTTCCAGAAGGAGCTGGCGGCCGCGCTGGAGGTGCCCGTCTTTACATCCAGCCTGCTGCAGGTGAACTTCATCCGCACGATGATCGCCCCGGACAAAAAGATCGGAATCATCGCCGCGGAGAAGAACTCCATCACGCCCCAGCATCTGGAAGGCGCCGGAATCCGCGGGGAGGAAGTGAAGATCGTCGGCCTGGACGGCTGCGCGTGCTTTACGGCCATGCGCTCCGAGGACCCTTCCTACGACACCGAGGTCCTCAAAAAGGATCTGGTGGACGCGGCGCTGCGGCTGACCGCGGAGGGAGACATCGGCGCCATCGTCGTGGAGTGCACGAACCTCTCGCCGTTCTCGTACGCGGTGCAGGAGGCCACCGGCCTCCCCGTCTTCGACATCGTCACGCTTATCAACTACATGCACCAGTCGGTCGCGCAGAGGCCCTACCCGGACCGCTGCTGACCTGAGAATTATAAGAATCAGAGGTGAAACACAATGAAGATCGGAACTTGCGAAGCGAAAAAAGGCTGCCTGACCAAGGGCTGGCTGGAGGTCGGCGAGCTGGCGATGGGCTCTCCCATCCGCATGCCTGTCATGATCCTTCAGGGCGAGAAGGACGGCCCCGTGCTCTGGATCAACTCCACGGTCCACGGCGTCGAGGTCAACGGCATCCTGATCTGCCGCGAACTGGCGGAGGAGATCGATCCGAAGGAACTGGCCGGCACCATCGTCTTCACGCCCATCAACAACCCGTCGGGCTTTGAAGAGCGCCACAAATTCAGCGGCATCGACCGTCTGGACATGGACCAGCAGTACCCTGGCAACCCCAACGGCTGGTTCTCCGAGCAGGTGGCCTACATCCACTTCAACGAGGTCAAGAAGTACGCGAACTACCTCATCAGCCTCCATGCCCTGGGCCTCAACTACGATGTCCTGCCCTACACCATCTATAAGAAACTGGGCGGCGTAAAGCCCGAGATCAACCAGGCCGCGGCCGACATGGCCATCAACTTCGGCTACAAGGCCATCTGCGAAGTGGACCTGTCCACCGCGAAAGCCGAGCTGCCCGGCAACATCGGCGGCAACCTCGACTGCAACTGCCTGAAGGCCGGCATTCCCGCCATCATGGCCGAGACCGGCGCCGCGAGCATCCTGCAGCCCGACATGATCGCCCTGACCAAGAAGGGCATCTACAACGTCATGGCCTGGCTCAAGATGATCGACCGTCCGATCGAGAAGATGTACGACGAGCAGTTCATCGTCACCAAGCGCAAGTTCCCGTCCTCCCACCGCGGCGGCCTGCTGCAGGGTCTGTGCAAGGCCGGCGACATCCTCCAACCCGGCGACTCGTTCGCTAGGATCTTCAATGTGTTTGAGGATGTGGAAGTCATCAAGGCGGATTCGGTGTGGATGCCTCTGGGCATCGGCAACGACCCCGTGGTGGACAGCGGCAATGTTATCGGCGCGGTCGCGCTGGAGTGGCACCCCGTAGAGCAGTGATACCCGGGCATCCGGCCCTGATCCGGAACGGCCCGACGTATACAGAAGCAGCAATGCGTATCAAAAATTCAAAAGGAGAAACCACGATGAAAAAGAGACTTGTAAGCCTGATCCTGGTCCTTGCCATGACGGCGGCTCTTCTGGCCGGCTGCGGCGGTGGCGGAAACACCCCTTCGACCACGAAGTCGACGGCGAAGGTCGAAGACGTTGAGCTTCTGGCCGGTTCCTCTACCGTCCAGAACGTCGGTATCGCCGTGGCGGACGTCGTCACCAAGAACTGTGCCACCGTCCGTATGGCTGCCACCGGCACCAACAGCACCGAGGCCAACATCGTGCAGATGATGCAGAAGAGCGACCGCTCGCACACCTTCTACATGGCCTCCGCCGCTCCTTTCCTGTCCGCGAAGTACGGCGTCGCCGCCTTCAAGGAGTATCAGCCCACCGCTGACCAGCGCCTGGTCGCGGCCATGATGTACGGCACCAACGGCTTCGTCACCACGAACCCCGACATCAAGTCCGTTGCCGATCTGAACGGCAAGAAGGTCGCCATGTTCGCGGACCAGATGCCTCAGCAGATGGCGCAGGCCGCCTTCGAGATCCTCGGCATCAAGGCGGAGATCGTCACCATGACCTTCTCCGATCAGTTCACCGCTCTGGGCGACGGCCTCGTGGACGCCTGCCTGTACCTCGGCACCGGCCTTCCGAACGGCACCCCGCTGGTCCCCGTCGGACCGCTGCAGGAGTTGGTCGCCAACAAGGGCGGCAAGGTCTACGCCGTGACGTTCCCGGCCGATCTCCAGAACCAGGCCGTGGAAAAGGCCGGCTTCCAGGATGTGTGGCCTTACTCCCCGATCACCGTTCCGGTCGGCTCCCTGTCCGACACCTACAAGGAAGAGTTTGACGCCTACGGTTCCGTCACCGGCATGATCTGCGCGTGGGCCGACACCGACGAAGAACTGGTCTACCAGGTCACCAAGACCATCTGCGAGAATTACGCGAGCCTCGGCGACTACATGACCGAGCTCAAGCAGATCACCCCCGATCTGATGCTCTCCATGCTGTACATGGCGGAGAACGAACAGGACATCCATCCCGGCGCCCTGCGTTACTACAAGGAAAAAGGCCTGTGGCCCGATGTCTGGGAGAAGGCCAACAAGAAGTGATTTAAGCCGCACCTGAAAACGAATCAGAGGGGGCTCACCGGCCCCCTCTGACGAGGGAGAGAGTATATGGAAGAGAAAGATACGGCTGTGCAAAGCAAAAAATCTGTCCTCGATATCCTCCTCACGGTCGTCTGCGTCGGCATGGTCCTGTATCACCTGGTCTACACCCAGGTGCTCCTGCTGGGCCCGTTGCAGCATCAGAACATGCACCTGCTGCTCGCGCTGCTCGTGCTGGTGCTCAATGCCTTCCGGAAGACCTCCAAGTGGGAGAGCAAGACGAAACGGAATATCGCCTGGGTCGGTCTGGCGATCATGCTGATTGGCGTTCTCGTGTCCACGGGCTATATTTTCTATAATTTCCATGCGCTGGAGCTGCGCATCGGCATGAACACCCAGACGGATATCATCATCGGCATCATCATCGTCCTGTGTGTCATGGAACTGTGCCGCGAGTCCGTCGGCATGGTCCTGCCGATCCTCGGAATCATCTTCATCCTCTACACCATGTTCGGACATCTCCTCCCGGGCATGCTCTGGCACTTCAAGATTCCGCTGTCCTCCGCCGTGTCCAAGTACAGCATCGGCTTCAGCGGCGTCTTCGGTCAGTCCCTGGGCATTTCCGCGGACTACATCTTCCTGTTCATGGTCTTCGGCAGCTTCCTGGCGATCTCCGGCGGAACGAAGTTCTTCGTTGAGCTGGGCAAGATCATCGGCAAGCGCTCCGCCAGCGGCCCCGGCATGACGGCTGTCGTGTCCTGCGCCCTGGTCGGCATGGTCACCGGTTCCGGCATGGCCAACGTCTCCATCTGCGGTCCCTTCGCGGTCCCGATGATGCGCAACGTGGGCTACACCGACCGTCAGACCTCCGGCATCCTGACGACTGCGGCCACCGGCGCCCTGCTGGTGCCCCCGATGATGGGCGTTGTCGCCTTCGTCATGTCGAACTACATCGGCGTGCCCTACCTGCGGATCTGCCTGATCTCCATCGCGCCCTGCCTGCTCTACTACTTCTGCATCGCGGCCTATGTGGTCATCGCGGCCAGAAAGAACCAGATCAGCAAGATGGAAGCGCAGACCACCAGCGTCAAGGAACTGTTTGCCACCAGCTACCTGTTCTTCATCCCGCTGGCGGAGATCATCGTCCTGCTGGTCATGGGCTACTCCCTGCGCATGATCTCGTTCCTGATCTGCGTCACGACGTTTGTCCTGAGCTTCCTGCGCAAGGACACCCGCCGTCCTTTGAAGGACTGGGTCAACGCCTGTGTGGACGGTGCCATGGCCGGTGCCGGCATCGCCTGCGCCTGCGCCATGATCGGCGTCGTGCTCGCCTGCTTCGACATCACCGGTCTGGCCCTGAAGTTCCCGTCCATGGTGGAAACGCTGGCCAACGGACGCCTGATCATCGCCCTGCTTCTTGTGGCCCTGATCACGATCATCCTGGGCTGCGGCATCCCGCCGTTCGCCTCCTACATGATCGTGGCCATGATGTGCGCGCCCGTGCTGACCAAGCTCGGCTGCACCACCATGCAGGCCCACTACTTCATCTTCCTGTTCACCGTGTTCGGTCAGATGACCCCTCCCGTTGCGGTCACAGCTGTGGCGGCGGCGCCGCTGTGCGGCGTCTCGTACCTGCGGGCCGGCATCGAGGCCGTGAAGTGCGGCTGGCTCGCCTGGGTGATGCCGTTCTTCATCATCTGGTGCCCGATGCTCATCCTGGAGTCCAACCAGTATCTCTACGGCGCCATCTCCCTGATCGGCTGCGTGATCCTGGTCATCGCCTTCCAGTCCGCCTTCCTGGGATACATGAAGACGAATATGAGCAAGCTGGAGATCCTGCTGAACATCATCGCCGGCTTCCTGCTGGTGATCTTCGAGTTCACCAGCGGCGTCATCAGTTATGTGTTCTTTGCGGCCGGCCTCGCCCTGTTCATCTTCGTGTGGCTTGGACAGAAGAGGAAAACAGCGGCAGTGCCCACCTGATCCGTTTCCAACATGCATTCATGTTTCAGTAAATGAAAGGAGCAGCATATGTCTAACGAACTAACCATCATCGGCGCCGGCAACGGCGGCAAGGCTCTGGCCTGCGACCTCGCGATCCGCGGCTGGAAGATCACCCTTTTTGAGATCGCCGACTTCGCCGGCGGCCTCAAGGAGATCATGGAGAAGAAGGAGATCACCCGTTCCGAGGGCGGCGTGGAGACCGTCGGCAAGCTCGAGTGCGTCACCACGGATATTCGCGAGGCGGTCGAGGGCAAGAAGCTCATCGTCGTCGTCATGCCCGGCTACGGCCACAAGAGAGTGTTCGACATGGTCGAGCCTTATCTGGCCCCGGATCAGATCTGGGTGTTCATGCCCGGCGGCTTCGGTTCCTACGAGTTCATCAAGACGATGAAGGACCGCGGTTCCTGGAAGGAGGGCATGGCGGTCGCCGAGACCGCGACCCTGCCTTACGGCACCTTCGCCATCGGCCCGAGCAAGATCATGATCTCCGTGCGCTCGGTCGTGAACCCTCTGGGTGTGTTCCCTGCCACCAGGACCGATGAGGTCTACGAGATCGTGAAGGGCATCGAGCCCGCCGCCGAGAAGCGCGCGAACCTGCTCGATGTCGGCACCTGCAACCTGAACCCCACCGGCCACGTGGTGCCCTGCCTGCTGAGCGTCAGCCAGATGGAAGGCCGCGAGGACTACTGCATGTACCGCCACGCCTTCACCCCTTCCGTCAAGAAGCTGGTCCTGCAGGCCGATGCGGAGCGCGTCGCCCTGCGCGAGAAGCTGGGCTTTACGGATCATCATCCGCTGACCCCCGGCTACGAGATGGCCCTGCCTTACTTCGGCGAACCCACCTACCTGGCCGGCCGCATGAACATCAAGGGACCGAACTCCGTGAAGCACCGCTACATCACCGAGGAAGCGCCTTACGGCCTCGTGCTGTATTCCACGCTGGCCCACAAGGTCGGCGTCGAGTGCCCGATCACCGACGCCCTGATCCAGCTGTCCGCCGCCCTGAACGACGCCGACTACTATGCCTCCGGCCGCACCGTGCAGAGCCTCGGCCTTGAGGACAAGGACATCGACGCCTTTGTCGAGTATCTGACCACCGGTAAGGAATAACACAGAGAACCCACCATCCATCATCAATACAGAAGGAGAACAAAGATGGCAAAAGATCTGAGAAGCTTCATTGCGGACGTCAAGGAACTGGGCCCCAGCTACTTCATGGAGCTGAGCAAGGAAGTCGACCCCATCATGGAGATCAGCACCCTGCAGGAACTCCTGGGCAAGGAAGAGCGCTACCCCGTCATGTACTTTGACAAGGTGAAGGGTTCCGAGCTTCCGCTCGTCACCAACACCTTCGCCAGCTACGACCTGCTGGGCGCCATGTTCGGGATCAAGCCCGGCACCGGCAACAAGCGCGACATCCTGCTGGAGTACCAGAAGAGAAGCAGAAACCTGACCGATCCCGTGGAGATCAGCAAGGCCGAGGCTCCCTGCAAGGAAGTTATCTGGACCGGTGATGAAGTCGACCTCGGCAAGCTCCCGATCCCGCAGCACTGCCCGAAGGATGAGGGACGCTACGTCTCCGCCGGCTTCACCGTTTCCCGCGATCCCGAGACCGGCATTTACAACTGCGGCTGGTACCGCCATGTTGTGAAGTCCAGGAACGAGATCACCGCGATGATCAACCCCAACAACCACGGCAAGTACATCGGCCGCAAGTACAAGGATCTGGGCAAGAAGATGGAAGTCGCCCTGGTCATCGGCCATCATCCCGCCGTCGTCCTGGGTTCCGGCGAGCGCGGCAGCATCGACATGGATGAGTTCCAGGTCATGGGCGGCCTGATGGGCGAGCCCGTGCGTCTGGTCAAGGGCGAGACCATCGACCTGCTGGTCCCGGCCGATGCCGAGATCGTCATCGAGGGCTACATCGATCCCACCGTGGACACGACCGACGGACCGTTCGCCGAGTTCGCGCACTACTACGGACATGAGATGCCCGCGTGGATGATCAACGTCACCGCCATCACGATGCGCAAGGATGCGATCTTCTACGATCTGGATCCGGCCCATGTGGAGCACAACCTCTCCGGCGTTCTGCCGTTCGAGAACAACCTGCTGACCGCCGTCAAGGCGAAGTGCCCGTCCGTGACCGGCCTGCACCTGCCTCCGTCCGGCGTCTGCCTGTTCCACGCCTACATCTCCATCAAGAAGAGGAACCCCGGTGAGGGCCGCCTGGTCGGTCTGTCCGCCCTGGCCTCCGAGACGATGCTGAAGATGGCCGTCGTCGTCGACGATGACATCGACATCTACAGCGAGAGAGATGTGCTGTGGGCCGTCGCGACCCGCGTCCAGGCCGACAAGAACGTGGTCATCATCCCCGAGGTCTGCGGCTCCCACCTGGATCCGCTGTCCTACGACGAGTCCCGCACCAAGAGAGGCTCCATGACTACCAAGATGATCATCGACGCCACCAAGCCGGTCGATACGCCGTTCGCGGAGCGCGTGAAGCCCGACGAGACCCTGATGAAGACCCTGAAGATCGAAGATTTCATCTAAATCCGAAGGCCGAAGCAATAATCTGAAAAGGAGACTCACAGCATGTTTAAGGATGTCAGAGAATATCTGGAACTGCTGGAGAAGAACGGATACCTCGACAGACGCACGGACGAAGTGAAGCTGACCTCCCTTCCCCACCAGCTTGAGCTGCAGGAGAAGAAGGGCAACGCTGTCGTCTTCAGCAACATCAAGGATTATAAGTACGGCCTCTTCAACAACCTCTTCGGCCGCCGCGAGCACCTGGCTCTGGTGTTCGACTGCCCGAAGGAAAAGGTCGTGGACGTCTTTGGTGAGAGGATGGAGCAGCGCATCAAACCTGTCATGGTCGACGATGCGCCGGTCCAGGAAGTCGTGAAAATGAAGGGTGAATTCGACATCCGCGACTTCCCGTTCATCCAGCACGGTGCCAAGGACGGCGGCCGCTACATCTCCGCCGGCATGGTCATCGCCAAGGATCCCGAGACCGGGATCCGCAACGTGTCCTTCAACCGCATGCAGATCAAGGGAGCGGACAAGACCGGTTTCCGCCTGTCCCCCACGCAGGATCTGGAGGCGTACTACAAGAAGGCCGTTGCCCTGAACAAGCCGCTGGAGCTTGCAGTCGTCATCGGGAGCCACCCCATGTGCCAGCTGGCCGCGGCCTGCGGCCCGCCCCGTGACGTGGACGAGCTCGAGATCGCCGGCGCCCTGCGCGGCGAGCCGATCGAGCTGGTCAAGTGCAAGACCGTGGATCTGGAAGTCCCCGCCTACGCGGAGATGGTCCTGGAGGGATACCTGAACCCCGGCGAGCTCGAGGAAGAGGGACCGTTCGGCGACTTCATGGGCTTCTACATCGAGGTGTTCCCGAACCAGGTCTTCCACATCAACTGCCTGACGATGCGCAAGGATCCCATGGTCCAGGTCATCCGCGCCGGTTCCCGGGACGACATCACCCTTCTGGGATCCCCCCGCGAGGCCCAGATCAAGAAGGCGCTGGAGAACATCAACATCGATGTGACCGCGATCAATATCATGATCACCGGCAACTACCTGACCTGCGCGATCGCCATCCGCAAGCAGTACGAGCTCGAAGTGAAGAACGCCCTTATGGCCGCATTTGCAAGCTTCAAATTCCTGAAGAATTGTATTATAGTAGACCATGACGTCGACGTCTTCGATCCGGCTGACCTGTTCTGGGCGATGTCCACGCGCATGAGGCCGGAGCAGGGCCTGCTGGTCGTGCCGCATGCCATGGGCTTCGGGCGCGACAAGTACGGCATCCACACCACGAAGCTCGGCATCGATGCCACCGCACCGTTCAACGAATGGCAGGAGTTCGAGCGCATCACCACATTCAATCCCGACAACGAGGTGTAAGGCCTCCGGGTCGGAATCAGCGAAGAGAGGGAATAGCTTTGAAGGAGACACGGTATATCGGAAAGCCCGCACGCCGGGTGGACGGCCGCGCCAAGGTCACGGGACAGGCGAAGTTCAGCGATGACGTCATTCTGCCCCGCACCAGGTATGCCAAGGTGCTGCACTCCCGGTACGCCCATGCGAAGATCACGAAGCTGGACGTATCGAAGGCGAAGGAACTGCCGGGCGTTGCCGCCGTGTTCACTGCCAAAGACATTCCCAACAACGACAAGTATTTCCGTAAGGGGACGATGGGAGACACGTGGGTCCTGGCGGAGGAGTATGTCCGCTATATCGGGGATGCCGTGGCTTTCGTCGTGGCTGACGATGAGGAGACAGCGGAAAAAGCGCTGTCCCTCATCGAGGCCGAATACGAGCCGCTTCCCCCGGTCGTGAATCTGCGGGAAGCGAAAAAGGCGGAGCTGCTTGCGCGCGCGGACCGCGAAGGCAACGTGTCGATGCCCCTGGAAGTCTCCCGGGGCGACGTGGAGGCGGATTTTGCGAAAGCGGACGTCATCCTGAGCGACCGGTACGTCTTCCCCTCCCTGTCGCAGCTCCATCTGGAGCCCAACAGCGTCACCGCGGTGTATGAGGGCGGGAAACTCACCGTCTACTGTGCCTCCCAGGTGTGGTTCCACACCCGGGAGGACATCGCCGCGGTGGTCGGGCTTCCGGAGAAGGACATCATCCTTCGCCCCATGACCATCGGCGGCGCCTTCGGCGCCCGCAACGACCAGCCTCTGCCGATCATCGCGTCTCTCCTGGCAGTGCTGACCAAATCGACCGTGAAGATGACGAACACGCGCCTCGAGGAGTTCGTGGCGGCGCGCCCGTCGCTTCAGATGGACATCGACATCACCGTAGCGGCAGACAAAGAGGGCCATCTCCTGAGCAAGAAGACCTGGCTCCTCTCCAGCCACGGCATCCACGCATCGGACAACGACGCCGTGACCGCGATCGCCTGCCTGCGTCTCGATAACAACTACAAATTTAACAGCGTCTATGTGGACGGCACCGGGCTCTATCTGAATCACACGCCCACCGCCGCCTACCGCGGCTTCGGCAACCCCCAGATGCACTGGGCCTTCGAGTCCATGCTGGACGAACTGGCGGAAAAACTCGGCATGGATCCCACCGAGATCCGCATGCTCAACTATCACGAGGGCGGAGAGGTCGGAATCCACGGCTTCATCTACAACAACTGCGGCATCAAGGAATGCATGCGGCGCGCCAAGGAGATCGTGAACTGGGACGAGAAGAAGAAGCACAAAGTCCCAGGCAAGGGCATCGGCTGCGCTTCCCTGATTCACTGCTCCGGCTCCCGCGCCGGCAAGCCGGAGTTCTCCGGCACCAGCGCCTGGGCGAGGCTGGAGAGTTCCGGCGCCGTGACGATCCTGGCCGGAGAATGCGAGATGGGCCAGGGCATTGTCAACGTCTGCGCTCTGATTGCGGGTGAGGAACTGGGCGTGGACCCGCTGTCCGTCAAGGTGATCATGGGCGACACGGAGATGTGTCCGTTCTCGACCGGTACCAACGGCTCCAAGCTGACCAGTAACCTGGGCAACGCGGTGCTCTTTGCCTGCCGCGATCTGAAGAAACAGCTGTGCGACGCGTTGCGGGAGCAGTGCGGCTACGGTCCCGTGGAGATGCGGGACGGCGGCATCTATTACGAAAACAACGGCGAATTCGTCATGAGCCTGGAGCAGGCCGCCTACGAGGCCTGCTGCAAGTTCAGCGGACGGCCATTCATGGGCCTCGGCCGCTTCAACCCGCCTTCGGAGCTGGGCGACCGCACGGGCTACGGCAACCTTGCGCCCTCCTACGTGTTCGGCGTCCAGATGGCGGAGGTCACCGTCCATGAGGACGGGAGCTTCACCGTGGACCGGATGGTGTCGGTGCACGACATCGGCCGGGTCATCGACATCCGGAACGCCACGGGCCAGGTCTACGGCGGCGTGATGCAGGCCTTCGGCGCGGCGACGACGGAGAGCCTCGACCTCAACAAAGAGGGCGTGTATCAGGCCAACACCATTCTGGAATACAAGGCGCCCACCCTTTTGGATATGCCGCACATCGACGTCGGCTTCGTCGAGACACACGACCAGTACGGTCCGTACGGGGCCAAGGCCATCGCGGAGCCGCCGATCATCGCCATGGCGCCCGCCATCGGCAACGCGATCTACGACGCCGTGGGCGTCCGCGTCCACGAGGCCCCCATCACGCCGCAGCGGCTGCGGGAGGCCATCCTGGAAAAGAAGAAGCGCGCCGCCGCGGGAGAGGAGGCCTGACATGACAAGACTCAAGCCAAATCTGACGGAAGTGACCATCACGGTCAACGGTGAGGTCCATCAGGACCTGATTCCGAGCGATCTTCTGCTGGTGGATTATCTGCGGCAGTACAAGGCCCTCACGGGCACCAAGAAGGGCTGCGGCAGCGCGGAATGCGGCGCCTGCACGGTCATCCTGAACGGCAGGGCGGTCTATTCCTGCGTGATGCTGGCGGTCCAGGCGGACGGCATGTCGGTGGAGACCATCGAGGGCGTTTCGGACGGAGATACGCTCCATCCGATCCAGGAGGCCTTCCTGGATGCCGGCGCGGTGCAGTGCGGCTACTGCACGCCGGGCTTCATCATGTCGACCAAGGCTCTGCTGGAGAAAAATCCCGAGCCGGAGGAGTGCGAGATCAAAGAGGCTCTGGGCGGGAACCTGTGCCGCTGCACCGGCTATCAGCAGATCCTGGACGCGGTGCACCTTGCGGTGGACAGAATGAAAGAGGAGGGGCAGCAGGCATGATGGATGTGTACAGCCCCAAAACACTGGAAGAAGCGATCCGTCTGCTCGACGCGGACCCCGGCCTCAAGGTGGTCGCCGGCGGAACGGATCTGATTCCCCGGCTGAACCAGCGCCTGGAATCGTACGATAAACTCTGCTATATCCGCCCCTATCCCGAGACCTCGGGCGTGCGGACGGAAGAGGACGGTCGCCTCTTCGTGGGCGCATCGGTGCGCCTGAACGAGACCGCGGAGATTCCGGAACTGGCTCCTTATACGGCTCTGGTGAGCGCCGCGACCCACGTGGCCTCCTATCAGATCCGCAACCAGGCGACCATCGGCGGCAACATCCTGCAGGAGAACCGCTGCATGTTCTTCAACAACCAGGTCCACTGGTCGGACGTCAACCACTGCTTCAAGTGGGGCGGGAACAAGTGCTATCAGTTCCCGCAGAGCAAGGTCTGCATGGCCCTGTTCCAGTCGGACGTGGCCCCGGTCCTGATCGCGTACGGCGCGTCTGTCCGCGTCAGGGGACCGGAGGGAGAGCGGGAGATCCCCGCGGAAAAACTCTACAACAGCTGGAACGCGAAAGACCCGAAGAACCAGAAAAGTCTCGCTCACAACGAGATCCTGACCGGGATTCTCCTCCCGCCGGCGGAGGAGGTCGGAAGGAGTTCCTACGTCCGCTGGACCCTGCGCGGCACCTTCGATTTTCCGCTGCTCAGCTGCGCGCTCGCCGTCCGCACGGAAGGCGATGCGGTCACCCGTTGCGGGATCTGCTTCGGTGCGGCGGGCATCCGTCCGCAGGCCTTCCCCGCCGGCGCTGACGCCTTCACGGGCCTTGCGCTCAGCGAGCTGCCGGCGGCCGCGAAGGGACTTCACGCCGAAGCGGCCAAGCGCATCCAGCCCTTCCGGGACACCCATCTGGACGGGAACGTCCGCCGGGAAAAGGCCGGATGGCTTCTGGAGGCGGCAGTCGCGGAGCTTCTGTCTCCGGACAACGGAAAACACACCTGGTTCCGCGGCTCCGCGGAACTGATGGCCCCGGTGGAATAAGACGGTGTCTTTTCCCGCGGGCAGCCTCAAAAACATAAGAAACGAGGATCGGGCATGAAGATCGTTGTCGGGATCTCCGGCGCCTCCGGCGCCATCTACGGGATCCGTCTCCTGGAAGAACTGAAAAAGAGAGGCGTGGAAACGCACCTGATTCTGTCCGACTGGGGCCGCAGGACCATCGAGACGGAAACAGACTACACGGCGGAGCAGGTCATCGCCATGAGCGACGTCTTCTACGAGATTCATGACATGGCGGCCGCGGTGTCCAGCGGGAGCTTCCCGCACGACGGCATGGTCGTCGCGCCCTGCTCCATGAAGACCCTGGCAGCCATCGCGAGCGGCTATACGGACAACCTGATCTCCCGCGCCGCGGACGTCTGCCTCAAGGAGCAGAAAAAACTGATTCTGATCACGCGGGAATCGCCGCTCTCCCTGATCCATATGGAGAACATGCTGAGAGCCGCCCGGGCCGGAGCGATGATCGTCCCGCCCTCCCCCGCGTTTTACAACCGGCCGAAGACGCTGGACGACATCGTGAACCACACGGTCTCCCGCGTCCTCGATCACCTGAACATCCCCAACGATCTGACGACGAGGTGGAGCGGTGAGTGACATGACCTTTACCTGCGGAGAGGGGAGACTGCGCGTCCGTCTCGAGGTGATCCGCCATGAGGAGGGCCTGACGGCAGTCCTGACCGGCGGAGAAAAGACCCACGTGGGGGCGGTCGTCCTGGCACTGCCGCGGACGTCCCTGAAGGGAGAGGGGGCCTCGTGCGACTGCGCCGTCGTCCCCGTCCCCGGACACAAGGACGACGTCGTGGCGAAGGTGACGGCGCAGGCCCTCTGCACGGCTCTGGGCGAGCCGGTGTGCGTCAGCGCCGGGATCCACATCGATCACGCTTCGGCGGAAGAGATTCGCGAACTGTCGGAAAACTGCGCGCAGGTCACGCGCCGCGCGTCAGAATATATCAATGAGAGCGGGAAGGAGAACCAGTAATGAGCAACACAGCGATCTCGTCACAAAACGCACCGGCGGCGATCGGCCCGTATTCCCAGGCTGTTCAGGCCGGAAACACCATCTACATCTCCGGCCAGCTCCCCATCGATCCGGCCACGGGAGAATTCGCCGGAGATGACATCGAATCGCAGACCCGGCAGAGCCTGACCAACATCTGCAGCATTCTGAAAGAGGCCGGCGCGGACATGAGCGCCGTCGTCAAGACTACGGTCCTCCTGGCCGACATCGCCGACTTCGGGGCGATGAACGGCGTTTATGCCGGGTTCTTCTCGGCACCTTACCCCGCGCGCGCGGCCTTCCAGGTGGCCGCGCTGCCTAAGGGGGCCCGGGTGGAGATCGAGGCCGTCGCTGTCCTGTAAACCCATGCTTTGACCTTCGGGGAGAAGGTGCAGCCACGCGCCCGCACCTTCTCTTTTTTGTGGAAGCGCAGATCGCGGCGAAAGAGGTGAGCAGCGTCATGGAACGACAGAAACCGGAAAAACGCCGGCTCCGGGCGGTCGTCTTTGCCTTTCTTGTCCAGCTGTTTCAGAACATTGCCTTCGGCGCCATCAACAGCCAGATCGCGGGCTATGGGAGTTATCTCGGCATGTCGGCCATGCTCGCGGGTATCCTGACGGGGATGACCTTTGTTTCGTCTCTGCTCACGCGTCCCGTCGTCGGCCCGCTGCAGATGCGCTTTGACCGCACGAAGATCCTCGCGGCGGTCTTTGCGGCGGGAATCGTGCTTCAGTCGGGTTATCTGCTTGTCCGCGACCCGCGTGCCGTCGCCGTGATCCGCTTCTTCGGCGGCATGCAGGGCGCGGCCTTCAGCAGCATCGCCTTCACGATCGCGGCGGAGAACCTTCCTGCGGACCATCTGGTCCAGGGACTCGGCTTCTTCGGAATCGCCCCCGCCATCGGCGGAGCCGTGGGGCCCGCTGCTGCGGCCTGGCTTTTCTCGCGGACCGCACAGACCGCGGGGCGCGGCGCGGGATACCGGAACGTATTTCTGCTTGCGGTGGTGTTTCTGGCGCTGGGCCTGATCGCGGCCCTCCTGATCGGTCCCCAGCACCCCGCGCGGAGGGAGGGGGAGGCGCCACGGAAGTGGTACCGGAACATCTCGGACCGGCGCGCCTTCTGGCCGGCGGTCATCATTCTCCTGATCTTTATGCCGTACACGCTGCTCAACAGCTATATGGTGTCGTACGCGGAGTCGCTCGGCCTGCACGGGATCTCGTATTTCTTCCTGGTCTTTGCGGCCGGCATCATCGGGAGCCGCCCGCTGGCGAACCGCCTGTCGGTGGTCTGGGGGGTCCGGGCCGCGGTCCTGACGGGTCTGGGGATGTTTGCTCTCGCCCTGGCCGGCCTGAGCGTTTCCCGGTCTCTGGCCTCCCTTCTGGTGTTCGCCGTTCTGGCCGCGGCGGGCTTCGGCATGACGCAGCCCGGCTGCCAGACCCTCGCGATCCAGTCCGTGCATCCGGCGGAAAAGCCCCTTGGCGTCACCGCGCACTTCATCGGGATCGACATCGGCTGCATCTTCGGGCCGGTCCTCTTCGGCGGCGCCGTCTACACGCTGACCGGCGACTTCGGGCGGGCGTTTCTGCTCGCCGCTGTTCCGCTGGTCCTTGCCGCTGCCGTCCTCCTGCTTTACTGGCCGGTGTTCTGTAAAAGGAGAGAGGAGTACCTCCGGCTGGCCGCGGAGCAGAAGAAAGAGAGTTAGTCACAACTTACCAAAAACCGCGCAGCTGTGCGGAAAATCGACCTTTTTCGGCAAAATATTTTTGCCAAAATTGTAGATTTATTATCAGTCTTTTGCTATAATGTAAAACTGCAAAGTAACGTCCATAAGAAGAAAAAAGGACGGTTAAACAGGGAGGAAGAGAGGAAGGATTATGGCAAACAAAAAGACCAATGTCCCCTTCCAGGGAACGCCTGAACAGGAACAGGCGTTAAAGGCCGCGATCGAGCGGCTCAAGGACCAGGGGGGCGCACTGATGCCGATTCTGCAGGAGGCTCAGGAGATCTACGGCTATCTTCCGGAGGAAGTCCAGAAGATGATCGCCGAGGGCCTGAATATCCCTCAGGAGGAAGTGTACGGCGTCGCGACGTTTTACTCTCAGTTCACGCTCAATCCGAAGGGCAAGTACAAGGTCGCTGTCTGTCTGGGTACGGCCTGCTACGTCAAGGGTTCCGGAGAAGTCTACGCCCGCCTGGCCAAAGAGCTCGGCATCCAGGGCGGAGAGTGCACCGCGGATATGCGGTTCTCGCTGGAAGCCTGCCGCTGCGTGGGTGCCTGCGGTCTGGCGCCGGTCATCATGATCAACGGAGAAGTTTACGGCCGTCTGGTGCCGAACGACGTTCCGAAGATCCTGGAGAAATACAGACAGGAAGCGTAAGGAATGATGCAGGAACTCTCTCTGAACGTGCTGGACGTCGCGGAAAACAGCATCCGCGCGGGCGCGACGCAGGTGGGGATCGAGGTCTGTGAGGATACCGCACAGGACATTCTCTCCATCCGCATCGAAGACAACGGCTGCGGCATGACGGCGGAGCAGGTGGCGCGGGTCACGGACCCGTTCTATACCACCCGCACCACCCGCAAGGTCGGGCTGGGTGTCCCGTTCTTCAAAATGGCGGCGGAGATGGCGGAGGGCACCTTCGACATCGCGTCCGAGCCGGGAGCGGGCACCACGGTCAGCGCCACATTCCGGCACAGCCATGTGGACCGCATGCCTCTTGGGGACATCGCCTCCACGATGGCGCTCCTCATCTGCGCGAACGAGCCGGTCAACATCCGCTACCGCCACGTCGTGGACGGACGGGAATTCGAGGCGGAGACGCGGCAGTTCTGCGAGATCCTGGAGGGAGTCCCGCTTTCAAGTCCGGAGATCCAGCTCTTTATCGGAGAGTATCTGAAAGAGAACATCGGAGCGCTGTACGCGCCCGAAGCTTAAGGCAGGAGGAAAACAGAATCTATGAAAAGTTTAGCAGAGCTCCAGGCGCTCAGAGACAAGGCGAAGGCGCAGATGGGCATGCGCGAGGACGCACCTGACAACATCCGCATCCTCGTCGGTATGGCGACCTGCGGCATCGCTGCCGGCGCCCGCCCGGTCCTCAACGCTTTCGTGGAAGAAGTCGCGAAGCGCGGCCTCAAGAACGTGACCGTCTCCCAGACCGGCTGCATCGGCATCTGCCAGTTCGAGCCCGTCGCGGAAGTCTACGTTCCCGGCCAGGAAAAGACCACCTACGTGAAGCTCAATTCGGAAAAGGCCGCCAAGATCGTGGTGGACCACATCGTCAACGGCAACGTCGTCACCGAGTACACCATCGGTGCTGCCAACAAATAAGGAGGAGAAGCAATGTATCGTTCCCATGTGCTCGTCTGCGGCGGTACGGGATGTACGTCCTCCGGCAGCGCGAAGATCATCGACGCATTTGAGACCGAACTGAAGAAGAACGATCTGTCCGAAGAGGTCCAGGTCGTCCGGACCGGCTGCTTCGGCCTGTGCGAGAACGGCCCCGTCGTCATCGTTTATCCGGAGGGATCCTTCTATTCCCGCGTCACCCCGGAAGACGTCGAGGAGATCGTTTCCGAGCATCTGCTCAAGGGCCGCATCGTGCAGCGCCTGCTGTACACCGACTCCGTGAGCAAGGAAGACGGCACCATCATCTCCCTGGATGAGACGCCCTTCTATAAGAAGCAGAAGCGCGTTGCCCTGCGCAACTGCGGTATCATCAACCCCGAGAAGATCGAAGTGTACATCGCCCTCGACGGCTATCAGGCCCTGGGCAAGGTGCTCACCGAGAT
>JAFRUR010000023.1 GCA_017438775.1 Lachnospiraceae bacterium | reverse complement strand
GCTCTCATCCGTGCCGAGCACGCGGGCCTGACGGGCGATCTGCGCGGCCAGCGCCGCATGCGGAAGACCCGAGCAGGAGAAGATGGGAAGCTTCTGGCCGCGGACCAGGGTGTTCAGTCCGTCGATGGTGGACACGCCGGTCTGGATGAACTCCGCGGGGTAGGCGCGCGCGGCGGGGTTCATGGGCAGGCCGTTGATGTCGCGGTGGGCTTCCGGCAGGATGGCGGGGCCGCCGTCGATGGGCTCGCCCATGCCGTTGAAGACGCGGCCGAGCATGTCCTCGGACACGGCCAGCTCCAGGGGATGGCCCAGGAAGCGGACGGTGGAGCCTGCCAGGTTGATGCCCTGCGCGCTCTCAAAGAGCTGGACGACCGCGGTGTCGCGGTCCACTTCCAGGACCTTGCAGCGCCGGCGCTCTCCGCTGGGGAGCTCGATCTCGGCGAGTTCATCGTAGGTGACGCCCTCGACGTTTTTCACCATCATCAGAGGGCTGGCGATCTCACTGATGGTCTTGTATTCGCGGATCATTCTTCGGTCCCTCCCTCCGTGAACGCTTCGATCTCGGCCTTCATGTCGGCTTCGATATCGGCGTAGGCCTTTTCGTAGGTGCCGGGCAGGATCATCTTCGCACGGCCGATCTTCTCGCGGGCGTCGATGGTGAAGAGCTTGGCGACATCGGCGCCGCGCGCCATGGCGGCGCGGCAGAGGTCGTCGTAGCGGAGGATCATGGACAGCAGGCGGTACTGCTTGTCGTAGGAGGAGTAGGCGTCCTCGTCCATGAAGGCGTTCTGCTGCAGGAAGTCCTCGCGCAGCATCTTGGCCGTCTCCAGGGTGAGCTGGTCGCCTGCGGACAGGGAGTCCTTACCGACCAGTTTCACGATCTCGTTCAGGCTCTCTTCCTCCTGCAGGATGGCCATGGCCCGCTCGCGGTTGTCCATGAAGCCGGGGAAGTTCTCGTCGTACCAGGCCTTCAGGGTGTCCGTGTACAGGCTGTAGGACGTGAGCCAGTTGATGGCGGGGAAGTGGCGGGCGTAGGCCAGGGAGCTGTCCAGGCCCCAGAACACCTTGACGATACGCATGGTGGCCTGGGAGACCGGCTCCGAGATATCGCCGCCGGGCGGGGAGACCGCGCCGATGGCGGTGATGGAGCCCTGGCGGTCCTCCTGACCGAGGCAGGCGACCACGCCGGCGCGCTCGTAGTACTGGGCCAGACGGCTGGCCAGGTAGGCGGGGTAGCCTTCCTCACCGGGCATCTCTTCCAGACGGCCGCTCATCTCGCGCAGGGCCTCGGCCCAGCGGGACGTGGAGTCGGCCAGGACGGCCACGTCGTAGCCCATGTCGCGGAAGTACTCCGCAATGGTGATGCCGGTGTAGATGCTGGCCTCGCGGGCCGCCACGGGCATATCGGAGGTGTTCGCGATCAGCACGGTGCGCTGCATCAGCGACTCTCCGCTGCGGGGGTCGACCAGCTCCGGGAACTCGTTCAGAACGTCGGTCATCTCGTTGCCGCGCTCGCCGCAGCCGATGTAGACCACGATGTCCACGTCCGACCATTTGGCCAGCTGGTGCTGCACGACGGTCTTGCCGCTGCCGAAGGGGCCGGGCACGGCGGCCGTGCCGCCCTTGGCGATCGGGAAGAGGGTGTCAATGATGCGCTGTCCGGAGTTCATCGGCCGGGACGGCATGAATTTGTTCTTGTAAGGGCGGGCGATACGCACGGGCCAGCGCTGGATCATGTTGACCTCGGTCTGCGTGCCGGTCTCGTCCTCGATGACGGCCACGGTCTGCTCCACCGTGTAGGAGCCGCTCTGGATGGACTTCACGGTGCCGTAGACGCCCACGGGGACCATGATGCGGTGCAGGACCGCGGTGGTCTCCTACACGGTGCCGAGGACGTCGCCGGGCTCCACGTGCTGACCGACGGCCGCGACAGCCTCAAACTCCCAGAGGCGGTCTCTGTCCAGAGAGGGGACGTCCACGCCGCGGGCGATGTTCGCGCCGGTCAGGGCGCGGATCTGTGCCAGCGGGCGCTGGATTCCGTCGTAGATATTGGTGAGAAGGCCCGGTCCGAGTTCCACGGACAGCGGGATTCCGGTGGTCTCCACGGCGGCGCCGGGGCCGAGGCCGGAGGTCTCCTCGTAAACCTGGATGGAGGCGTCTTCGCCCTTCATCTGGAGGACTTCGCCGATGAGGCGCTGCTTTCCGATGCGGACCACGTCGGAGACGTTGGCATCGGCAAGGCCGGTCGCCACGACCAGCGGGCCGGAGACTTTTGTGATCGTTCCGCTCATGTTGTTTCCTTCCTTCTTTACAGGATATTGGCGCCGACGGCGCGCTCCACGGCGGCCTGCAGGGCGCTGCTTCCGAGTCCCAGGGAACCGTTTTTGCCGGGGATCAGGATGACAGCCGGCAGGGGCCGGTCTTTGCACTTTGCGATCTCTTCCGAAAGGACCTGCGCGAGATCTTCTTCCACATAGATGATGGCGTACGGATCCGGCTGGCCCTCCTTGATGAGGGAGCGGAAGATATGTACGGCATCTTCGTGCCCGCGCACGGCGACGGCATCCAGCCCGAGGGCCGTAAAGCCGACCACCGTCTCGGGCGATCCGACGACAGCGATCTTATACATAGGCGTCACGCAGCCTTTCTCTTAAGATGTCCGCGGGCACGCCGCTCTTCTTGGCCTGGACGACCATGCGGGCCGCCACGATCTCGGCCTCCACGGCGGAGAGGTAGCCCACCGCCACGGCGGGGCCGAAGGCGGTGCGTCTGGCCGCGGCCAGATGCTCCATCAGGGCGTTGTCGCAGGCCTTCTCAAAGCCGGCCAGGGGCGCTCCCTGCGCGGCATCCGCGCCGAGGGCAGCGGCCTGTGCCAGAGGGCCGTTCGCGAACGCGGCCGCGGGTCCCTCGGAGTAGGTGAGCTCCGAGATGCGGTCCGGGTCCACCGTTCCGCCCGGGATGAGGGCGGCGCGCAGAACGCCGTCGTCCATGCCGCCGCGCAGGCAGCGGACCGCGCTGCGCAGGTTGGCCGCGTCGATCATCAGGCGGGCATAGCCGTAGTAGAAGCCGTCCGAAAGTCCCTTCGTGAGGGAGAGCATCTCCGCGAAGCAGGCCTTGTCCAGATCCATATCCGCGAGCTGCGGATTGGAGGTGCGGGCCAGGGCGTCGCGGGCCGCGGTGATGGCCGATGCGAGAGCGGGCGGGACGTCGCCCCAGACGTCCTCGCGGTACGCGTTCACCAGGACGTCGGGCTCCACGCGGCCGCAGCCGGAGTAGAGGTTCGCGCCCTCGGGAAGGCTGCCCCCGCTTTTGACGAGGACCTTCGCGTTGTGATAGTCGTACCGGAGGCGGAACGCCGTCACCACGTCCTTTTCGGGACACAGGCGCTCCACATCGGACAGTTCCGCCGCGCGCCGTTTTGCGAGCGCGTCCTCAAACTCCCGGTCTGAGGCCCCGGCGAGATCCGGGTAGCCTGCCTCCGAGAGGAGACGGAGAGCTTCCGCAGCGTCCGCGGCGGAGGCCATGCGCTCCAGGCGCTCCGCAGAGAGGAGAGAGGCCTCCCGGGCGCGCAGATAGGCGGAAAGATGAAGATATTCGGTGTCTTTGACCTTAGACAAGGATCTTCCTCCCTGTTGTTGTTTCGCTGACTGTGCCGGGCGCTTTTTCCGCTCCGGTCCGGCGTGCGGACGCGGGGACAGGGCAGGACCCGGGCTTTATCACTGGAACAGGCCGGCCGCGACGGCAGCAGAGAGAGACTCTCTGGCCTGGTCCATCAGGACCTCGTTCGTGCAGCTGGCAAAGACGCTCCCCTCCTTGAGGACGATGCCCCCGGAGAAGCGTCCGGTCTCTTCCGACAGAGTGAGCTCCGCCTTTTTGCCGGCCTCCGCGAGGAGACGGTTGGCGAGCTCCAGTACCTCCTGACCGCAGACGTTTTTATCCGCTTCGTTCAGAAGGATCTCTTCCTTGCCGGTCACAGAGGCGCGGAGCGCCTGCGTGGCCAGATGGCGCACATAGGCGTCGTGCGGAAGGGTCTTGATGCGCCCTGCGGCGCGCTCGAAGGCCTCCTCCACCAGAAGCTGGCGGCAGGAGAGCAGTGCCTTCTTCTCCTCCATTTCCGCGGCGCGGGAAAGCCTGGCCAGCCGGTCCGCGGCGGCCTGTTTCCCTTCGCGCATGAGCGCTTCGTAGCGCTCTTTGGCCGCGGCATCGCCTGCGGCGCGCACCTGTTCCGCTTCCGCGCGGGCCGTCTCAAGAACGGCTTCGGCGTCGCGGCGGGCGTCCGCTTCGATGCGGGCCGTGATCTTCTCGAGTCCCTTCATGTGCCGCTCCTTACAGTCTGAGGAGCATCAGCATGGAGGCCAGCAGGGAAAGGATGGCGTAGAACTCCACGATACCGCAAAGGATGAGGCCCTTGGTCCAGTCATCCGGCTTCTTGGCCAGGATGTTGATGGAGCCCGCGGCGACGCGTCCCTGCGCGATGGCGGAAAGCAGTCCGCCCAGAGCCATCGGCATGCAGGCCGCAAAGTACTGCAGGCCCTGCTGGACGGTCAGATTCGGCGTTCCGCCGAACATGCCCATGCGGATGAGGCAGAAGAACCACACCACGAGGCCGTACAGACCCTGGGTACCGGGCAGCAGCTGCAGGACCATGACCTTACCGGACTTGGAGGGATCCTCCGAGAGAAGTCCGGTACCCGCCTCACCGGCGATACCCGTACCCTTCGCGGAACCCACGCAGGACAGGGCAACGGCCAGACCGGATCCGAACAGTGCCAGCGCCAGACCTCCAAACGATTCGAAAAAGCTCACAACAGTGTCCTCCTTGTCTTTGCTTTTGACTTATTTGCTTGTTTTTGTTTTTTGTTTATGATCGCGGCCGCGGCGCGGGGCCGCTCCGGTGATTTCTGTCAGGCGCATCCGCGCCGTGTCTGCCGTTTCCGGCCGGTGTCCCGGGACGGCGCCCTGCGCGCGTCCGAAGGCTCTGTCACTCTTTCACAACGTCTACATACTGGGTCTGCATCTCCAGCGGGCGGAAAGGCTTTCCGCCGTCCTCGTAGAAGCGTCCGAAGAACTCCAGGCACTGCAGGCGCATGTCGTGGACGAAGCAGCCCAGCAGGTTGAGCGCGAAGTTGAGGGCGTTTCCGATCATGGAGATGATCAGGAAGGTGACCACGTTCCCGGTGATGGCGCCCAGGGTGTTGAACACCTGCGCGATGACCGCGCCGGCCAGCATCAGGGCCATCAGGCGGGAGTAGGAGAGGATATCGCTGAAGTATCCCGTGACGTTGCTGTAGAGCGATCCGAAGATGCCCGTGAAGGTGCCGAGGGCGATCCTGGCCGGGCCTCCTCCGTTTGCGACGGCGCCGCGCACCGCTCCGACGACCAGCATGACCGCTCCGACGATCAGGACGATCGGGGTCTTTGCCAGGACGAAGACGGCCAGGCCCGCCAGCATGACGGTCCAGGTGCCTTCTTCAAAGACGGCGTCCGCGATCTGTCCGCGGCGGATCTTCTTGACGGCGTTCACGGCCATACCCGTGAGGATCTGCACCACGCCGAGCGCCAGGGATCCGATCAGGACCATGAGGGCATCGTCCAGGGGCGAGAAGAGGGCCGGCATTTTGGTGAAGGTCGTGTTCGGATCGATCATCTTGGCCAGCTGCACGGGCAGGTCGCCGAAGAAGCCGCCGGTGATGGCCCCGAAGAAGAAGGTGGTGATGCCGCAGATGCCGAGCAGCGGGAACAGGTTGCGTACGGTCGGTCCGCGGGGCTTGGCCTTCTTGACGACGATGAGCGAGGCCAGCATCATCAGGATGCCGTAGCCCATGTCCGCCATCATCATGCCGTAGAAGAGCACGAAGAACGGCCACATCAGGGGGTTCGGGTCCACGCCGTCGTACGCGGGAAGCGCGTACATGTCCGTGACCATGTTGATGGGCGTGACGGCTTTGGAGTTCTTGAGCTTGACGGGGACGTCCGGGAACGCTTCGGGTTCCGGGTCCTCTGTCTCGTAGGCGCAGTCGAAGTCGGCCAGGACGGCGGCCAGCGCCTCCTCCGAAACGGCCGGGAACCAGCCCTCGAGGAGGGAGACCTCTCCGGCTGCGGCCATGCGCTCCGTGACTTCCGCGCGCAGGACCTCCGTGCTCATGCGGTCCGCCGTGACGCGCAGGGCCGGGACGACGTCCCCGCGGGAGGCGAGATCCGTGCGGATCTCCTCGCGGCGGGCGTTCAGGTCTGCCAGGTCTTTCTCGAGGCGGGCCAGATTATCGGCCGGGGTCCCGGTCAGGCCGGGGAAGGTGATCTGCGTGCAGCCGATGGCGCGGACCGCGTCTGTGACCACAGGCAGGTCTTCCTGGTGGGCGATCAGAAGGAAACTCCTCTGGACGGTGTCCTCGGAGACCGGCAGGACGACGACGCCCTCCGTGACCTCCTCGGCCGCGGCCAGAATGGATTCGGGTTTGATCTGCGCGAGGGCGCTCATGAGGTTCACGCCGCAGGTGCGGGTGGAGAGGGCGCCGAGATCGAGATCCATGGATTTCCAGGGCGCGAGGGACTCCATGTCCGTGCGCAGACGGGCTTCCTCCGCGGCGAGGCGCTTGAGCTCCGCGTCGAGGGCGCAGATCTCCTCCGCTTCCTTGAGGTCGCGCGCCCGCGCGTCCGCGTTCAGGAACTCCGACTCCGCGACGACGGGGCGGGGTTCCAGAAGACCGCGCTTGTGCGGGGCGATGGCCTCCATGATGCGAAGGGCGCTCTGGACTCGCGTCTGCTCCGAACGCAGTTCCGAGAGAGATGCCTTTTCGGGGGAGAACCGGTCCGCGCTCTCCTGCGCGGCGGCCGCCTCCGGGACGTGGACGTCCAGGCACCCCAGATGGAGCAGGCGGGCGATCAGTGCGTCCCGCTGGGGGCGGACCACATAGGCCCGCAGATGTTTCATCCGTACGATGGCCATATCAGCCCTCCAGAATCTTGCCTACGATCTGAGAGACCACGGCGTCCATACCGGCGCGCGCTTTGTCCCGCAGGGCGTCTTCTTCGCGGTGCGTGCGGGCCAGGACGGTCTCGTTTTCCTTGGCGGCCTGTTCGTCCGCCTGCGCGAGCAGGGCGTCCGTTTCCTTGCGGGCGCGCTCCTCCGCGGCCTTTAAGGCAGCGGCAGCGGCGTCCTTGGCCTCCTGCACGGTGCGGCGCGCCTGCGCGGCGGCATCGGCGCGAATCTGGCGTGCGGTCTCCTCCGCGGCGGCGATGGTGTCGAGTGCTTCCAGGGACATGGTGTACCTCCGTTGGGGTCAGGCCACAGGGCCTTCCCGGGTTTCGATTTCCTTAGTGAGTTCGGAGAATTTACCGTCGTAGATGATCCCCAGCAGGGCGTCCAGGCTGGAGAGGGCCCGGCAGAGCTGGTCCCCGGTGAGGAGACCGGCCGCGCAGGCCTCGGAGAGCTCGTTCAGGTCCACGACCTTGACGAAGCCGTCCGGACGGATGATGACGTCCGCGAGGAGATCCGTAAACAGATAGGTATCCTCCGCGGCGCTGTAGTCTGTTTCGATGATGTCGCAGTACCAGTGACGGAATACGTTTTCCGAGCGGTAGAATTTGCTGACCTTGTAGCCCTCCTGCAGAAAGTAGCACGAGTAGCCGCGCTCAAGCGAAGGCTTGGGATGAAGGGCGCGCCAGGCCGTGACCAGAATACGATCGTCCCGGTAGAGAAGCACGTCGTCCGTGAGGGCAATGGTTTCCGGTGGGATGAGGCGCTTTCGAATGAGAATGGGACAGGACGCCTGCATAGGACCTCCTTCAAGGAACGAGAAGAGCAGGATGGTACTGGTTCCGCAATTTAATTAATCATAGCACAAACGAAGGGATGGGTAAAGACAAAAATTTGGCAATGTGTTAGGAAACTTAGCAAAAACAGCAAGTTATTTTGACAATAAATGCATATGCTGTTATTCCATTTTTGAATGTGCCGGGGAATGGCGCGCGGCCCGGAGACGGCGCAGGGTATGCCGTTGGAAGGCCCGGGAGAGAACCGCCCGTCCGGTCGGGAAGCGGGGCCGGCCCGCACGCAGCGGACGGTACCGGGGCCGCATCCGGCGCTGCCGGGCGGTTTTTGGACGGATCGACGGTATTGAGACCCCCGCGGGACACTTTCACGCGTGAAAACGGTTGACAGCGGGTACAGTTTTCGCTACAATGACTATCCATAAAGGCTTTGACGAAGAGGAGTACGCGCGCGGCGGGCTTTGCAGAGAAGGCGTCCACAGGCTGGAAGGCGCCGGAAGGGCAGCGGGCGGAAGGTGGCTTCGGAGCCGGAGGGCAGAAGGCCGCGCAGCGGCTGCGTAAGCGCTCCCGGATCGCATCCGTTACAGGCGCACGAGTGAGAAATCAAGGTGGTACCGCGCATCCGCGCCCTTGCCGAACGGCAGGGGCGTTTTTTCATATTCATCGGCGGTTTTCGGAGAGTCGGGCCGTCTCCGGCGCGGGACCTGCCGTTACTGTAACAGGAAGGCAGCCGGCCGCGCGCCGGCACACAGGAGAACGCACACGGCGGACACGTCGTCCGTGAAAGATAAGGAGATCAACATGAAACAGTTCGAGAAGACCTACGATCCGCAGCAGATCGAGGGGCGCATCTACGAGAAGTGGATGCAGGGGGGCTACTTCCGCGCGAAGGTGAACCCCGACAAGAAGCCCTACACCATCGTGATTCCGCCGCCCAACATCACCGGGCAGCTCCATATGGGCCACGCGCTGGACAACGCGCTGCAGGACGTCCTCATCCGCTGGAAGCGCATGCAGGGCTATGAGACCCTGTGGCAGCCCGGCACGGACCACGCGTCCATCGCGACCGAGGCGAAGATCGTCGAGGCCATGCGCAAGGAAGGGCTCACCAAGGAAGATCTCGGGCGTGAGAAATTCCTGGAGCGGGCCTGGGAGTGGCGCGCCAAATACGGCGGCCGCATCATCGAGCAGCTGAAGAAGCTCGGCTCGTCCTGCGACTGGGACCGCGAGCGCTTCACCCTGGACGAGGGCTGCTCCGCGGCCGTGCGCAAGGTCTTCGGCATGCTCTACGACGAGGGCCTCATTTACCGCGGCGAGCGCATCATCAACTGGTGCCCGCACTGCAGGACGTCCATCTCCAACGCGGAAGTGAACTACGAGGAGCAGGACGGCCACTTCTGGCACATCCGCTATCCCTTGGTCGGAGGCGGCGGGTATCTTGAGGTCGCCACGACGCGTCCCGAGACCCTGCTCGGCGATACGGCCGTCGCCGTCAACCCGAACGACGACCGCTATAAGCACCTGATCGGCCAGTATCTGGTCCTCCCGCTGGTGGGACGGCGCATCCCCATCGTCGCGGACGAGCACGCCCAGCTCGACAAAGGGACCGGCTGCGTGAAGATCACCCCGGCCCACGACCCGAACGACTTCGAGGTCGGCCGCCGCTGCCATCTGCCGATGGAAGTGTGCCTGACCGAGGACGCGAAGATCACCGACAACTATCCGAAGTATGCGGGCATGGACCGCTACGAGGCGCGCAAGGCCATCGTGAAGGACCTCGAGGAGGGCGGCTTCCTGGCCGGAATCGAGCCCCTGAAGCACGAGGTCGGCACCTGCTACCGCTGCGGCACGACGATCGAGCCGATGGTGAGCCTCCAGTGGTTCGTGCGCATGGAGCCCCTCGCGAAGCCCGCGATCGAGGCCGTGCGCGACGGACGAATCAAATTCGTCCCCGAGCGCTTCGACAAGAACTACTTCCACTGGATGGAGAACACGCAGGACTGGTGCATCTCCCGTCAGCTGTGGTGGGGCCACCGCATCCCCGCGTACTACTGCGACGACTGCGGCCACACCGTGGTCGCGCCGGACGGCTGCGACACCTGCCCGAAGTGCGGCGGACACATGACGCAGGATCCCGACACGCTGGACACCTGGTTCTCGTCCGCGCTGTGGCCGTTCTCCACGCTGGGCTGGCCGGAGAAGACCGCGGACCTCGAGTACT
>JAFRUR010000003.1 GCA_017438775.1 Lachnospiraceae bacterium | reverse complement strand
GTCACGGTGTAGGCGCCGCTGTACCACATGTCTTCCCAGGTGATGTCACGGTAGCCGTCCACGCCCACTTCCTCGATCAGCTCAGCGGAGAGGGGATAGAGGCAGTTGTAGGTGGCCACGGAGGGGAAGTAGGGGAGCTGGTCCACCAGGGTGTAGGTGATGGTGCCGGCCGCGTCGTCCACGGCGATACCCACCATCTCGGCGAACTTGCTGCCAGCCTCGGCGGTCAGGGCCTTGGCGGCCTCAGCGCCGTCGGACTCGGTCAGAGCCTTGGTGTACTCATAGTAGTCGTTGGCACCGGCGATCATCTCGGCGGGCATGGACACGTTGTAGGAATCGTTCTTGGCGTAGTTGAGGACCCACTCAAGGCCGGTCGCCCAGTCGGAAGCCTTGACGTCCGCCTGATACTCGCCTTCCTTGTTGAACCAGGTCATGCCCTCGTTGAGCACGAAGGTCCAGGTCTTGCCGCCGTCTTCGGAATGATATTCCTTCGCGGCGTTGGGCTTCAGGTTGCCGTGGTTGTCGTTGGTCAGAAGACCGTCGATCAGGTTGCACAGCACGTTCAGGTCGGCCGCGGCCTGGGAATAATGGATGTTCCAGGTCTCGAGCTCACGGGCCTGCGTTTCGTAGGTGTTGAGGTTGGTCAGCTCGTCGGCCGACGCGAAGGACGCGGCGGACAGGAGCATGACGACCGCCAGCACGACTGCAAGCAGCTTCTTCATGATGTTCCTCCTAATAAGATAGTGAAATATGCCTCCGCAACGGGATAGCTTGTTCATTATAGCCAACGAATCATTCAGCGTCAAGAAAAAACGCCGCCTCCCGCGGGAAAAAAGCGCATCCGCAAAGCGCGGTTGCAATCCGGGCCGCGCGCCCGTATGATGGGCGTGGAAGGGAGGCGGTCCGTATGAAGCGGTTCGCGCGGTTCAGGGAGCTCTGGCAAAGGTACATGATCCGCCCGTTCGTCCACATGGCGTTCACCCGGGCCGTGCTGGCCCTCGCGGCGGCGCTCCTTGTCGATTTCTTCGCCCGGCCCTCCTCGGGGCGCGACCTCCGGGGGGACCTGTTCCTCCTGCTGGCCGTCCTTTTCGCGCTGCTCGCGATGCTCGCCTTCCTGCGCCTTGACGGCGTGAAGCTGCCGCGGCTGATGATGCTGCGCGTCAACCCCCGGAAGAAGCGCTCCCGCATGTACGGTGACATGGCGGACTACCTGGAGGAGTCCCCCGACCCGTCCTTCGAGGATCTTGAGGACGACGAGAAGGACGCCTGCCTCATCGCGGCGGACCTCGTCTGCTGCGCGGGCTTCCTCGTCGCCTCCCTGCTCGTCTAAGCTTCCGCCCCGGCGGAAGGCGTGGAAAAAGGAGCCCGGAAGGCTCCTTTTCAGCGTCGGCTCTTTCGGTTCAGCAGGCGTTCTTTCCGGTCGATCCGCATCCGCAGATCCACGTCTTCTCCCCGTTCCCGTCCCGGACGCACTTCGCATAGCGGCAGCACTCGCAGCTCTCCGTATAGAACAGGAGCGTACGCTTGTACGCGAAATGCTCGCAGGCCGGCACTTCCGCCTCCGCCTCTTCACAGGCGGGCGTTACGGAGGCCAGGTCCTTCATCATGTCCTGCAGTCTGGTGCGCAGCGTCTCCAGCCATTTCGCATTCTTCCGATCGATCACCAATTCCATCTCTCACACTCTCCTTCTGTCCGCACACTCTAACTGTGCTCATTGTAGTTTGCCGCCGGGACCCGATTCAAGATGTTGTGGTCAAGATTCACCCTATCGTAATATTTTGTGTATTCTGTGGATAAGGTCCCGGTCCTTCGCGTCCGCGCGCCCGCTCTCCGGAGCACGCCCCGCGCCCTTCCAGCGCTCTTCCGCGCCCCCGTCCCGCTCCCGCTGTGCGCCGCGGGCCGGTGCGCTCTCCCGCCCGCGT
>JAFRUR010000022.1 GCA_017438775.1 Lachnospiraceae bacterium | reverse complement strand
TTCAGGACGCAGTAATTGCCCTTCTTCTTGGAAGCCAGAAGCTCCAGGGCCTCCGGGGTGTAGCCGGGGGCGATGATGCCGTCGGACACCTCGCGCTTGATGATGCGTGCCGTGTCAAGGTCGCAGACGTCGCTCAGGGAGATGAAGTCTCCGAAGGAGCTCATGCGGTCCGCGCCGCGGGCGCGGGCATAGGCGCAGGCCAGGGGAGAAAGCTCGCCCAGGTCCTCCACCCAGTAGATCTTCTTCTCAACGGTGTTCAGGGGCAGACCCACGGCGGCGCCGGCCGGCGACACGTGCTTGAAGGACGTGGCGGCGGGCAGGCCCGTGGCCTCCTTGAGTTCCTTGACCAGCTGCCAGCCGTTTAAGGCATCCAGCAGGTTGATATAGCCGGGGCGTCCGTTGAGCACTTCGATGGGAAGGTCGCTGCCGTCCTCCAGATAGACCTTCGAGGGCTTCTGGTTGGGGTTGCATCCGTACTTGAGTTCCAGTTCGCGCATCCTGTTCTCCTTTTCTATACGTTTATTGTCAGTGTCCTTCGTGGCGGTTCACGATGCGGGTCTGCGCCTCTCCGCCGTCGACGGGGATGTAGCGCACGAACAGGGAGACGCGGTTGTCCGCGTTCAGGCTGTTCCAGAGTTTCTCCGTGAAGGCGTCGATGTCGCCCTCAAAGGTGACGCGGGCCGGATCTCCCTCGTAACTCGGAAGCGGGCTGCCGTCGCCGACGTAGGTGTGGATGAGACGTCCCTCTCCCGCCTTCGGGGCATCGTAGAAGTACGAATAGCGCAGGCACTGGGAAGGGTCTCCGTCGTCGCTCTTCAGGATCGACAGGCGGTAGAAGAAACCGCCGTCCACCATCTCCAGTACGCCGGAGATGCGGGGGGTGTAGTTGGGGGCATCGGGCTCGAACGTGCGGGTGCGCAGGGCCTGTCCCATGGTCTTGCCGTGCAGGAAGCCCTCGTAAATGGTGTCGGTCTGGTCCCCGTTGGTGACGATGGTGGTCCCGCCCAGAACGCGCACCGGCGCGTAGATGATGAGGCTCGGATCCGTGACCTTGCTCTCGTCAAAGGCCTGGGTGCGGATGCCGTCTCCGTCTGTCACGAAGACACGGTTGCGGCTGTTCTCGCTGCGGCCCATGATGAAGTACGCGATGACGGCGTTCGCGCCGTCCGCGCTGCGGCCCAGCATGATGCCGCGGCCGGGATACACGTTCCCGGACAGGGTCTCAAACAGGTCTCTTGCTTGCATATCGATCTCCTCCTGCAAAATTATGTTAACTTAAAGTTCTTTTCATATGTTGTCTGCGGCCGGCCATGCAGCGCTCCGCAGCGTCCCCCTCCGGGTGCGCCCGGATGCCGAAAGCGCCCGCGGGATCTGCTCTCTGCGGACCGACGGCAGCTGCCCGCGGCCGGCCTTCGCGGCTCCTTACGCCTTCGCGCTCAGTTCCAGAATCAAAAGCTCCGCCGCGGTCCGATCCCGCATGTTCCCGTTCTTGATGGAGGTCTCCGCCCGGACGCAGGCGTCCAGCGCGTTCTCGAGGTCCGCGCGGGAATACCCGCGGCCGACCTGCCGGAGTTTCTGCACGACGAACGGCTTCACGCCCAGGACCTTCGCGATCTGATTCGGATCCGCCGTGCGGCCCGCCTCGTCCATGCAGATGAGGAGCTGCTGGTACTGGCGCCCGATCAGGCTGATGATGCGCATGGGCGGCTCGCGCAGGGACAGAAGCTCCGCGTACAGCTCCATCGCCATGCGGCGGTCCCGCCGGGAAATGGCGCCCACCATGTCGAAGACGCGGCCGGTGACCTGCGGCACGCAGACGGCGTCCAGATCCTCCCGCGTCACGACCTCTCGGTCCCCCAGATAGCTGATCAGCTTGTCCAGTTCGTTGCGGAGGCGAAACATGTCGTCCCCGACGCGATCCACGAAATCCGAGGCGGCTTCCCGCGTGATCTTCTTCCCGCTCTTTGCGAGGATGCCCGCGGCCCAGGTCTCCAGAGTGGCCGGCGTCTGCTTTCTGAGTTCCGCCGCATAGCCCAGGTTCGCGACCTGCTTATACAGGGCGCTGCGTTTATCCACGTCGGTCTCCGCAAAGACCAGCATTGTGGTCTCGGGCATCTCCGGGAGGTAGTCCGCGACGGCCTTTCCCTCTTTTTTGAACCAGCCGGAGTTCTCCACCAGGACGAAGCGCCGGTCCGCGAACATCGGCATGGTGTCCGCCGCGGCGATGACGTCCTGCGGGTCGATCTTCTTTCCGGAGAACACCTGCAGATTCATAGTGTCCTCTCCGACGGCGGCGGCCTTGAGCTGCCACTTGAAGCTGCGGATCAGGAACGGTTCGTCCCCGAAAAGCAGATAGACCTTCTTCAGTTGTCCGCTGCGGATGTCCTCTGCCAGCTGCTTCATGACCACACACCTCTCCGATTGTGAAGTATACCATAGGACATCCCGAAGGTCTATCTTTTTGAGGAGAAAAAGTGACCTTTCCGTCACGAAAAAAGACGCGCCGGGTCTCCCCGGCGCGTCCAATTCTCTGTTCCGGAAGTCCTGCCCCGCGCCGTTTCCGGCCGGGGCAGATCCTCCTTCGTGTGTCAGTGCGCCTCGCTCTCGAAGTACGCCTTCGCGGACCGGCTGAACTTGAGCGCGGCGCGGACCAGGGCCTTGAAATCCTCGTCATCCGATTTCTTCAGACGGTTGAAGAAGTAGTTCTCCAGACTGTAGAACAGCGTGTCGCTGATCTTCTCCCCGTCTCTGTTCTCGAACCACGCCTCCACCTGCTGCCCCATGTCCTTCGCGGCCACGGCCGAATA
>JAFRUR010000021.1 GCA_017438775.1 Lachnospiraceae bacterium | reverse complement strand
ATATCTGCACCCACGTCGGCAGCCTTGGTGTAGATGCCGCCGCCCACACGGGCGAAGAGAGCAACAGAGGAGGCGCCCAGGCTGTAGCCGAAGAGGACGTCCGTGGACTTGGTGATCAGGTAGATGAGGGCAACGCCCAGAACGCCGAGGCCGACGACGGAGAAGCCCATGACGGATCCGCCGCGGTAGGCGACGCGCAGGGCGCGGGCCATGCCGGAGGATTTCGCGGCGGCAGCGGTGCGCACGTTGGCGCGGGTGGCCACCTGCATGCCGCAGTAACCCGCGAGGGTGGAGAAGACGGCACCCACAAGGAAAGCGCAGGCGGTGGGCCAGCTGCCGAGGGCAACGCCGATGATGACGAAGAGGACTGCGACGAAGATGACCAGGATCTTGTACTCGGACATCAGGAAGGCGGTCGCGCCTTCGTGAATGGCGCCCGAGATCTCTTTCATGCGGTCCGTGCCAACGTCCTCTTTCGTAATGGCGGACGCGGTCACAGCGGCAAAGATCAGGGCGATCACACCGACTACGGGGATCAGGTAGAGCAGAGTGTCCATGAGATACCTCCTTGAACCTTTTAGTTCGGATTCTTAGATACGGTTATCTATTTTTTAGATAACCGGGGTGCACTGCCCCCTTGCATTGGTGGTAGTCTAGCATAGGATAAGGTTTTTGGCTATAGGTTTTTCGTTTTTTTGAATAACTTTTTTTCAAAACGTGATCATTTTTTGGATAAGTAGTGATATGGGACCGCAGGAAATGCGGCAGAAACCGGAAAAACAGCCATTTTGCGGCACCTGACGGGGGCAGTTCATTCCTCTGCAGATCATTCCGCGGGATCGGCGCTTTGCGGGGCAAGAGTTGCAAGGTTCCTTTTCATCACGCGGCGAGGCCGCATCCCCGTGCCCTGCAGGAGAGGAAGACAGTCGTCTGACTCCACAAAACGAACAAAGGGAGCCCTTTCGGACTCCCTTTCGGACTTCCCGTAAACGGTATATTATTTTCCTCCCTGCCAGACGACGACCTGAGGGAACGGGATCTCGATCTCGGCTGCATCAAGCGCCAGCTTCAGTTCCCGGTTCAGGACGCGTCTCGCGTTGTAGATGTTGGACTCGTGCACATCCGCGGTGACCTTGAGGTCGACCGAGGACTCGCTCAGGTTTTCCACGCCCATGTACTTCGGACGCTGCGGGAACATCTCCGGATATTTCTCCGGAAGGGTGTCGAGCAGGGCGTTGATCACTTCCTCCGCCTTGATGAGGTCGGCGCTGTAGGCGATGCTGACGATCGATACCGCGACGGACGAGACGTCGGACAGGTTCGTCAGCACGCGGATGTCGGAGTTGTTCATGATGCGGATGTTGCCGCCGACGTCCGCGATCTGCGTCGAAACGACGCCGATGGACCGGACCGTACCGCGGAAGCCGTCCACGCTGATGATATCGCCCACGTAGAACCTGCCCTCGAACAGGATGAAGAATCCCGCGAAGATGTCTTCGATCAGGTTCTGCGCGCCGAAGCCGATGATCAAGGCCAGAATTCCGAGGCCGGCGATGACGGTCAGGACGTCCGCGCCCAGGATGTTGAGGCCGAAGATGATGGCGAAGACCACGACCGCGTACCGGATGATGTTGGCGAGGATGCCCTTGAGCGTCTGGCCGCGGCGGCTCTTGGTCCGGATGAGTCCGAAGATCCACATGAGGATGCGGTAGACGGCCCAGCAGCCGGCGATCATGAGGATGAGGGCGACGAGCCGCATGAAGTCAAAGCCGCCGGACTCCGTGCGCATGGGAATGTACTTGCCGAGGTAGGTGGCGGTGAACAGCTTGAGAGCTTCCTTCTGCGGCGCGCTCAGGAAGAAGCACAGGTCCGGGAAGCACACGAGAAGCAGGATGAGCACGATGATGATCACCCCGACAACTCTTCCGGCCCTGCCTGTCCGTTTCTTGTTGTTGACCTCACTCATGAGGGGCCTCCTTTCATGACCTTCGTTTAAGTCCTTGATCACTGGGTCTGGACGACGTCGTTGGACGACACGTAGGACCCGTTGGTGAAGAACCAGTCCACGCGGAACCGTTCTCCGACGGCCGCGTACTGGTATGGAATGGAGATGCTGCCGGAATCTCCGTATTCGTATCCGCCTTGGTTGATGTATGCGTTGTTGGAATACGACCAGAGTTTCACAGTGTCAAACTGTTTTCCGGCATTTGCCAGGGAAGTCATGCAATCCGTGTCCAGATAGAAGGTGATGTAATTGTTGCCGTAGTATACGGCCTCAATGAACGGCGTGCCGCAGACCGAACACTTGAGGACCTGTCCCCGGGACGGGTTCGTGCTGAAAGTATGTCCGGGCGGATCCACCTGAATCTCCTCGGAGTGTGCCATTTCCGCGCCGCAGACCGAGCAGTAGGTCACGTTTTCGTAGGCGCCTCCGTCCAGACAGTCGGGCCCGGTAATGACGCCGCTATTGTTTTCATAGCCGTAGATCCAGACCTTCTTCGGAGTGCCCGCGGTGTGCTGCTTGGGAGCGATGTCGATCTGCGTTCTGGACAGCTCCGCGCCGCAGGTGGAGCAGTAGACGACCTCTTCGCCTATGCCGCCCTGCAGGCAGTTGTCCACGCGGAGGTTCTCGGTCTTCGGGCTGCCCGCGGTGTGCCCGAGCGCCTGCACGGTGACGGTACTTCGGGAGAGTTCCGCGCCGCAGGCGGAGCAGTAGACGACTTCCTCATAGGAGCCGCCGACGGTGCAGGTCGCGGCGTTTTCGTGTTCATGGACCGCCTCCGCCGCGGTGTGTCCGGTCGCGGCTTCGACCGTGGCCGTCCGTGAGAGCTCTTCTCCGCAGACGGAGCAGTAGATGACTTCTTCGTAAGAGCCGTCCTCGGTACAGGTCGCGGCTGTCTCGTTCTCCCGGACAGCCTGCGCTTCGGTATGACCCAGGGCGGGCAAGGTCATGACGGTTCTCGAGATCTCCCTTCCGCACACGGTACAGGGAGTGATCTCAGTATAGCTCCCCTCGGTGGTGCAGGTGGCGCTGACCTCCCGGCTCCGGACCGTCTTTCCGGGCGTGTGCTCGGCTTTTGCCACGATGACCGTTTCGTCTTTCAGCGTCTCTCCGCAGACCGAGCACCGGATGTACTCCCGGTAGCTTCCCTCGGTCAGGCAGGTCGCCTCGACCTTGTCCAGGATCATCGCCTCGGACGGCTGGTGTCCTCCGGCCGGCAGGGTGCCGTGCATGTGGACGCCGCACTCGGTGCAGACGAATTCGACTTCGCCGATGTCGAGGCAGGTCGGCTCCTTTGCGATGATGGGATTGTCCAGATCGTACTTGTGGGGAGCGTCCGGATCTCCGGCCCAGAGTCTGACGAAGTCGTCGGAATCGTATCCGATCTGCTGTGTGAAGGCCGGACGCCTCGCGGACTCGACGGCCTCCGCGATCTGGGGAGCAAACTGCCCCCGGCCGGAATCGGCGCTTGCGGTGATGACGGCCACGGCGGTCATGGTGGCCAGGACGACGGCGCCGCCCCGCATCGCGGATCCGAGCAGGGTGTGGAGGATGGAGTAGCGCTCGCGCTTCCTGCGCTCCTCGCGCCGGTCGCTTCGCGAGGGCTCACCCTCGGGCGGGCGTCCCTGGAAGATATTTTCTTCGCGGCAGGTCACAGAGGATTCCTGGAAGAAGGTGATATCGGGATAGAGGGGGGAATATTCGGGCAGAGAGGAATGCTCCGGAAGGGGATCGAATTCCGGATGCTGCGGATGCTCCTGGTTGTAGAAGTCGCGTTCACTCATGGCCGTTACCTGCAGAAGAGAAGAAGGAATAGGAACCAGAGAAATCTCAACCGTAGAGATGAATATTTATCCGTATTATAAGTATAGTATGACAGACCTCCCGCGGTTTTTCAAGATGGAAATAGGTGTTTTTACGCAAATGGCAAAAGAATGTTGAGGGAGGCCGCGCCGTCGGCAGGGCGCCGCGATTGATTCCGGCTGTTTTCGATACTATAATAGAGGTGCAGCCCAGAGAAATAGCGGTCGCCCGGCATCCGCTGTACTGTGAGGTGCCGTCCGGAGAAAAAAGCGGTCGCCTGGCATCCGCTGTACTGTGAGGTGCCGTCCGGAGAAAAAAGCGATCGCCTGCACCGACTGTCCGGAAAGTGTCCGGCAAAGACGGCGCAGCAGACAGGTTTTATGCGCGGACAGTCATATAGCTTCGGGATGCCTGTGGATGACGTGAGACGCTGCGGTCACAGAAAGGAGATCGAAATGTCTGTTCTCGGCGCAGTCATGGTGCCTCATCCGCCGATCCTCCTGCCGGAGGTCGGACGGGGAGAGGAAAAGAAGATCGGGGCGACGGAGGCCGCCTATCGGACGGCGGCCGCTCTGATCGCGGAGCTTCGGCCGGATACGATCGTTGTCAGCTCGCCGCATTCTGTCATGTATGCGGATTATTTTCATATTTCTCCCGGAAAGGGCGCGAACGGCGATATGCGCCGGTTCCGCGCCCCGCAGCTCCGCTTTGACGTGGATTACGACGAGGAATTCACGGCGGCCCTCGCCCGGCTGGCGGAGAAGGAGGGATTTCCGGCGGGAAAGATGGGGGAGAGGAGCGCGGTCCTCGACCACGGGACGATGATCCCGCTGTACTATATCGGCAAGTACTGCAAGGGGTACAAACTCGTCCGCATCGGTCTCTCCGGCCTGCCCCTGGCCGATCACTACCGGCTGGGGCAGATGATCGCTCAGACGGCGGAGAAGCTGGACCGGCGCGTCGTCTTCGTCGGAAGCGGAGACCTCTCCCACAAGCTTCTGGAGGAGGGGCCTTACGGCTTTGCCCCCGAGGGGCCGGCCTACGACGAACGAATCATGGACGTGATGGGGCGCGCGGCCTTTGACGAGCTTCTGGATTTTGACGAGACTTTCTGCGACAGGGCGGCCGAGTGCGGCCACCGGAGCTTCTGCATGATGGCCGGCGCGCTGGACGGAAAGTGCCTGGAGACGGAGAAACTGAGCCACGAGGGGACCTTCGGCGTCGGGTACGGCATCTGCACGTACCGGGTGCTGGGGGAGGACCCCGCGCGGCATCTTCTGCAGGTGTGGGAGGAACGGCGCAGAAAAGTCCTCACGGAGCAGAGGAGCCGTGAGGACGCCTGGGTGCGGCTCGCCCGTGCACAGGTCGAGGCCTGGGTCGGCGCCCGAAAGCGCCTTGAGATTCCCGAGGGTCTTCCGGCGGAGATGCTCTCCGAACGGGCCGGGGTGTTCGTGTCGCTCCACAAGGAGGGACGGCTGCGCGGCTGCATTGGGACCATTGCGCCGACGCAGGGCTGCGTCGCGGAGGAGATTCTCGAGAATGCCATCTCGGCCTCGACGCGGGATCCGCGCTTTGACCCCGTGCGCAGGGAGGAGCTGGAGGCGCTGGAGATCAGCGTCGACGTGCTGGCGCGGCCCGAAAAGATCGATTCGAAGGAAAAACTGGACGTAAAGCGCTACGGCGTCATCGTCAGCAAGGGAAGGAAGCGCGGCCTGCTGCTTCCGAACCTGGACGGCGTGGACACCGTGGACGGGCAGATCGCCATCGCGCTGCAGAAGGCCGGCCTGTCCGCGCGCGAGAAGGACTATGAACTGCAGCGCTTCGAGGTGGTGCGCCATGTCTGACGGGGGAAAGACCTGCCCGGTCTGTCCGCATCACTGCGTTCTTACGGAGGGGAAGACGGGGCTCTGCCGCGCCCGCGGGATGCGGGACGGTGAGATCGTCCCGCTGAATTACGGGGTCGTCACGTCCCTCGCCCTCGATCCGATCGAAAAGAAGCCCCTGGCGAGGTTCTTCCCGGGGAGCCGGATCCTCTCGGTCGGGAGCTTCGGCTGCAATCTGCGCTGTCCTTTCTGCCAGAACTGGGAGATCTCCATGTCGGGAGGACGTGAGTTTGTCCGGGATTCGGAGAACTTCCTGCCCCCGGAGGAACTGGCGCAGATCGCGGAGGAGCTGCGCGGCCGCGGCAATATCGGCGCCGCTTTTACGTACAACGAGCCGCTGGTCGGCTGGGAATATGTGCGGGACGCGGCGGTCCTTCTGCGCGAAAAGGGCCTGAAGGTCGTGATTGTCACCAACGGCTGCGTGACCGGGGAAGTCGCGGATCGGATCCTGCCGCTCACGGACGCGCTCAATATCGACCTCAAGTGCTTTTGCGCGGAGACGTATGAGAAGACCCTGGGCGGCGATCTGGAGATCGTGAAGAGCTTCATCGCGAAGGCGGCGCAGACCTGCCACGTGGAACTCACGACGCTGGTCGTGCCGGGAATGAACGACAGCGAGGAGGAGATCCGGGACCTTGCGGCCTGGGTGGCCTCGCTTCCGGGCGGGGAAGAGATCCCGCTCCACCTGACCCGTTTTTTCCCGCAGTACCGCATGCGGGACAGGGGGCCGACGCCGCGGCAGACCGTGCTGCGCCTCGTATCCGCCGCGCGGGAGAAACTGCGCCGGGTCTACGCGGGGAATATGTGAGGCGCGGGGAAACGACCGGGCTGCGCCGCGTCTCCGGAACGAACCGAATGGCCTGGCCCGGGGGATAAGGACAGGCGATGCCGGCCTGCATATGTCCCGCGTCCCGAAGGCCTGGTCGTAAGGTATAAGGGCAGGAACCGCTGGCTCGTGTGTGAGGGAATCCCTTGACGCCACGCGCTCCGCGGGAATATAATTATTTCAGAATTTAAAACATTTTAGTAAAGTTTGCTCCGTCCCGGGGCACCGCAGAAGACGGCAGTTCAGGCGCAGATGCGCCTGACAGACATACGCGGTACCGCGCCGGCAGGGCTTCGGTCAGGTATTTCGGGAGCGGAGGAGCGCTTCCCGGAGACGGCCGGGAGAGACCTGCGGGCGGGCAGACACAGTTTTTTTGAAAGGTGAGGAACACGGCATGAGACTTCGCAGCATGGACATTTCGGAGGACATCCTCTACATCGGCGCGCAGGATGAGGACCTGGACCTGTTTGAGAGCCAGTACCCGGTCCCGAACGGCATGACCTACAACTCCTACGTCATTCTGGACGAAAAGGTCGCGGTCACGGACACCGCGGACGCCCGCAAGCTGGATGAGTGGATGGAGAACCTCGAAGAGGCGCTCTCCGGCCGCACCCCGGACTACCTGATCATCCACCACATGGAGCCGGATCACTCCGCGGGCATCCTGATGATGGCGGAAAAGTACCCGGAGCTCAAAATCGTCGGGAACGCGAAAACCTTCCCGATGATCACGGCCTTCCTGGGCGAGGACCTCGCAGGCCGCGGCATCGTCGTGAAGGAGGGGGAGGAACTCTCCCTGGGCCGCCACACCCTGACGTTTGTGATGGCGCCCATGATCCACTGGCCCGAGGTCATGTTCTCCTATGAGAAGACCGAGCAGGTGCTCTTCTCCGCGGATGCCTTCGGTTCCTTCGGGACGATCGAAAAGCAGGAGGAGGACTGGTACTGCGAGGGACGCCGCTACTACTTCAACATCGTCGGAAAGTACGGCGCGCAGGTGCAGGCCGCGCTCAAGAAGCTGTCCGCCCTTCCGGTGCGGGCGATCGCGCCGCTCCACGGCCCGGTGCATTTCGAGCCGGCGCCCGTCATCGAGCGCTACGGCGTCTGGAGCCGCTACGAGCCGGAGGACAGGGGCGTGACGATCTGCTGCGCGGGCGTGCACGGCAACACCCTGGAAGCCGCGAGGATGCTGGGCGAGATGCTCACCGCCGAGGGCATCAAGGTCAAGCTCTTCGACCTGACCCGGGACGACATGTCCGAGGCCATGGAGGACTGCTTCCGCTACGACAGGCTGGTCCTGGCCGCCACCACCTATGACGGGGATCTCTTCCCGGTGATGCACGACCTGATCTATCATCTGAAGATGAAGAACTACCAGAACCGCACCGTCGGAATCATCGAGAACGGAAGCTGGGCGCCGCAGTCCGGCAAGAAGATGCGCGAGGGCCTGGAGGGCCTGAAGAACATCACCGTGCTCGAGCCGGTCGTCACCTTAAAGAGCGCCGTGTCGGCGCAGAGCCAGGCGCAGCTGGAGGCCCTGGCCGCCGCGCTCGCGCAGGCGTAAGCAGAAGAAAGAGAATTACGGCGGAGTCCCTTCGGGGATTCCGCCTTTTTCTGTCACAGGAAACAGAGCGGAGGATCTCTGTACTTCAACTGCCCAAAGAGGCCTGTCCTGAACAGAAACCGGGCACAGGGAAACGCCGCAGGCGTCTTTTCCGGCAGAGAAACAGAGCGGGAAGAGGGGATCTGACGGCTCTGAACGGGGAGCGGCGGACGGGAGAGGCTCTCCCAGGGAAAAACTCTGCCCGCGTCTGCAATATCGCAAAAAAAGGAACGAGGGTTTGACGAAAATGCAATTGAAAGAGCCCCCGTCTGTTGTTATAATATAGGTGAGTTCCATAACGCAGGGAAACTGTTCCCGGAAATGAGCCACCGAAGTCTTTTTGGCGGTTTTTTATTTCATCATCGTGGCTGCCGTCCGTCGAAACGGCGCCGGAAGGAAGGAGGCAATGACATGTGCCAGTGTTCGCAGCAGAAGAGTGATCTTTCCCTGCTCGCGCCCGTGCTGGAGAAGTACGCGGCGGTGCCCGGAAGCCTGATCACCATTCTGCAGAAGGCGCAGGATATCTACGGGTACCTGCCCACAGACGTGCTGTACGCCGTGGCGGAGGCCACGGGCGATTCGCCCGCCAAGGTGCTGGGAGTCGCCACGTTTTACACGCAGTTCCGGCTGCAGCCGGTCGGGAAATACCTGATCATGCAGTGCCAGGGAACGGCCTGCCACGTCAACGGTTCAGAGAGGATCTCCAAGGCCATCACGGAGGAACTCGGGATCCGCGACGGAGAGACGACCGCGGACGGCCTGTTCACCTTAAAGGACGTGGCCTGTCTGGGCTGCTGTTCCCTTTCGCCCGTGATGATGATCAACGGGGAGACCTACGGCACCCTGACCCCTGAAAAGACGGTCAAGATTCTGCGGAGTCTGAAGGAGCAGGCCGGAAAGGAGGCGCAGGGATGAGACGAATCGTCATCGGAGAGGGCAGCTGCGGCATCGCGGCCGGCGCCGCGAAGGTGCAGAGCGCCCTGGAGCCCCTGCTGAAGGAGGCCGGCATCCCGGTGGGAATTACCGGCTGCATCGGCATGTGCTATCTGGAGCCCATCGTCGATATCTATGAGGACAAGACCCTGGTGCGCCGTCTGGTGCGCGTGTCCGAGGCGGACGCCCCGGCCATCGCCGCGGCGCTCGCGGGAGAGGACCTGTCCGCCCTTGACGCCCTGACCATCCAGCCGGATGACGAGGCGTTCCTGAAGAAGCAGACCCGCATCGCGCTCCGCAACTGCGGCATCGTGGATCCGACCGACGTCATCGACTACGAGGCGCGCGGCGGCTACGAGGGCCTGAAAAAGGTGCTCTCCGGCATGAGCCAGGAAGAGGTCATCGACGTCATCAAGGTGTCCGGCCTGGCCGGACGCGGCGGCGCGGGCTTCCCCACCTGGTTCAAGTGGGACGCGGCCCGCAAGTCGCAGAGCAAAAACGGCAGCAAGTACCTGATCTGCAACGCGGATGAGGGAGACCCCGGCGCCTTCATGGACCGCGCCGTCATCGAGAGCGATCCGCACAACCTGATCGAGGGCATGATGATCGGCGCCTACGCCATCGGCGCGACCGAGGCCGTGGTCTATGTGCGCGCGGAGTACCCGCTGGCCATCGTCCGCCTCGAAAACGCGATCGAGCAGGCCCGCGCGGCCGGCTATCTGGGCAGAAATATCTGCGGTTCGGACTTCTCCTGCGACATGCGCATCAAGGCCGGCGCCGGCGCCTTCGTCTGCGGCGAGGAGACGGCTCTGATCGAGTCCCTGGAGGGCCACCGCGGCATGCCGCGCCTCAAGCCCCCGTTCCCGGCCCAGGCCGGCTACTGGCAGGAGCCGTCCAACATCAACAACGTGGAGACATACGCGAATGTGCCCTGGATCCTGACCCACGGCGGAGAGACCTACGCGCAGATGGGCACGGAGACCAGCAAGGGCACCAAGGTCTTCGCCCTGACCGGCAAGGTGGTGCGCGGCGGCCTCGTGGAGGTCCCCATGGGCATGACCCTGCGCGACGTCATCTTTGGCATCGGCGGAGGAATCCGCGACGGCAGGAAGTGCAAGGCCGTGCAGATGGGCGGCCCTTCGGGAGGCTGCATCCCGTACGAGATGTTCGATACCGTCATCGACTACAAGGCCCTGGCCGCGACCGGCGCCATCATGGGCTCCGGCGGCATGGTGGTCATGGACGAGACGACCTGCATGGTGGGTATGGCCAAGTTCTTCCTGGACTTCACCACCAAGGAGTCCTGCGGAAAATGCGTGCACTGCCGCATCGGCACCAAGCGCCTCTACGAGATCCTAACCCGGATCACGGAGGGGAACGGCCGCGAGGGCGACATCGAGCTCCTGGAGGAGCTGTGCGTCGCTGTCAAGGACGGGGCCCTCTGCGGCCTCGGACAGACGGCGCCCAACCCGGTGCTGACGACCCTGCGGTATTTCCGCGACGAGTACGTGGCCCACATCGAGAAGAAGAAATGCCCGTCCCTGGAGTGCGCGGCCCTGCTGCGCTACGAGATCCACGCCGACAAGTGCATCGGCTGCACCATGTGCGCCCGCAACTGCCCGGCGAAGGCCATCGACGGGACGGTCAAGAAGCCGCACGTGATCCGTCAGGCGGACTGCATCCGCTGCGGACAGTGCCTGGCGTCGTGCCGCTTTGGCGCGATCACGGTAGAGTGAGGAGGGACGGAACATGAGCGAGATCAGAATCACGATCGACGGCCGGGAATGCATCGGCCAGAGCGGAGAGACCGTCCTCACGATCGCTAAGCGGAACGGAATCGACATCCCCACCCTGTGCTTTGACGAGCGCGTGAAGATCTACGGGGCCTGCGGCGTCTGCCTCGTGGAGGGGGAGGGCATGCCCAAACTGATGCGCTCCTGCGCCACCGAGGCGCGGGACGGCGCCGTCTACCATACCGACACGGAGCGCGTAAAGCGCGCGCGCCGCATCGCCTTCGAGCTCCTGATGAGCGACCACGAGGGCGACTGCCTCGGCCCGTGCAAGCTGAACTGCCCGGCCGGAACGGACTGCCAGGCGTACCTGAAGCAGATCGCGCAGGGCAATGACACCGAGGCCGTGAAGATCATCAAGGATCACCTGCCCCTGCCGGCCAGCATCGGCCGCGTCTGCCCGCATCCCTGCGAGAAGGCCTGCCGGCGCCAGTATGTGGACGAGCCCATTTCCATCGCCTTCCTGAAGTACTTCGCGGCGGACAACGACCTGTTCTCCGGAAACAAGTTCATGCCGGAGATCGCGCCGGAGACCGGGAAGAAGATCGGCATCATCGGCGGCGGCCCGGGCGGCCTGACCGCGGCGTATTTCCTGCGCAAGAAGGGTCACGAGGTCACCGTGTACGACCAGATGCCGTATTTCGGCGGCATGCTGCGCTACGGCATTCCGGAGTACCGTCTTCCCAAGGACGGGATCCTGCAGAAAGAGATCGATTCGATCGCGGAGATGGGCGTGAAGTTCGTGCCGAACTACAAGATCGGCCGCGACGAGAGCCTGGAGGACTTCCGCGCCAGACACGACGCCACTGTCGTGGCCATCGGCGCCTGGACGTCCAGCGCGATGCGCTGCCCGGGCGAGGATCTCAAGGGCGTCTTCGGCGGCATCCACTTCCTGCGCGAGGTCATTGAGGGCGGCCGTCCGGCTATCGGAAAGCGCGTCGCCATCGTCGGCGGCGGCAACACCGCCATGGACGCCTGCCGCACGGCCGTGCGCCTGGGCGCGGAGAAGGTCTACGTGATCTATCGCCGCACCGAGGCCGAGATGCCGGCCGAAAAGATCGAGATCGCGGAAGCCCGCGAGGAGGGCGTGGAGTTCAAGTTCCTCTGCAATCCCGCCCAGATCGTCGGGGAGAACGGCCGCGTGAAGGAAGTGAAACTCCAGATCATGCAGCTGGGCGAGCCCGACGCCTCCGGGCGCCGCTCCCCGGTGCCGGTCGAGGGAGCTTTCGAGACGCTTCAGGTCGACAGCGTGATCGCGGCCATCGGCCAGTACGTGGACGCGGCCGGCTTTGAGGCCATCGAGAAGAACCGCCGCGGGGTCATCGCCGCGGACGAGCACACCTTCCGCACCAACCTGCCCGACGTCTTTGCCGTCGGCGACGCGACCAACAAGGGCGCGGACATCGCCATCGCGGCCATCGGCGAGGCCGGCAAGGCCGCGGACGTGATCGATTCCTTCCTGCGCGGGGCTGAGGTGCCCTACGTGAAGCCCTTCGTGTCCGAGAGAAAGCCCGAGGACATCGACTTTACCGTGTGGGAGAGCTATCCCCGCGCGCAGATGCCCGCCCGTCCGGGCGAGGAGCGCCGCTGCGACTTCGCCGAGGTCAACAAGGGCTTTGACGAGGAGACCGCGCGCCGCGAGGCCGCGCGCTGCCTCGAGTGCGGCTGCCACGACTACAAGGACTGCCTGCTGATCCGCTACGCGCAGCGCGAGCAGGTGCTCGACGTGAAGCGTCTGGCCGGAGAGAAGCACCCGAACTACACGGAGGAGCGCCTGGTCGTCATCGAGCGCAACCAGGGCAAGTGCGTGACCTGCAACCTCTGCGTGCGCGTCTGCGACGAGGAGGTCGGCATCGGTCTTCTGGGCCTCGTGGGCCGCGGCTTCACGACCGTGATCAAGCCGGAGTTCAATACCCCCGGCGCGACGGACGTCTGCCGCACCTGCCTGAAGTGCGCGCAGGCCTGCCCGACCGGCGCCCTGAGGATTCTCTTTGACCAAAATGGAGTGCGAATCCCGGTGTCCGCAAAGAAGAGGGCGTAAGCAGAAGCCGCACGGAATAGCAGAACCGAAAAAACATAGTTGACACAGGGGCCGCGGGAGATCCCGCGGCCCTTGATACAAAGGCCCGGTTTGCAGCAGCCTGAAGAAGCAACAGCCGGTTGCGTGCATTCTTTCGCCCGTGTAGTATATACTGTGAGTGAAGGAGGTGGTCCGATGAGCACAAAGGACGTTATCTACGAACTGAGGACAAAGCCCGGCCTGTCGCAGGACGAGCTGGCCGAGAAGGTCTTTGTGACCCGCCAGGCCGTCTCGCGCTGGGAGACCGGCGAGACCGTGCCGAACACGGAGACCTTAAAGCTCCTCTCGAACCTGTTCCGGGTCTCCATCAACACCCTGCTGGGGAGCCCGCGGACACTGTTCTGCCAGTGCTGCGGCATGCCGCTGGAGGACGAGATCCTGAGCCGCGAAAAGGACGGGAGCATCAACGAGGATTACTGCCAGTGGTGCTACGCGGACGGGACTTACACCTACAGCGACATGGACGACCTCATCGACGTGTGCGTGAAGCACATGGCGGAGGACGGGATGACCGAGGAGCAGGCCCGCGCGTTCATGAAGGTGCGCCTGCCCGAACTGGACTACTGGAAGCACCGCGAGGAACTGGGCGACGGCGGAAAGTTCGAGGAACTCAAGCAGCAGCTGATCGAAGAGATCAACGCCCTGCAGATCACGGGCATGCCCCGGCTGGAGAAGCTGAACGCCCTGGTGGGTTCCTACGTGAACCTGGCCTATCCGCTGCCGAGCGGGGCCCGCGTCAAATTCCTGGACGACGGGACCACGTACCTGGGGAACCAGTTGGAGCCGGAGGACGGCTCCGAGCGCTGCTTCGGCGTTCTGGCGAACGCGGATTTCGTCATGGTCTGCACGTACGGCTGCGAGGGGGCGGATCCGGAGCTGCTGGTGTACAAGAAGCGGTGAGAACCGCAGGTTTGCAAGAATAAGGAAAGGGCCGCGGGGTGTTCCGCGGCCCTTGTTTGTCTCATCAGGGAAATAACAGATAGTGCCAGAGGCGTTCCGCAAATTGATCGTATCAAAATCGCACACAGAATACCCCGGCCCGCTTTTGCAGATGCGCGGAGAATTACCCCCGCATATTTCTCCCCTCCGGGGCTTTATTTTTCTGCGCATTCCCGGTATGATATGGGCAAGACCAGAAAGTGCCGCACCGGTCCGGAGAGGTCCTCCGGATGTCCGCGCCGCGCCCGCGAAGGGCCGGCCGGAAGGGAACCGGTGCGCCTGTATGAAAAGGAGGAAAACCGTGAACCAGAAACCCGATCTGAAAGAGCGGCTGGGCAAATCCGGCAAGTGGGTCCTCATCGGACTCATCGTTCTGGTGATCGCCTTCACCAGCATGGGGAGCTTCTACCGCGTCTCCGAGCAGGAGAATGCCGTGGTCACCATGTTCGGCAACGTCATCCGCACAGACTCGGCCGGACTGTACTTCAAGATCCCTTACCTGCAGCAGGTGCAGCTGGTGGACATGACCACCCACGGCACCGGCATCGGATACTCCATCGGAGACGGGGGTCAGAACATCTACAGTGACGACCGCGACGGCATCATGATCACCAAGGACTTCAATTTTATCGACATCGATTTCTATCTGGAGTACAAGGTGAACGACCCCGTGGCCTACATCTACAACTCCTCGAGCCCGGAGCAGGTCCTGAAGAATGTCACGCTGGCCTGCATCCGCTCCACGATCATCGACTACAACGTGGATGACGCCATCACCACCGGCAAGGGCCAGATCCAGGCCGACGTGAAGGAGAAGATCACCAGGGAGCTCGAGAAGCAGAACATCGGTCTGCAGGTCGTGAACATCCAGGTGCAGGACGCGGAGCCTCCGACCGAGGCAATCGTCCAGGCCTTCAAGGCGGTCGAGACCGCCAAGCAGGGCAAGGACACGGCCGTGAACAACGCGAACAAGTACCGCAACGAGCAGATCCCCGCGGCCGAGGCGTCGGCGGACAAGATCCGCCAGCAGGCCGAGGCGCAGAAGGCCGCCCGCATCGCGGAGGCCGAGGGCCAGGTGGCGCGCTTTAAGGCCATGTTCGAGCAGTATAACCTGAACCCGCTGATCACCAAGCAGCGCATTTTCTACGAGACGATGGAGGACGTCCTGCCGGGCCTCAAGGTCATCCTGAGCGACGGGTCCACGCAGACGATGCTTCCGATCGAGAGTTTTGTGAACGTACCTGCCGGTACCGACAACGGAAAGGGGGAGTGAGACCATGAAAAAAGCGATTGCGAAGTTTCTGGGCCTTGTGGTGGTCATCGCCGCGGCCATCGTGCTTGTGGGTTCCCTCTACACCGTGCACATGAAAGAATACGTGGCCGTGCGCCAGTTCGGCCGCATCGTGAGCGTGCAGGAGACCCCGGGCCTTCGCCTGAAGATCCCCTTCATGCAGACCGTGCAGCGCATCTCCGCTGCCACCCGCATCTATGACATGCAGGCCTCGGACGTCATCACCCGCGACAAGAAGAGCATGATCGCGGACAGCTACGTGCTGTGGCGCGTCAAGGACCCGACCCCCTATATCCAGAGCCTGAACGCCGTGGAGGCGCGGGCGCAGGAGCGCATCGAGGCCGCCGTGTACAACGCGACCAAGAACGTGATCTCCTCCATGTCGCAGGACGAGGTGATCGAGGCCCGCGGCGAGAGCCTGACCGAGATCGTGACCGAGGCCGCGAACAGCGATATGGCCGGCTACGGCATCGAGATCATCCTGGCCGAGATCAAGTCCCTGGACCTGCCGGACGACAACAAGGAGGCCGTGTTCGAGCGCATGATCTCCGAGCGCCAGAACATCGCCGCGTCCTACAAGGCGCAGGGCGAGGCCGAGGCGCAGAAGATCCGCAACGAGACCGACCGCGACGTGGCCGTGATGACCGCGAACGCCCAGAGAGAGGCCGCCATCACCGTGGCCGAGGGCGAGGCCGAGTACATGAAGATGCTCGCGGATGCGTACAACACCCCCGAGAAGGCCGATTTCTACAACTTCATCCGGAGCCTGGACGCCCTGAAGGTCTCTCTGAAGGGCGGAGAGAAGACCATCATCCTCGACAAGGACTCCGAGATCGCCCGGATCCTGTACGGGACGGGGCTGAAGTAAGAACGCCTCGCGCGGACGGTTCGCACAGCGTGCGGACCCGCGGCAGGCGCCCTGACGCAGGGCTGCCCCGGGCAAAAACAGCATAGGCAGGGCCCCTTCCGCAGCGCGCGGGAGGGGCCTTTTCTCTTGCTTCCCTGAAGCGTCGAAGCAGGCGGCCCGGCGTCTCTGCTCTTGACAATGCCCGGCAGCAAACGTATGCTGATATCAGATCTGTCTTTTCTGTTCCAAAGCTCGAAAAACAGCGAAAGGTGAGAAAAAGATATGAAGTATCAGAAACTGGGCAACACCGACATCGACGTCTCCGTGGTCGCGCTGGGCACCTGGGGCCTGGGCGGCGGGAGCGTGTGGTCCGACCGCGACTCCACCGACGAGGACGCGGCGAGCCTCCTGGACGCGTGTCTGGAGCACGGCATCAACTATATCGACACGGCCCCGGTGTACGGCACCGGTGCGAGCGAGGAGCTCCTGGGCCGCGCCCTGAAGGGCCGGCGGGACAAGTTTGTTCTGCAGACCAAGTGCTCCCTGAACTGGCGCGGCGACGGCGGGAACTTCCACTACTCCCGCGACGGCTACACCGTGAACAACGACACCAGCGCACGCGCGGTCAAACAGGATGTGGAGGACTGCCTGCTGCGCATGCAGACCGACTACATCGATTCTCTCATCGTCCACTACGTGTGCAAGAGCTGGCCCGTGGAGGAGACCGTGGGCGCCCTGGAGGGGCTGATCCGCGAGGGCAAGATCCGGACCTACGGCCTGTCCAACAGCCAGCCGGCCGACCTCGAGGAGTACAAGGCCTGCCCCGCGCGCCTCTCCGACGGCGTCTCCGTGGTGCAGGAGTTCTTCAGCATCCTGTCCCCGTTCCATGGCCGCGACTACTTCCCGACCGCGAAGAAGTACAACACCGTGTTCCAGACCTACGGCGTCCTTGAGGAGGGGTTCCTCACCTCGCCGGAGTTCATGGAGCGCACGTTTGCAAAGACCGACATCCGCTCCCGCATCCCGTGGGTGGGCGAGGAGTACAAGGCCGGCCTGCGCCGGGCGTTTACCGTCTGGGAGCCCCTCTGCGAGGCCTACGGCTGCAGCTTCTCCAATCTGGCGGAGGCCTGGGCGCTCTCGCAGTATGACCGCATGAGCCTGCTGGTCGGCATGCGCCGGCCCGGGAGCGTCGCGGACACTGCGAAATGCGTGGACATCGCCCTGACCCCGGAGGCGGTCCGCCTCATGGAGGACGTTGTGAAGCGCATCCAGGTCGAGGTCCTGGACAAATAAGTTCCGCGCGGCAGCGGCGGAGTGAATTGTCAAACTAAGTGCAACAGTTAAGAAGCTCAAGATCCCAAAGGGACTGTGCAGAACGAAAACCAAGAACCTTACGAGGCCTGGCGTTGATCAACGCCAGGTTTCGTTTT
>JAFRUR010000020.1 GCA_017438775.1 Lachnospiraceae bacterium | reverse complement strand
TCGGACCAGAGGTTTGCCTGCAGCTTCTTTCAGATTTCACCTCGCGATGAACACCCTTGCTGTTCAGCTATACACTTCCCACTACCTGGGCGTGTTCGGGACTTTCACCCGTTAGAGCGCGCCCATGGCGCGCATACAACAAAAGAGACTCCGCAGACGTCTGCAGAGTCTCTTGTAAGTTCGGTCTCAGTCCAGCCGGCAGGCGCCCTGCCCGGCGCTGGCAAAGAAAAAGTCCGCGGCGTAGCCGATCTTTTCCCGGTAGGTATCTCCGACCGAGCGGATCATCCCCTCCGCAGCGTCCGTCCTGACCAGGATGACGCAGCATCCGCCGAAGCCCGCGCCGGTCATGCGCGCCCCGAGGACGCCGGGATACGCGGCGGCCGTCTCCGCCAGGGTGTCCAGTTCGATCCCGGTCACTTCGTAGTCGTGTTTGAGGGATTCGTGGGAGGCCGTCATCAGGGCACCGAAGCCGGCCAGATCGCCCGCGGAAAGTCTCTCCGCGGCCTCGCCCACACGCTCGTTCTCGGTGACGGCGTGGCGCGCGCGCTTAAAGAGCACCGGGTCTGCGATCACGTCTTCCAGGGCCGGCAGGTCCGCGGAGCGGAGCGCCCCCAGGGACGCGGCGTTCACGCGGGTCTGGATGCGGCGCAGGGCCTCCTCGCACTGGGCGCGGCGCTCGTTGTACTTGGACTCGCCCAGTTTCCGCTGTTTGTTCGTGAAGGCGATCACCAGGGTCGCGTCTCCCAGCTCCAGCGGGACCTGCGCGTACTGCAGCGTATTCGTGTCCAGAAGGACCGCGTGGTCCTTCTGCCCCATCGCCACCGCGAACTGGTCCATGATGCCGCAGGCGACGCCGTTGAAGCCGTTCTCTCCTTTCTGCCCCAGGGCCGCCGCCTCCGCGGAGGAGATGCCGAGGTCAAACAGGTCGCTCACCGCGGTGATGGTGCCCACCTCCACGGATGCCGACGAGGACAGGCCCGCCCCATTGGGGATGTTGCCCGAGATCCACAGGTCCAGACCGCCATCGACCGCGTATCCGGCCTGCTTTACGGCCCAGATGGATCCGGCCGGATACGCCGTCCAGCCGCTGCCGCGCAGGGCGTCCAGATCGGCAAGGCTCCCCTCGGTGATGCCCTCCTGCGCGAAGTTTTCGGAGTACATGCGGAGCGTATCGTCCCCGCGGCGGCGCACCGCGAACAGGGTCCCGTCCGTGAGGGCGCAGGGAAACACGCGGCCCCCGTTGTAATCCGTGTGATCTCCGATCAGATTGACGCGGCCGGGTGAAAAGTACACCCGCACGTTCTCATCGTCTCCGTAAACGCGGGCAAAGCCCTCGCGCGCCTGCTTGATTCTGTCCATGATGATGCTCCCTGACGGAAGCCGGCGCAGCCCCTGTCGGCCGGGCCGGCCGGATATGACTTATGTAACCTATTGCTCCGGATCCAAAGGCCTCTGCTCCGTCATTTACACGTAGAACAGGATATCCTCGTAGGTCGGGAACGGCCAGTACGTGCGGCCGGTCCTCTTCTCCAGATCGTCCGCCGTGGCGCGGGCCTTCTCCATGGCCGGAAGCACCGTCTTCGCGCAGGCGTAGGCCGCGGCGAGGGTCTCTCCGCAGGTAGAGTCCAGGGTCTTTTCCAGATCGTCGGTCTCGCCGATCAGGCGCTCCGTCAGCAGGGTGAGCGCCTTCAGGATCCCGCGCTCCGCGTCCGAGGACAGGAAGAGGTTTTCCTTGCGCACGGCCGTCTCGGCCAGGTCTCCCTCGAACTTCATCACCGCGGGGACGATCTGGCGGCGGATCATGTCCAGCATGGTGCGTGCCTCGATGCGCACGGTCTTCACGTACTCATCCAGCAGGATCTCGCGGCGGGAGGCGACCTCCTGCGCGGTGTAGATCCCGTGGCGGGCAAAGAGGTCCAGGTTCTTCTGCGCCGTGTAGCGCTCCAGGGCCTCGGGCGTGGTCCGCAGGTTCAGAAGGCCGCGGCGCTCCGCCTCCTCCTGCCACTCGCGGCTGTAGCCGTTGCCGGAGAAGAGGATCCTCTCGTGTGCCCGCAGTTCGCGCGTGATGAGCTCCGCCAGGGCTTTCTCAAAGTCCGCCGCCTGCTCCAGTTCCTCTGCGAACTGGGCCAGTTCATCCGCCATGATGGTGTTCAGGATGACGTTGGTGCAGCCGATGTTGAAGTCGCTCCCGAGCATGCGGAATTCGAACTTGTTGCCGGTGAAGGCGAACGGCGATGTGCGGTTGCGGTCCGTGTTGTCCTTCGGGATGCGCGGCAGGGCCGTCACGCCGATATTCATGAAGGTGCGCGCGCTGTCCTCGTAGGCGCTGCCCTCCACGATGGCGCCGATGACGCGCTCCAGCTCGTCCCCGACGTACACCGAGACGATGGCGGGCGGGGCCTCGTCCGCGCCCAGACGGCGGTCGTTGCCGGCGCTCGCGACGGACAGGCGCAGCAGATCCTGGTACTCGTCCACGCCCTTGATGATGGCGGTCAGGAAGAGCAGGAACTGCGCGTTGGAGCTCGGGGTGTCGCCCGGCTCGAAGAGGTTCTCCCCGTCGTCCGTGGAGATGGACCAGTTGTTGTGCTTGCCGGAGCCGTTGATGCCCTCAAAGGGCTTCTCGTGCAGCAGGCAGACCAGGCCGTGCCGGTCCGCGACCCGCTTCATGACTTCCATCGTGAGCTGGTTCTGGTCCGTGGCGATATTGACCGTAGTGAAGACCGGCGCCATCTCGTGCTGGCAGGGCGCCGCCTCGTTGTGCTCGGTCTTCGCGTAGATCCCGAGGCGCCAGAGCTCGATGTCCAGTTCCTCCATGAAGGCCTTGACGCGCGGCCGGATGGAGCCGAAGTAGTGGTCCTCCATCTCCTGCCCCTTGGGCGCCGGAGCGCCGAACAGCGTGCGGCCCGTCAGGATGAGATCCTCGCGCTTCGCGTAGTGCTTTTTATCGATCAGGAAGTACTCCTGCTCCGCACCCACCGTGGAGCTCACGCGCTTGACCTGCCTGCCGAAGAGGCGCAGGACACGCACGGCCTCGCGGCTGACCGCGTCTGTGCTCCGGAGCAGCGGGGTCTTCTTGTCCAGGACCTCGCCGCGGAAGGAGCAGAACGCCGTCGGGATGCACAGGGTGTTGTCCTTGACGAAGGCATAGGAGGTCGGGTCCCAGGCCGTGTAGCCGCGGGCCTCGAAGGTGGCGCGCAGACCGCCGGACGGGAAGCTGGACGCATCGGGCTCGCCCTTGACCAGTTCCTTGCCGGAAAACTCCATCATCACGGCCCCGCCGGGCTGCGGCGTGATGAAGGAATCGTGCTTTTCGGCCGTGTAGCCGGTCATCGGGTGGAACCAGTGCGTGAAGTGCGTCGCGCCCTTTTCCACGGCCCAGTCCTTCATGGCGTCCGCGATCACGTTGGCCATGCCGATATCGATGGGTCTGCCCAGCTCGATCGTGCGGTGCAGGGCCTCGTACGTGTCGTGCGGGAGCCTTGCCTTCATCTCCGCATCGTTAAAGACCATTTCTCCGAAGATCGCGGGGATCTGCTTGTCCATGCCTTCTCCTTCGTGCCCGGAGGCACCTGCGATATGTGAATAAGTTACTCTTCTTCCTCCCCGGATCTTCCGTCGTAGGAATCCAGGAAGTGATGCCTCACCCCGTCCTGCTTGTACGCGATGACGGTGGCGAGATTCACGTTTTCCGCGCTGCGGAAAATGTTGGCCTCGATACAGGGGTCCTCCGCGGCCAGCTGCGCGATCAGACGCTTGACCCGCAGGCGCTTGGACGCGGTCTTCTCCTCTTCCTCCTCGAGCGCGAGCCCCTCGGTGAAGCGGCAGGCACAGCGCAGGAACTCAAGACCGTTCGCGTCCCGCCAGTGGAGGATCTCCTCCTCGCGGATGTAGTACATCGGCCGGATGAGCTCCATGCCCGGGAAGTTGGTGCTGTGCAGCTTCGGCATCATCGTCTGCATCTGGCCGCCGTAGAGCATGCCCATCAGGATGGTCTCGATCACGTCGTCATAGTGGTGCCCCAGGGCGATCTTGTTGCAGCCGAGCTCTTTCGCCTTCGCGTAGAGGTGGCCGCGGCGCATGCGCGCGCACAGATAGCAGGGGTTCTTCTCGATCGTCTCCACCGCCCCGAAGATGTCCGACTCGAAAAAGCGGATCGGGATGCCCAGTTCCCGCGCGTTCTTTTCGATCAGGGCGCGATTGGCCGGGGCGTAGCCCGGGTCCATGCAGAGGAACTCCAGTTCAAAACTGACCTTGCGGTGACGCTGCAGTTCCTGGAACAGCAGGGCCATCAGCATGGAGTCCTTCCCGCCAGAGATGCACACCGCCACCTTATCTCCCTCTTTCAGGAGTTCGTAGTCGCGGCAGGCGTGGGCGAAGGGGACAAAGAGACGGTCGTGGTAACGGCGGTCCTGCTTCGCGCTCATGCCTCGTCGATCGCCTTTCCGATGTCGTGACGCATGTACTTGTTGGCGAAGTGCACGCGCTCCGTGGCCGCGTAGGCCTCGCTGCGCGCCTCCCGGAGGGTCGCCCCGAGGGCCGTGACGCCCAGGACGCGCCCGCCGTTCGTGACGAGCTCTCCCGCCTCATTCCGCTTCGTTCCGGCGTGGAACACGAAGTGCGAGGGATCTCCCTCAAAGCTCTCCAGACCGGTGATCGGCAGGCCCTTTTCGTAGTGCTCGGGGTAGCCGTCCGAGGCGAGGACGACACAGACGGCGGCGTTGTCGGCAAACTTCAGTTCCACCTGATCCAGCGTGCCGTTCACGCAGGCCAGGAAGACCTCCATGAGGTCGTTCTCCATGCGCGGCAGCACGACCTGGGTCTCCGGGTCGCCGAAGCGCGCGTTGTACTCGAGCACCCTGGGGCCGTCGGCCGTGAGCATGAGGCCGAAGAAGATGATGCCCTGAAAAGGCCGTCCCTCCGCCGCCATCGCCGCCACGGTGGGCTCGAAGATGTGCGCCTGGCACCAGGCTTCGATCTCCGGCGTGAAGAACGGGCTCGGGGAGAACGTCCCCATGCCGCCCGTGTTCAGGCCCTGATCGCCGTCCTTTGCGCGCTTGTGGTCCTGCGCGCTGGTCATCACGCGGATGGTCTTCCCGTCCACGAAGGACAGGACGGAGACCTCGCGCCCGGTCATGAACTCCTCGATGACCACGGTGTCGCCGGCCGCGCCGAAGCGGCGCTCCTGCATGAGCTCCGCGATGCCGGCCTCCGCCTGCAGAAGATCCTCACAGATCAGGACGCCCTTGCCGAGGGCCAGGCCGTCGGCCTTGAGGACCGTCGGAAATTTGGCCTGCGTGCGCAGGTAGGCGAGCGCATCTTCCGCGCTCGTAAAGGTCTCGTAGCCGGCCGTGGGGATGCCGTACTTCTTCATGAGATCCTTGGAAAAGGCCTTGGAGCCCTCCAGGATGGCGGCGTTTTTGCGCGGTCCGAACACCGCGAGCCCCTCCGCCTCGAACACGTCGACGATGCCGCCCACCAGCGGGTCGTCCATGCCCACGACGGTGAGGTCCACGGCCTTCTCCTTCGCGAAGGCCGCCAGGCGGTCAAACTCCATCGGGCCGATGGGCACACACTCCGCGATCTGCGCGATTCCGGCGTTTCCGGGGGCGCAGTACAGCTTGTCCACCAGCGGGCTCTGCGCCAGCTTCCAGGCGATGGCGTGCTCTCTTCCACCGCTTCCGACGATCAAAACCTTCATTTCAGCTCTCCTCTCGCGATCGCGTCCACGGCGGCCGGCAGGATGACCCACTCCGCCTGCTCCATCACGCGTCTCTGCAGCACCTCGGGCGTATCGCCCTCTCTGACCTCCACGGCCTTCTGCATCAGGATGCGTCCGGTATCGGTGCCCTCGTCCACGATGTGGACCGTCGCCCCGGTCACCTTGACGCCGCGCGCGAGCGCTGCCTCGTGGACCTTCAGCCCGTAGTAGCCCTTCCCGCAGAAGGACGGAATCAGGGACGGGTGCACGTTGATGATGCGGCCCCGGTAGGCCTCCACCATCTGCGGCGGGATGTTGACCAGGTACCCGGCCAGGACGATGAGGTCCGGCGCGATCTCCGCCAGTTTGGCGAGCAGGGCCTCGTGGAAGGCCTCGCGGTCCGGATAGTCCTTCGGGGAGATGCACAGCGCCTCGATCCCCGCGTTTTGCGCGCGGGTGAGGGCATACGCGCCGGCGTTGTTCGAGATCACGGCCGCGATCTGCGTATTGCGCACGGTCCCGTTTTTGACCCCGTCGATCAGGGCCTGCAGATTGGTCCCGCCTCCGGAGACCAGAACGACGATTCTCAGCATAACGTCACTCCATTTTCTCCGGCCTCGGTCCGGCCGACGGTCCAGGCCTTCTCTCCCGCTTCCTGAAGGACCCGGACCGCTCTGTCCGCATCCTCCGGCGCCACGGCGAGCACCATGCCGAGACCCATGTTGAAGGTGTTGTACATCATCTCTTCGGCGATGTCGCCGCGCTTTTTGAGAAGCCCGAAGATCGGGGGAATCGGGTAGCTCCCCTTCTCCACGACGGCGCGGATGCCCTCCGGGAGCATGCGCGGGATGTTCTCGTAGAAGCCGCCGCCGGTGATGTGGCTGCAGCCCTTCACGGCGATCCCGGCCTCTTTGAGCGCGGCCAGGGCCTTCACGTAGATGCGGGTCGGGCGCAGCAGCGCCTCACCCAGGGTCTCGCCCAGTTCCTCTTCATACGTCTCGAGGGCCTCGCGGGTCATGGGGAAGACCTTGCGCACCAGCGAGAAGCCGTTCGAGTGCACGCCGGTCGAGCCGATGCCCACGAGCGCGTCGCCGGGGCGGATGCCCTCTCCGGTGATCATCTCGTCTCTCTCGGCCACGCCGACCGCAAAGCCGGCCACGTCGTATTCGTCCTCGGGCATGAGGCCGGGATGCTCCGCGGTCTCACCGCCGATCAGGGCGGCGCCCGCCTGGCGGCAGCCCTCGGCCACGCCCTTCACGATGCTCGCGATCTTCTCCGGCTCGTTTTTGCCGCAGGCGATGTAGTCCAGGAAGAACAGGGGCTCTCCGCCCGCGCAGGCCACGTCGTTGACGCACATGGCCACGCAGTCGATGCCGATGGTGTCATGCCTGTCCAGAAGGAAGGCCAGCTTGATCTTGGTGCCCACGCCGTCCGTTCCGGAGAGCAGGACCGGGTGGTCCATCTCCTTCACCTTCTCCAGCGAAAAGGCGCCCGAAAAGCCGCCCAGACCGCCCATCACCTCGGGGCGCATCGTGGCGCGCACGTGCTCCTTCATCAGTTCCACCGCGCGGTAACCCGCCTCGATATCCACTCCGGCGCTCTTGTAATCCATATGCTCCTCCTCAGGCTTTCTCTTCCAGATACGTCTTCCAGCCGACCTCACCCAGGTGCTGATCCTTCGCACCGACGCCGGCCGTCGCCTTTGCCATGTAGGCCTCGAGCTTTTCCGCCAGGGCCGCGTCGGAGGCGGCCAGGATGCGCACGGCCAGGAGCGCCGCGTTTACGGCCCCGTCGATGGCCACCGTCGCCACCGGCACGCCGGGAGGCGTCTGCACCACGGCATAGAGGGCGTCCACGCCGCCCAGGTTCCGGGAATAGATCGGCACGCCGATGACCGGAAGGGTGGTCAGGGCCGCCAGCATGCCCGGAAGGGCCGCCGCCATGCCCGCGCCGGAGATGACGGCCTCGATGCCTCTCTCCCGCGCTCCGCGCCCGAAGGCGATCATTTCGTCCGGCGTGCGGTGCGCGGAGATCACGCGCATCTCATACCCGATCCCGAACTCCTCCAGCGTCTTTGCCGCCTTCGCCATGACGGGAAGATCCGAATCGCTCCCCATCACGATGCTGACTCTTGCTGCCATAGTGTCTCCTTTCAAATTCTTCCGATCAGAATGATCATGCCGAAAGCCAGCAGGCTCACGCAGCCGATGGAAAACCCGGCCGTGCCCAGCGCCCGCCTGCGCTCTTTTTTCTGCACCGAAACGGCGCCGAAGATGATGCCGTAGACCGCGCCCAGGATGCCCGGGATCGCCAGCACCGACGACAGCTGCGAGGCCTGGCCCCGGGACAGAATCGTCAGGTAAAAGGCCGCGGCGAGAAGCCCCGCGGACAGAATCCCGCCGATCAGGCTCGTCAGGCCGTTGGCCCCGTCCCAGAAGGCGATCCTCTCCCGCAGGCTCTCCTTTTTCTCGCGGAAGCGCGGGTCCTTCAGGATGGCGTCCGGATCCCGGGAGGAATAGTACTTCTCCTCCTCCATGGTCTCGGAGATGCGCTCCGCCAGGATGTCCTCCAGGTCGCGGATCCTCTCGTCCGTCTCCATCTCCAGGCGCAGTTCTTCCTCCAGGGACGGAATCAGGCTTTTGGACGCTGGTTCCGGCGGAACCTCACGCCGTTTTTTCCTCCCGAACAGTCCCATGATCAGAAGGTGATGTCGTCCTTGCGGCGCAGGAGGTTCGCTCCCATCACCACGCTCAGGATCCCGGCCGACAGGCCGACCACCATCATCACCACGCCGATCGCGATCGCCGCGGCGCCGCTCATGTTCATCGATTTGTAGACTTTCTCCATGCTCTGATCCTCTCTGAAAAAACTTCTATGTCCCGGATCCTCTGGTCCGCAGGCGTCATTTCTGCGGCTCGGATCCTGCCGTCCGGCGCCGTCCGCGCCGCGTCGCCCTGCCGAAAAGCCTTACGCCCCGTAGCGCGCGTAGTACTCCTCCAGCGCCTTCTTCTCCTCCGGTCCGATCAGCACCTTTCCGCCGATCTCTCTCCCGTCCAGATACTCCATGACCTCGCGCATCGACACGATGGCCGACGCCGGGAAGCCGAAGGTGTCCCGGATCTCCTCCATGGCGCCCTTCTCTCCCGTCCCCTTCTCGCAGCGGTCCAGGGAGACCATAAGACCGGTCACCGACACGTCGGCCTGGGCCTTCAGGATGGGGTAGGTCTCGCGGATGCTCTTGCCGGACGTCGTCACGTCCTCGATGATGACCACTCTGTCCCCGTCGTGCAGGGGGCTCCCCAGCAGGATGCCGGCGTCGCCGTGGTCCTTCTCCTCCTTGCGGTTGGAGGTGTAGTGGACCTCTTTGCCGTAGAGCTCGCTGATGGCCATCGCCGCCGCGACGGCCAGCGGGATGCCCTTGTAGGCCGGCCCAAAGAGCACGTCAAAGTCCAGGCCGTAGGTGTGCCGGATCGCCTGCGCGTAGTAACCGGCGAGGCGCCGCAGCTGCGACCCGGTGACGTAAAGCCCGGCATTCATGAAGAAGGGGGACTTTCTCCCGCTCTTTAAGGTGAAGTCGCCGAAGCGCAGGACTCCGCTCTCCACCATGAACTCGATAAACTCTTCCTTGTATCTCTCCATGTGTCCTCCTCTCAGCCGCGGGCGGCTCCGATCAGGTCGTTCACGTCGCTCACGCCGTGCCGCTCCATGTAGGCGCGGATCCCGTCGATCACCTTCACGGCGGCCATCGGGTCCGCAAACGTGGCCGTTCCCACCGCCACGGCCGTGGCGCCGGCCAGGATGAGTTCCAGCGCGTCCTCCGCGGTCCGCACGCCTCCCATGCCGAGCACGGGGATCTTGACCGCTCCCGCGGCCTGGTACACCATGCGCACCGCCACGGGATGGATGGCCGGGCCGGACAGACCGCCCGTGCCGTTGGCCAGCAGAGGACGGCGCCGCTCCACGTCGATCTTCATGCCGATCAGGGTGTTGATCAGGGAAATGCCGTCCGCGCCGGCGCTCTCCGCCGCGCGCGCCATCTCCGCGATGTCGGTCACGTTGGGCGACAGTTTGATGATGATCGGCTGGCGCGCCTTCGCCCTGAGCCGCTTCGTGATCGCCTCGACGGCCCGCGGGTCCGTGCCGAAGGCGATGCCGCCCTCCCGGACGTTGGGGCACGAGACGTTGATCTCCAGAAGATCCACCGGCTGCTCCGACAGGCGCTCGACCACGGCCTCGTACTCCTCCGCGGCGTGCCCGCAGACGTTCACGATGATCTTCGTGTCGTACTGCTTCAGGAACGGGATGTCCCGCTCGCAGAAGGTGTCGATGCCGGGGTTCTGCAGGCCGATGGCGTTGAGCATGCCTGAGGGCGTCTCCGCCACCCGCGGCACCGGGTTCCCGACCCAGGGGACGTTCGCCACGCCCTTGGTGGTCACGGCGCCCAGGAGCGAGAGGTCGAAGATCTCCGCGTATTCCTGTCCGGACCCGAAGGTCCCGGAGGCCGTCGTGATCGGGTTCTTCATCTGCACGCCGGCAAAACTGACGGAAAGATTCACAGCAGCACCTCCTCCGCGGAAAAAACGGGGCCGTCGCGGCAGACGCGGGCGTTGTTCACCCTGCTGTGGGAATCTTCCTTCACGGTGCCGGTGACGCACCCCAGGCAGGCCCCCATGCCGCAGGCCATGCGCTCCTCGAGGGAGAGCCAGGCCGGCACGCCCTCTTCCTCCGCAAAGGCCTTGACCGCGCGCAGCATCGGCGTCGGTCCGCAGGCGTAGATCACGTCATAGTTCTTTCCGGCCGCGCGGACCGCGTCCAGGACGTTGCCGCGGGTGCCGGCCGAGCCGTCCTCGGTCGCAACGAGGACCTCCGCGTATTCCGCAAAGTCCTCCAGCAGGAAAAGGTCCGGTCCGCGGTAGCCCGCCGCGACGGTGACCGGTCCCGGCAGGCGCCGGGCCAGCTCCAGCAGCGGGGGAAGGCCGATGCCGCCCCCCAGGAGGAGGGCGTGTCCCTCGCCGATCGGAAAGCCGTTGCCCAGGGGGCCCAGATACTCCAGGGAGTCCCCCTCTTTGAGCGCGGAAAATTCCGCCGTGCCGGCCCCCGCCACGCGGTAGACCATCGTCACCTCGTCCGCGTCGATGCGGCACAGGCTGATGGGCCGCGGCAGGAGGCGCGAAGCGTCCGCGCAGTACAGGGAGAAAAACTGGCCCGGCCGGGCCTCTCCGGCCGACGGTGCGGCCAGGCGCATGGCAAAGATTCCGGGCGCGATCTCCCGGTTATCCCTCACCACGCCTGTCTCACGTGCAGCTCGCATCGTCTCCTCCTTACGCCTCGTATACGATCTTTCCGCCCACCGCGGTGGCGCGCACCCGTCCCCGGACGCGCCGCCCCGCAAAGGGCGTGTTTTTGCCCATGGAAGCAAACTGCGCGGGATCGATCTCCCATTCCGCAGCCGGATCGATCACCGTGATGTCCGCGGGGGCTCCGACAGCCAGACTCCCGCCCGGCACGCCCAGCAGCCCTGCGGGCGTATGGCTCATGCGCTCGGCCATCTCCGTCCAGGAGAGAAGTCCCGGCTCCACGAGCTCCGTGATGACCAGCGGAACGGCCGTCTCCAGACCCACGATCCCGAAGGGCGCGGTGCGGAAGCCGCCGGCCTTCTCCTCCCGCGCGTGCGGCGCGTGGTCCGTGGAGATGACGTCCATGATGCCCGCGGACAGGCCCTCCTTCAGGGCGTCCACGTCGACCCGGTGGCGCAGCGGCGGGTTCATCTTCCAGTTCGCGTCGTCCCCGGGGATGTCCTCTGCGGTCAGGGTGAAGTGGTGCGGGCAGACCTCCGCGCTCACGGCGGCGCCGGCCTCCTTGGCCGCGCGGACCATGAACACGCTGTCCTTCGTCGAGCAGTGGCACAGGTGCAGGCGTGTGCCCACCTCCCGCGCCAGCAGGATGTCGCGCGCGGTGATCACGTCCTCCACCGCGTTGGTGATGACGGGAAGCCCCAGCTGCTCCGCCAGCTCCCCTTCCTGGATCACGCCGCCCGCGACCAGGTCTTTGTCTTCGCAGTGCGCCATGACCAGGATCCCGGCCCTTTTCGCCTCCTCCATTCCCTTTTTGTACAGGGCGGGGTTCATGACGCTTTTGCCGTCTTCGCTGATTCCGATCGCGCCGGCCTCTGCCATACCGGCGATGTCCGCGAGTGTAAGGCCCTGCTGCCCCACCGTCACGGCGCCCACAGGATAGATGCGCACCGGACTCTCCGTCTTCGCGCGCTCCAAAAGCTCCCGCACCTTCTCCGCCGTGTCCGTGACCGGAACGGTGTTGGGCATCGGGCACACAGCCGTAAAGCCGCCGCGGGCCGCCGCCTCGCCTCCGGTGCGCAGGGTCTCCTTGTGGGTCTGGCCCGGGTCGCGCAGGTGCACGTGCATGTCGATCAGGCCGGGCATCACGAGGCACCCCGCCGCGTCGATGACGGCCGTCTCCGGCCCCCGCGCCTCAAGAGCCTGCCCGCGCGCGGCGATCACGCCGTCTGCCGCGAGAATATCCATCACCGCGTCCGTCCCGGTGGCCGGGTCGATCACGCGTCCGTTTTTGATCAGAAGATCCATGTATCTGTCCTTTCGAAGGGGTCAGTGCGCGTAGTCCCTGAGGACCGCCAGGCGCGCCTCCACCTCGCCGATCTTCGCGTAGGCGGGGAAATCGCGCTTGATGCGGTCATACGTGTCCCAGGCCTCCTGCGGCTGGCCGTTCTTTTCGTAGGCGTGGGCGATGTAGTAGAGCGCGTCCGCGCTGTCCGGCGCGATGGCCAGGGCGCGCTTTAAGTACGCGATGCAGACCTCGTGGCGGCCGGAGGCATAGGCGGTGACGCCCGCCTGGTACATGCGGCCGTAGTCCCCGATGCCCAGCGCCCGCTCCAGGCTGGCGTAGGTGCGGGTGAAGCCTTCATAGGTGACGAGCGAGGGATCGATGTCCACGAACAGGTCCATGGCGGCCAGGTCGTTGCCGTCCAGATAGACCGCGACGCATTCCAGGAGCTGGTTGTAGTTGCGGATGATGCCGTCGTCGCCGGTGTAGGTCTCAAGCTCGGCCGTGAGTTTTTCCACGTCCTGCGTCAGCTGCGAGACCTCGAATTCCAGGCCCTCGCGCTCCGCGTCCTTCATGGCCAGTTTGGAGTTGTAGCTGATGACGGTGTCCGCGGCCTCGCGCTTGACGCCGCGCACGATCTCCGGCATCACGCCGTAGTAGATGATCATGGCGCCCAGGATGAGGCCGGCCACCAGCACCAGCGCCATCTTCCAGAGCATGCCGGTCTCACGGTACGTCGGGATGATGACGTCGGCGCGGTAGGCGTCCGCCTCCGTCTCCGATGCGCTCGCCTCCGCGGCGCGCCTTTTGTCGCGGCGCACGCGGCGGATCTCCCTGCGGTACCCCTCCGTCTCCTTGAGTTCCTGCATGTAGCGCTGGGACACGGGGTTGCCCGGGTCGATCTCCAGGGCGCGCTTTAAGATCTTGAGCGCGCGGCCGGTCTCGCCGCGCTTCATGTAGAGGAGCCCCAGCAGCTGCAGGGCGCGCAGGAAGTTCTTGAAGGTCCCGACGCAGCTCTTGAGCGAGAGAACGGCGACGTCCTCCTCTCCGCTCTCCAGCTGGCGCAGGGCCTGGTTGTACTTGCGGATGCAGCCGTTCATGCGGTCCAGCCAGGAATCGTGCTTCTGCAGGCGGGCGAGGTATTCCGCGGCGATGTTGTCCTCCGGGAATTCATCCGTGCTGATGACCCACTCTGAGACGGCGCTCACGAGTTCTCCGGTCGCGAAATAGACCAGGCCCAGAAGGTTCCTGGCATCTTTGTTGTATTTATCGCAGCGCAGGCTCATCTGCAGGCTTCCGACGGCTCCGGTCAGATTCCGGACGCGGGCCTGCTCCAGTCCCTCGTTGTAATAGGCGAGGGAGAGCCTGTGCAGCTTTTCCTGTGCGGTCTGGGCGCTCATGCCCGGCCGCCGCCGTTCTGGGAGGCGATCTGCAGGAGCAGGTCGGTCAGATCCGTCATATCGCGGCCGATGACCGTCTCCGCCGTCTGGTCCACCTCGGGCGCAGGCGCAAAGCGCTTCAGTTCTTCTTCAAAATCGATCATGTTCTTCTCTCCGCGGCGCCGTGTCGGACAGCACCGCCTCTTCCTTTTCTGTTCCCGAAACGCGGGCATACATACCCGCTTATATTGTACCCCAAAAGAGGCCCGTCATACAACCTGATTCTTGTTCTGTTCCGGGGTTCTTTTTTGTAAAATATGGAAAGCCGCCACAGGGGCGGCTTTCATGTCACTGTCTGTTTTGGTTTCCGCGTGCTCTTCTCACGAAGCCGGACCGGGCCCGGCCTTCTCTTCCGCCCGTTCCTGCCGGGCGAGTCCCGTACGCCATCCGCAGGGGCGTCTCCTCAGGTCTTCTTCTCTTCCGTCCTCTTTTCCGGCATCTGCGTCAGCAGCACCGCCGCGAAGATCAGGGCGCTTCCGAACAGCTCTCTTCCGGTCATGCCCTGCCGCAGCATGACCCAGCCGGAAAGGAGGGCGAACACGCTCTCCATGCTCATGATGATGCCTGCCACGGCCACGGGGACCGTGCGCTGCCCGTAGATCTGCATCGTGTAGGCCAGGCAGTTGCTGACGATACCCGCGTAAACGACGGGAAGCCATCCGGAGACGAACTGCGCGGCAGCCGGCTTTTCAAACAGAAGCGCGAAGACGCCGGCCTCCAGGCTGCAGAACAGGAACTCGAGGCACGACAGCTTGACGCCGTCATACGCCTTCCCGTAGCGGCTGACCAAGAGGATCTGGCAGGTGAAGGTCACGGCGCACAGGAGCATCAGCACGTCGCCGCGGGCCAGAGTGAGGTCCCCCGGCCGCATGCACAGGAAGTACATGCCGGCCATGGCAAGCAGCACGGCCCACCAGACTCTCCTTCCGGGCCTGCGTCCGGTAAAGAATCCGAAAAGCGGCAGCATCACCAGATACGTGGCCGTCAGGAACCCGCTCTTTCCCACCGACGTCGTCAGCATGCCGACCTGCTGGAAGGCACTGGCCGCGAACAGGGCCGTGCCGATCAGAAAGCCGCCCAGCCAGAGGCGCCCGCGGCCCTCGGGCCTCTCTTTCATGCGGCCCGACAGCAGCAGGAAGGCGGTCAGGAGGATGACCGCCAGCGCGTTTCTCGCAAAGATGAAGGTATAGGGGCCCATATGCAGGTTCGCGACGCTCTGGGCGACAAAGGTGCTGCCCCAGAGCACCGATGCCGCGGTCAGGATCAGAGCGCCGCGTCTTTCCGTATCTTTCAAACTGTATCCCCAGTTTCCTTCCGGCCGGCGCATTTCCGCGCCGGACAGGTCCGCTGCCGCCGCGCTCCGGCACTTGATCCGCGCCGGTCCGGCCTGGGCCCCGCGGGGCGCGTCCTCGTCTTCAGTCTTCCTTATCCCGCACGTCGCGGTGATACTCCTGCAGGGAGCGCACCGGGAGGTACCCGTTGTCCTTCTGCAGGGCGAGGATGCCCTCCGCGCTCGCGCGCGCCGCGGCCAGGGTGGTCATGTACGGGATGCGGTAGCGGATGGCCGCCTTGCGGATGTAGCTGTCGTCCACGGCGGACTGCTTGCCGACCGGAGTGTTCACGATCATGGAGATGCGGCCGTTGTGGATCTCGTCGACTATGTTCGGACGGCCCTCATGCATCTTGTGGATGCGCTCGCAGGGGATGCCCGCGCCGCGCAGCAGCCAGTAGGTGCCGCGGGTGGCCATGATGGCAAAGCCGGCGTCGGCCAGCATCTTCGCGACCTCCGCGGCGTCGTCCTTGTCGCGGTCGGAGATGCTCATCAGCACCGTGCCGGACAGCGGCAGGGTGGTCTGCGCGGCCTCTTCCGCCTTGTAGAAGGCCTCGCCCACCGTGGCGGCCAGGCCGAGGACCTCGCCCGTGGAGCGCATCTCCGGTCCGAGCACGGGGTCCACTTCCTGGAACATGTTGAAGGGGAAGACCGCCTCCTTGACGCCCACGTGGGGAATGATCTTCTCTTTGAGTCCCGGCACGGGCGACGGACGCCCGGTCATATCGCCGGTCATGATGTCGGTCGCGATCTGCACCATCTTCACGTTGCAGACCTTGGAGACCAGCGGCACCGTGCGCGAGGCGCGCGGGTTGGCCTCCAGGACGTAGACGATGCCGTCCTCGATGGCGTACTGCATGTTCATGAGGCCCACGACGTGCATCTCGCGCGCGATGCGGCGGGTGTAGGTCTTGATGGTCTCCACCTGCTCCGCGGACAGCCCGCGCGAAGGCAGGATGCAGGCCGAGTCTCCGGAATGGACGCCGGCCAGTTCGATGTGCTCCATGACCGCGGGCACGAAGACGTGCTCTCCGTCGCTGATGGCGTCGGACTCGCACTCGGTGGCGTGGTGCAGGAAGCGGTCGATCAGGATGGGACGGTCCGGGGTGACGCCCTCGGCCGCCTTCATGTAGACCGCGAGGTCATCCGCGTCGTAGACCACTTCCATGCCGCGGCCGCCCAGCACGTAGGAAGGACGCACCATCACGGGATAGCCGATGGTCTCCGCGACCCCGAGGGCCTCTTCCACCGTGGAGGCCATGCCGCTCTCCGGCATCGGGATCTCCAGTTTTTCCATCATCGCGCGGAACAGGTCACGGTCCTCCGCGAGGTCGATCGTCTCCGGCGTGGTGCCGAGGATCCGCACCCCGTTGGCCTTCAGGCTGGCCGCGAGGTTGAGCGGCGTCTGGCCGCCGAACTGCGCGATGACGCCGTCGGGCTGCTCTCTCTCGTAAATGGCCAGGACGTCCTCCAGGGTCAGAGGCTCGAAGTACAGCCGGTCGGAGGTGTCGTAGTCCGTGGAGACCGTCTCCGGGTTGCAGTTGATGATGATGGTCTCAAAGCCCAGCCGGCGCAGGGCGATGGCCGCATGCACGCAGCAGTAGTCGAATTCGATGCCCTGGCCGATGCGGTTGGGGCCGCCGCCCAGGATCATGACCTTCTTTCTGTCCGAAGCGGGAGCCGCGGAAGGCGCGACGTGAAAGCTGGAGAAATAGTACGCCGCGTTCTGCGTGCCGGAGACGTGGACGCCCTCAAAGCCGGGCACGATGCCAGCCGCGATGCGGGCCGCCCGCACGTCCGCCTCCGGGACTTTCACGAGCTTCGCGAGGTAGCGGTCGGAGAAGCCGTCCTCCTTGGCTTTCCGGAGGACGTCCGGCGCGGGAACGGCGCCGGGAGCGGCCGCGATGGCCTCCTCCTCTTCCACCAGCTCCTTCATCTGCTCGATGAACCAGGTCTTGATCCCGGTCATCTCATGCAGCTCTTCCACCGAGGCGCCGCGGCGCAGGGCCTCGTACATCACGAACTGGCGCTCCGAGCTGGGCGTGTGCAGGAGCGAGAACAGCTCCGGGAGCTCCATCGTCCCGTAGTCCTTCGCGCCGCCCAGGCCGTACCGGCCGGTCTCGAGGGAGCGCACGGCCTTCTGGAAGGCCTCTTTATACGTCTTGCCGATGCTCATGACCTCGCCGACGGCGCGCATCTGCGTGCCCAGCTTGTCCTGAGCGCCCTTGAACTTTTCAAACGCCCAGCGGGCGAACTTGATGACCACATAGTCCCCGCCCGGGACATACTTGTCCAGGCTCCCATGCTTGCCGCAGGGGATCTCGTCCAGCGTGAGGCCGCAGGCGAGCATCGCGGACACGAGGGCGATCGGGAAGCCCGTCGCCTTGCTGGCCAGGGCCGAGGAGCGCGAAGTGCGGGGGTTGATCTCGATCACGACGATGCGGTCGGACACCGGGTCGTGAGCGAACTGCACGTTGGTGCCGCCGATGACGCCGATCTCGTCCACGATGCGGTAGGCCTGCTCCTGCAAACGCTTCTGCACGCTCTCCGGCACCGTGAGCATGGGCGCGGAGCAGAAGGAATCGCCGGTGTGCACGCCCATGGGATCGATGTTTTCGATGAAGCAGACGGTGATCATCTGGCCCTTTTCGTCGCGGACGACTTCGAGTTCCAGCTCCTCCCAGCCGAGGACCGACTCTTCCACGAGGACCTGGCCCACGAGGGACGCCTGCAGGCCGCGGGCGCAGACCGTGCACAGCTCGTCTACATTGTAGACCAGACCGCCGCCGGTGCCGCCCATGGTGTAGGCCGGGCGCAGGACCACCGGGTAGCCCAGATCGCGGGCGATGGCCTCGGCCTCGTCCACGGAGTAGGCGACCTGGCTGCGGGCCATCTCGACCCCGAGCTTGTCCATGGTCTCCTTGAAGGCGATGCGGTCTTCTCCGCGCTGGATCGCGTCGATGTGCACGCCGATGACCTTGACTCCGTACTTGTCCAGCACGCCCTTCTCCGCGAGTTCCTCGCAGAGGTTCAGGCCGGACTGGCCGCCCAGGTTCGGAAGCAGGGCGTCGGGTCTCTCCTTTTCGATGATCTGGGTGAGGCGGGAAGCGCTCAGGGGCTCCACGTAGGTGACGTCGGCCGTCTCCGGATCCGTCATGATGGTCGCGGGATTGGAGTTGACCAGAACGATCTGGTATCCCAGTTTCTTCAGGGCCTTGCAGGCCTGCGTGCCGGAGTAG
>JAFRUR010000019.1 GCA_017438775.1 Lachnospiraceae bacterium | reverse complement strand
GCACAAGCTGATCCGCCCCTTCACTCCCAGGCACAACGGAAAAGTTGAAAGAAGTCATCGCAAGGACAACGAGCGCTTCTATGCGACCCGCACGTTCTACTCGTTCCAGGATTTCTCCACACAGCTCAAGCGCTATAACTATAAGGATTACAACCGCTTCCCCATGCGTCCCCTGGGTTGGAAATCTCCTCAGACTGTCCTAAGGGACTTCGTTGAAGACGGTGTAACATATGTTTGACAAACCTACAGACTTTTCCGCCCGCGGCCCTTTGTGCTATACTGAACGCAGGAGTACCGACAGAGGCTTCTCCGGGAGGAAAATCATGAGACTTGTGATTCAGCGCGTCACTTCCGCCTCGGTGCGGGTGGACGGACAGACGGTCGGAGAGATCGGCAAAGGCCTGCTGGTCCTGCTGGGCGTGGGCAGGGGCGACACGGACGACACTGCGCGCCTCTACGCGAAGAAGCTCCTGGGTCTGCGCATCTTCGAGGATGAGAACGGCAAGACCAACCGTTCCCTCGCGGACGTGGGCGGGGCACTTCTCATCGTCTCGCAGTTCACGCTTTACGCGGACTGTTCCCACGGCAACCGGCCCGGCTTCACGCAGGCCGGCGACCCCGCGGAGGCGGACCGCCTCTATCAGTTCTTCGCGGGGCTCTGCCGCGAGGCCGGCGCCCCGGTGCAGACGGGCATCTTCGGCGCGGACATGAAGGTCTCCCTCGTCAACGACGGTCCCTTCACCATCGTGCTGGACGAGAGCCTGGAGAAGAAGTAGATTCGTCAGGACCGGCACCCGTTCGCGGCAGAAAGCGCGGGGCGCGAACCTCCGAAGCCCAAGGAAGCGCGGCGCCGGTTTTGCAAAAATCGGCTGGTACAGTCTGATCACGTGAAAGCCCGGGCGAACTGTTTTGCCGCGGTTTTCGGCCGGGAACGCTTTTCTTTTGGCCTGGAATTCTTTCTACGATCTGCCTCATCCGAACACAAAAAGAGCACCGCATGCAGCGGCGCTCTTTTTATATTTTCCGTCTTTGCAGAGGAAATTGCTGCCGTCTTCCCGCCTCACTTCGCCCCGTGGATCATCTCCCGGCACGCGGCGATGCAGGTCTCCAGGTCGTTGTTGGGGATTCGCGCGGCCAGATGGAGTTCCTCCAGGACCTCCTCGCGGTAGTCGCGGGCGTCGGCAAGGAAACGCCGGCACATCTCCTCGTACTGCGGCACGATGCGGCGCTGCTCGCGGCGGATCGCGCGCAGAAGACGCTCCCCGTCCTCGACCTCCAGGTACAAAGGCATCACCGCGCTGCGGCCGAAGACCTCCTGCATGCTGCGGCAGGACGTCGGGACGCCCAGGATCAGCGAGCTGTGCTTTTCCAGATCGATCTGGCCGTCATCCACGGTGGCATAGTGCCAGTCGCCCTTCACGGTGTGGTAGGTCCGCTTTTCCAGGATCTTCCCTTCCGCCTCCAGGCGCTCCATCTCCGCATCCGTGACGAAATGATACTCCCGGCCGTCGGCCTCGCCCTCGCGGATGGGACGCGTCGTGTACAGAACGACAGGCGCAAGCTCCGGCTCCTCTTCCAGAAGCCGGCGATACACTGTGTCCTTGCCCGAAGCGCTCTTTCCCAAAATAAATACGAGTTTTCCCATGGTTCTCCTCCGGCCGCCTGCGTGAGGCCGGCCGTCATTTGCTCGTCTGCGCGTCCGTCTTTTCCGAAACGACGCGGATCCGGCCCGCATCGTCAATGCCGTGCAGATTCCCGTCCCGGCCATGCCGTTCCGCGGCATATGCCGCCCCTTCCGGCGATATCTCCTCCCCCGGCACGAGCATCGGGATCCCGGGCGGGTAGGCGTAGACGAAGTCCGCCGACACGCGGCCCGCGGCCCGTTCCACCGGAACCGCCTCGCTCTGCGCCCGGAAGGCATTTTCCATCGTCATGACCGTGCGGCCGGCCATAGGGAAGATCTCTATGGGCGAAGTATCCGCCGCAGGAAAACCTTCTTTCTGCGGCACTCGCAAATCGGTTTCCGTATCCGTGCAGATCCCGGATACCGTTTTCGCAGGCGCGGCGCCTTCCGCAGACGCCCCATCGACCGAAGCCAGAAATGCATCCGTCTCCGCGAGAGCGGCCTCCAGCGCGGCCAGTTCCTCCGGCCCGTCGACCAGGGTCGTGATCAGTGTGACGCCGTCCCGCGTGACCATCTCCGGCTCGATATGGTGCTGCCCGCGCAGCCTCTCCGCCGCGGCCCCGCCAAGGCCGGGCGCCTCCAGATACAGGCGTGCGGGGTCGGTTCCGAAAACGCCGTCCTCCTCTCCGCGCAGAAGACGCAGAACAGAGAGATCCGCCAGTTTCCGGCGCAGGGCGGCAAGCTCGCCCTCGGTCTCCTTCAGCCGCGCACGCCCCTCGTTTTCCATAAAGGCGAGGCACTGCGACGCGGAGGCCATCAGCACATAGGAAGGACTGGAGGTCAGATACACGCTGATCCACTTCTGCAGGGCGGTGCGGACATCCCCGGGAAGGTCTTCCCCGGCGTGAAGCACGGCGCACTGCGTGAGCGCCGGCAGGGTCTTGTGCGGGCTCTGGACCACGAGGTCCGCCCCCAGATGGAGCGCGGACAGCGGATAGAACCGGATCTTTTCCGCAGAAAACAGATCACACCAGCCCGCCCTGGCGTAGGCAAGGCCCTCCGCGCGCACCCGTGCCTCCTCCGGGCTGTCCGCACAGAAGGGGAGATGAGCGCCGTGAGCCTCGTCAACGATCAGGAGCGCCCCGCGTTTATGACAGATTTTTGCCAGCGCCGAGATGTCCGAGACGATTCCCTCATAGGTGGGCGAGGTGAGGATGCAGGCGCGCACCCTTCTTCCCTCGCGCTCCGCCGCCTTCAGGGCTTCCAGCACATCTTCCGGAGCCAGGCTCCCGCAGACAGAAAAGCCCCCCGCGCGGCGCGGATAGACGTACCGCACATCGAGACCGCACAGCATGCAGGCATGATAGACGGAGCGGTGGCAGTTGCGGGCCAGAAGAACGGTGTCCCCGCGCCCGCAGGCCGCAGAAACCGCCGCCAGAACGCCTGACGTCGACCCGTTGGTGAGAAGGAAACTCTGCGATGCTCCCGTCTGCGCAGCGTACTCCCGCTGCAGGTCCGCGAGCATTCCCTCCGGGTGGTGCAGGTCGTCCGCGCCGGGGATCTCCGTCACGTCGATGCGGTAGGGATCCGGAAGCGCAAAAGGCGGCCGGCGCTTATGCCCCGGCATGTGGAAGGGCGCGTTCCCCTCCTCCGCGTTTCTGTTCAACCAGTCTTCCAGACGCATCGTACTCTTCCTTTCGCAGACCTATCGTACCAAATTCCGCGAAAAAGTGCAATTCGAAGGAGCCAACGACCGGGAAACGCGAAGCGTTTCGAGGGCACGCCATAGAAAAAGCTGCAAATCACATGCAACAAAAAAGGACCTCACGTTTCCGTGTGATCCTTTGATGTGCCCAGGGCCGGAATCGAACCAGCGACACGCGGATTTTCAGTCCGCTGCTCTACCATCTGAGCTACCTGGGCTTAGTAGCGGGGGCGGGATTTGAACCCGCGACCTCTGGGTTATGAGCCCAACGAGCTTCCGGACTGCTCTACCCCGCGTCGTTGTGATCCCCGAAGGGAAGTGGGCGGAGGTGGATTCGAACCACCGAAGGCAGTGCCAGCAGATTTACAGTCTGTCCCCTTTGGCCACTCGGGAATCCGCCCAAATTGAATTATCAAAGTATC
>JAFRUR010000018.1 GCA_017438775.1 Lachnospiraceae bacterium | reverse complement strand
CGACGAGATCGACGCCGTGGCGCGCCGCCGCGGCACCGGCCTGGGCGGCGGTCATGACGAGAGAGAGCAGACCCTCAACCAGCTCCTGGTGGAGATGGACGGCTTCGGCGTGAACGAGGGCATCATCGTGATGGCGGCCACCAACCGCGTGGACATCCTGGATCCGGCCATCATGCGTCCCGGCCGCTTTGACCGCAAGATCGCGGTGGGCCGCCCCGACGTGCGCGGCCGCGAGGAGATCCTGGGCGTTCACACCCGCAAGAAGCCCCTGGCCGACGATGTGGACCTGCACGAGATCGCGCAGACCACCCCGGGCTTCACCGGTGCGGATCTGGAGAACCTGATGAATGAGTCCGCCATCCTGGCTGCGCGCCAGGGGCGCAGCTTCATCAATATGGACGATATCCGGCGCTCCTTCATCAAAGTGGGCGTCGGCACGGAGAAGAAGAGCCGTCTGGTCACGGAAAAGGAAAAGCGGATCACCGCGTATCACGAATCCGGCCACGCGCTTCTGTTCCATCTGCTTCCGGACGTGGGTCCTGTCCACACGGTGTCCATCATTCCGACGGGCATGGGGGCGGCCGGCTATACGATGCCGCTGCCGGAGCAGGAGGAGATGTTCCGCACCAAGGGACAGATGCTCCAGGAGATCATGGTGGATCTGGGCGGCCGCATCGCGGAGAGCATCGTCTTTGACGACGTGACCACGGGCGCCTCGCAGGACATCAAGAACGCGACGGAGCTCGCCCGCGCCATGGTGACGCGCTACGGCATGTCGGACCGTCTGGGCATGATCAATTACGAGACCGACTCCGACGAGGTGTTCATCGGCCGCGATCTGGCGCACGCGCGCAGCTACGGCGAGGGCATCGCCACCGCGATCGACGACGAGGTCAAGCACATCGTGGATGACTGCTATCAGAAGGCGGAGACGCTCATCATGGAGCACCGCGACGTGCTCGAAAAGTGTGCGCAGCTCCTGATCGAGAAGGAGAAGATCGGGCGCGAAGAATTCGAGGCGCTGTTCGCCCCGGCGGAAGAGGCCTAGGGAAAACGCTAAAAGGCGCATCAAATAACTGTGCAGGTTCACGGAACGTTGTCCCACGGTTCGGACAGATTGCACAAAACCCAAATAGCGCTTTTGTGAAGTTTGTGCACACTTTCCGCGCAGGGGATGCTATACTTCCTAACGTAACCCCCCTTTTACAGTTTTTGATTTACCCCTAGTGAAATACCTTCTCCGGAAAAAGGACGCGCCGCAGGGCCGTCCTTTTTTCTGTAAGAAAACGTGTCGGACATACGGGAAAACCAATGAAGAATCCTATGATGCAAAGGAGAGCGGGATGAACGCAGATCGTCAGAGAGCGGAAATGGCTGTGTTCTCGGATGAGACGACCGATTACCGCTATCCTTTTTTTGTGAGATCGGGAGACCGCGTGATCGTGCGGCTGCGCCTTCTGAAAGGATGCGGGGCGAAGGCCTTCCTGTGCCGCGACGGAGCCAAAGAGGAGCCCCTGCGTCCGGACGGGAGCGACAGTCTCTTCTCCTACTGGGCAGCTTCCTTCGTGGTGGGGGAGCAGCCGGAGCGCTACCGTTTCCTTGTGTGCATGGAGGATCGGACGTATCTGTACGACAAACAGGGCCTGCATGAGGGCGACGACGCCGGAGACCCCTTTGTGGTCACCCCGGACTTCTACGTGCCGGCCTGGGCCCTGGGCGCCGTGATGTACCAGATCTTCGTGGACCGCTTCCGCGACGGAGACCCGGACGGCGGCGTGGAAAACGGGGAATATCTCTACGCGGAGGGACGTCCCGTGGTCCGCGTGACCGACTGGAACGCGCCGGTCGAGGCGGACGATGTCGGACGCTTTTACGGCGGAGACCTCGCGGGCGTCATCGAGAAACTGGACTATCTCAAGTACCTCGGCGTGGAGTGCATCTACCTGAATCCCATTTTTGTCTCTCCGTCCAATCACAAGTATGACAGCCAGGATTACACCCACGTGGATCCGCACTTCGGCCGCATCGTAAAGGACGGGGGAGAACCGGTCCCCCCGTGGGCGAAAGACAACCGCGGGGCGAGCAAATACCGCATCCGCACGACGGATCCGGAAAACCTCGCGGCCAGCGACGGGATGCTGGAGGCCCTCATCACCGAGGCCCACGAGCGCGGCATCCGCGTGATCCTGGACGGCGTGTTCAACCACTGCGGCTCCTTCCATAAGTGGATGGACCGCGAGGGCATCTATGCCGATGCGGACGGGAAGAGCGACGGCGCCTTCTGGAGGGCGGACAGCCCCTACCGCGACTATTTCCGCTTCCGCAGGGAGGACGAGGGCGCCTGGCCCGGCAACGACAGCTATGAGGCCTGGTGGGAGTACGAGACCCTTCCCAAGCTCAACTACGAGGGTTCCGAGGCCCTTACGGAAGAGATTCTCTCCGCGGCCGAAAAGTGGGTGAGCGCACCTTACGGGGCTGACGGCTGGCGCCTTGACGTCGCGGCGGACCTGGGCCACGGGGCCGAGGCGAACCACGCCTTCTGGCAGGCCTTCCGGAAGCGCGTGCGCAGTGCTAATCCGGAGGCGGTCATCCTCGCGGAGCACTACGGGGACGCAGCGCCCTGGCTGGCCGGGAACGAGTGGGACACGGTCATGAACTATGACGCCTTCATGGAGCCTGTCAGCTTTTTCCTGACCGGCATGGAGAAGCACTCGGACCACGCGTATCCGGACCAGGCCGGCGATGCCAGCCGCTTCTTCTACGCGATGCGCCGCGGCATGGCCCGCTTCCAGAACGGATCGCTCCTGTCCGCGATGAACGAACTCTCCAACCACGACCATTCGCGCTTCATGACGCGCACGAACGGGCGCGTGGGACGTCTCGCCGTCGACGGGGCCGAGGCCGCGTCGCAGGGCGTCCGTCCGACGGTGTTCCGACTGGGCGTGCTCATGCAGTTCACCTGGCCGGGGGCACCCACCATCTACTACGGCGACGAAGCCGGTCTCTGCGGCTTCACAGACCCGGATTCCAGGCGGCCCTATCCCTGGGGCAGCGAGGACATGGACCTGATCGAGTATCACCGCTATCTGGGCATCCTGCACCGCCGCCACAAGGCGCTGCGCACCGGGTCTCTGATTCCTCTGGTCGCGGAGCAGGGCATGATCGCCTACGCGCGCACCCTGCGGGAGGAAGCCGTCATCGTGGCGGTCAATCAGAGCGGCAACCCGCAGACGGCCTGGGTGCCGGCCTGGCTGGCCGGCGTCGAGGACGGCATGACCCTGGAGCGCGTGCTCTACACCAATCCCGCTGGGTACGACGTCGGCCGGACGCCGGTGCGGGTCAAGGACGGCTACGCGGCCCTGGATCTGAAGCCGGAGAGCGGAATGATTCTTGTCAAACGCGCGCACGCATGATATGATTTCTACGGCCCTTCCGGGGGCCGGAAACGCAGTCTGCCGCCCCATGGGGCGGGTGAGATATCCAAGAGAAAGGAATGAATACGATGACGAAACTGGTGCTGATCCGACACGGCGAAAGCGAATGGAACAAGCTGAACCTGTTCACGGGCTGGACGGATGTGGACCTGAGCGAAAAGGGCCGCGAAGAGGCCAGAATGGGCGGCCGCCTGTTAAAGGAAGAGGGCTTCGATTTTGACGTCTGCTACACCTCTTACCTGAAGCGCGCCATTCACACCCTGAACCTCGTCCTGGACGAGATGGACCGCGCCTGGCTGCCGGTCGTGAAGACCTGGAAGCTGAACGAGCGCCACTACGGCGCCCTGCAGGGCCTCAACAAGGCCGAGACCGCGGAAAAGTACGGCGAGGACCAGGTCAAGATCTGGCGCCGCAGCTTCGACATCACTCCGCCCCCTCTGGCGGATGACGACGAGCGCAACGCGAAGTTCCAGCCGGCCTACCGCGATGTGGATCCCGCCCTGCTCCCTGCCACGGAGAGCCTGGAGATCACCATCGAGCGCGTGGTGCCGTACTTCGAAGAGGTCATCAAGAAGGACATGGAGGCCGGCAAGCGCGTCATCATCGCGGCCCACGGCAACTCCCTGCGCGCTCTGGTCAAGTACTTTGACGACATGAGCAAAGAGGATATCATCGGCGTGAACATCCCCACCGGCGTGCCGCTGGTCTATGAGTTCGACGAGAACATGAAGGTGGTCCGTCACTACTACCTGGGCGACCAGGAGGCCCTCAAGGCCAAGATGGAAGCCGTCGCGAACCAGGGCAAGGCGAAATAAGAGGTCCAACGAAACGGCAGGGCCGGCGCAGCGGAAAGCGCCGGCCCTTTGTTGTTTACGGCCCCGGGGCGAATTGACCCGCGGCGCGCAGCCTGTGCGGTGCGGGTTCGGCGCGGCGCAGAGTTTCTCCGCACAGACCCGCGCGGCCGCGCCCCACACGAAATCTCCTGCCGGACTTGAAAAGAGGAGAGAATCGTGGTATACTTTTTCCACGCCGCAGGATTAGTACATCGGTAGTATGTCAGCTTCCCAAGCTGAAGAGGCGGGTTCGATTCCCGTATCCTGCTCTATGCGGACCCCTCTCGGACAGAGAGGGGTTTGTTTTTTGTCTATATGAAAACCACGCGATAGTGATATGTACCCTCTTTACTGGACAACCAGTAAGGAGGGTACAATTTTATGCGTTACAGTTACGAGTATAAGAGGAAATGTGTTGAACTGTACAGGG
>JAFRUR010000017.1 GCA_017438775.1 Lachnospiraceae bacterium | reverse complement strand
TATCTTGTTGATGTCGTCTCTCTTCATGCTTCGCTTCCTCCGCCGCTTCTATGGTCCCGGTACCGCCCGGGGTTCTCTTCCGTGTATCTTCTGCGCCGCACCGGCGCTGCATTCCTTTTCAAAAACACGCACCCTCGGGGATGCGTGTTTCGGTGTCAAAGTTGATTCAGGATATCCTCGATATCCATATCGTATGTGCCCATCGAGAGAATCGCCACCCCCAGGAAGATTCCGAGAAGGATGCCGACGACGCCGCAGACGATGCCGACGATAGCCATGCTGCGCTGCGAGGAACGCATGCCCAGGATTCCGCAGATCACAGCTGCGATGGACAGCGGCAGGGTAATGATCGGGGAAAGGCAGCAAAGGATGATTCCGAGGATGCCGCACACCAGGGAGGCGATGGCGGCGCCGCGGCCCTTGTCCTGATAGGGGCTGCCGTAATTGCCGGTGCCGGTCGCGTAGGTGTAGGTGCCGGTGGCGGGATCATACGTGTAACCGGGCTGCTGGCCGGGCTGCTGATAGCCGCCCTGCGGCGCGTAACCGCCCTGGGGCGCCGTGTAGGAACCCTGCTGCCCGGGCGCGGTATAGGAGCCCTGGGAACCGGGCGCGCTGTAGGAGCCCTGGGAACCGTAGTCGATGGAATGTCCGCCCTGAGAGGAAGTGCCGGTCTGGCCGAAGCCGGGCCGCACATAGGCGCCCTGCGACGAGGCGGTGGGGCCGTCGGAATACGTGTACACGCCGGTTCTGGGATCGTACGTATAGCCGCCCGGCTTCGTCTGTCCCTGTTGCGAGGACGCGGAATTGGACCAGGCAGGCGTCTCGGACGAATTCTGAGGCGCGGCGTTATCCTCCGTGGGAGTGTTCATGCCGTTCTGAGCGGCCGCGACGGCGCTGGAGAGGAGAATCTCTCCGCACTCGGGGCAGATGGCCGTCCCCTCTTTGAGTTCTTTTCCGCAGTTTCTGCAAAACATATACAAGTCCTCCGATCGATCGTGGGCCGCTCAGGAACTCCGGACAAAGCTGCGCTCCCGCGCGCGGCCGGGCCGATGGCTTCCAAAAATGTACTACCCGCAAGTATACCGTATTTTGCGCCGTGCCGCAAGTGCCGCGTCGACGTCTGTCATACTTTTCGAGACGCGGCTCCATACAAAAATATCATGCCGCGGCGATAAAATCAGGTGCGTTTTTCGCGCGGTCCCCACAGAAAAAACGTGTTCGTAAGGGACCTGCGCCGCGCAGCGGCACAGCCTCAGGCCATGTCGCGCTTTGCCGCCTCCGAGGGATCCGCGTCCTCCCGGAACCTCCCGATCACGCCGACGGTCAGCGGCAGTACCAGGAAAAAGGTGAGCAGGTCCGCACCGGCCTGCGCGATCTGCACGCCCCGCAGACCAAGGAAAAGCGGAAGAATCAGGATCAGCGGGATCAGACAGATGCCCTGGCGCGCCAGCGTCCCGATGGAGGCGCGTCCGATCATGCCGGTGGTCTGCAGCATCATGTTGGCCAGCGTGATATACGCGTTGAGAGGGAAAAAGATGCACTGGGCCCGGAGCGCATACGCACCGATCCGAATGACGTCCGGATCCTTGCGGAACAGGGCGACAAGGCCGGGCGCGGTGATGAAGCCCAGCGCGGACAGCACCGCCAGCGTGATCCCGCCCAGCTTCATGCAGTAGAACAGGGCCTCCCGCACGCGGCGGAATTTGCCGGCCCCGTAGTTGGTGCCGCAGATGGGCTGGAAGCCCTGGCCGAAGCCCAGAAGAGCCGCATAGGCAAAGTGCGTGATCCGCGTGACCACACCCATGGCCGCGATGGCCGCGTCGGCCAGGTCTCCGCCGTAGGCGCCCGCGGCGCGGTTCAGGAAGATGGCGGAGAGACTTGCCATGCCCTGCCGGAACAGGGAAGGAAGGCCTCCGCGCAGGATGTTCTTATAGTAATGCAGGCAGGGCGTGAAGTACCGGAAGTTCACGGGCACCTCCGCGCGGCGCAGGTTGAGCGCCAGAAGGATGCCGAAGCTCACGACCTGACTGAGCGCCGTGGCCAGAGCGGCGCCGGCGACTCCCCATTTGAACACAAAGATGAACAGCGGATCGAGGCCGATGTTGAGCACGGCACCCGACACGATTCCGATCATCGAAAAGAACGCCTCGCCCTGATAGCGCATGTGGTTGTTCAGAACGAAGGCCCCCATGATGAACGGCGTCCCGAGGAAGATGATCCTCAGATAACTGACGGCATACGGCAGAATGGTGTCCGTAGAGCCCAGAAGAATGGCGATCGGGCGCACGAAAAGCAGGCCGGAGACGCAAAAGAAGGCACCGACGATGAGGGCGGAGAAAAAGCCGGTCGCCGCCATCCTGCGCGCATCTTCATAGTCGCCCGCACCGAAGCGGCGGGACATATAGTTGCCGGAACCGTGGCCGAAAAGAAAGCTGAAGGCCTGAATCAGGCTCATGACCGCCATGGAAACGCCCACGGCCGCGGTCGCCTGCGTGTCGATCCGGCCGACAAAGGCCGTGTCCACGAGATTGTAAAAGCTGGTCACCAGCATGCTGACCATCGTCGGGAGCGAGAGCTCGCGCACCAGCTTCGGAATGGGAGCCGTCAGCATGTGCTCGACGCGGCTCCCCTTCTCTTCTGTTTTCTGTTCTGCGGGCATGGCTGCCCCTCCTGTCCTTCCGGAACGGACCCGGGGCCGTTCGGAACGGTGTTTAGTCTTCCCTTTCGCAAAGCAGGACGGCAAATCCGAGAGAACGGGCCGTGATCGGAAAGCCGTGCATCTCCTCCGGCACGCCCGGGACCTTCCCATCCAGCACGTCCTGCGCGCCGGCGAGAAGCTTCGGAATCACGTTCGGGGAGATCGGGATATCCGCGTGCGAGGGCCAGACCTCGTCGAACTCCCCCATATACGCCGTCAGATGCTCCATGCTTCTGACGTAGTTTTCCATATTGCGGTGCGCGCCGAACATGTAGATCCGGCCGTTCTCCTGCACCGGGTCCCCACTGATAAGAACGCGGTTGTTCACGTCCAGCACCGCGATGCTCCCTGGGGTGTGCCCCGGCATGTCGATGATGCGCAGCGGCCGCTCTCCCAGATCCAGCACGTCGCCCTCGCGGACGGGAATGACCGTGCACTTTCCCCCGCGGCTGCGGTAATACGCCTCTTCATCCGGATGCATACAGCAGCTGTCGAACTGCGCGTTCGCACCGATGTGGTCGGGATCTGCGTGGGTGTTGAGCAGAAAGAGCGGCAGATCCGTGAGACTCTCGGCGAGGGAGCGCACGTCGCCGTCGCTCCGGCCGGTGTCGATCAGCAGGGCCTTCTCCGTGCCGGTCAGCAGAAAGAAGCGGACGCCGGAATCCTCAAATCTCCAGGTCCCCTCTCCCATCGGAAACACTTCGTAGCTCATGTTCTGTTCTCCTCCGTTTCTTCTTCAGCAGGTCGTTCAGAGCACAGGCAGACCGTTCAGACGCGCATGGGCGAAGCTTTTCGGCTGCTTTCCGGCCGGCCGCCGCGGGCCTTCCTGAAGGCCCGTTCTGAAGGGCACGGCCTTCCGGCGCGTCAGTTCTTTTCTTCTCTCTTTAAGCGTCTCTCCCGCGCATCCAGCGCGATGCAGACCGCGCACAGGATGACGAGCACCGCGAGGATGCAGATCGCGGCGTTGCGGAAAAAGACCTGCGGCAGGACGCAGATGATGGAATCCTGCAGCGGGTCAAAGGTCCAGTTGGTCTTTCCCGGGAAGAACAGGTGATGGAACACGACAAAGGCCCGGTCAAAATCCAGGGCGGCCAGGCCGGCCGTGACGATGCCGACGGCGAGCAGGCCCACGGGACCCCAGAACAAAAAGCTCCGCCCGGCGATCAGGCCGGCCGGGGCGCGGTCCGTCCTAGCCCGCAGACGCCACAGCACCAGGAAGGCCAGAATCACCGCGGTCACGGCCAGGACGCTCAGATCCAGAAGGAAGAGGCTGCGGCAGTCCTCGAAGTGGGCCTTGCCGCTCTCCGACCAGACCAGGATCCCGGTCGAAAAGTCCTTCCGGAGCCCGAGGCAGAAATCCATCATCTCGTCATAGGCGGTGCGGATCTCCTCAAACGTGAGCCCCGTCTGCTCCGGGAGCTTCAGGCCGGTGATGTGGGCGTAGTAAAACGGCCGCACCAGAATCGGCACCGCGATCGAAAACGAGAGGATAAAGAGAGCCAGAACCAGGCTCAAAAGGACCGTTTTTCCCTTGCGCATCGGTTTCTCCGTATACGGGACAGGCCTCCCCGGAGGGCGGTCTGCCCGGCTTTGCCGCGAAGGCGGCACCTGTCAGGGCCTGGATGCTTACGCGATTCCGAGGACCTTGTAATCCTTCGCCTCCACGGCGGCCTTCAGGACATCGTCCGCGACGTCGGCGGTCAGAGACACCACGGCCTCGCCGGCCTCGTGGCTCACCTTCGCCTCGGCGACGCCGTCCAGGGCCTCCAGGGCCTTCTTCACGCTCATCTCGCAGTGATTGCACATCATGCCTTCAATCTTCAGGGTCTTTTCCATTTTGATGCTCTCCTTGCTTTCGGGGGCCGCGCTCACGGCGCCGGCCGGCATTTGCTTTTCTTCTGTCTGCGCACGGCAGCACGCAGCGGTTTCCTTCTCTTCTCCCTGCGCGGCGCAGCACACAGCGGTCTCCTTCTCTTCTTTCTGCGCACGGCAGCACACAGCGGCTTCCTTCTCTTCTCCCTGCGCGGCGCAGCATGCAGCGGCTTCCTTCTCCTGCGCGCTCTCCAGCAGTTTCGTTCCCGCGGGCAGGGCGTTCCTGCGCGGCTTATCCTTCGCGCCGTTATGGACGTCGAGGAGGTTCAGCCGCAGGGCGTTCGAGACCACGAAGAAGCTGGACAGGCTCATGGCCGCGGCGCCGAACATCGGATCCATGGTGACGCCGAAGCGCACCAGGAAGCCCGCGGCGATGGGAATCAGCAGGGTGTTGTAAATGAGGGCCCAGAACAGGTTCTGGAGGATATTGCGGTAGGTCCCGCGCGAGAGGCGCACGGCGGCCGCGACGTCGCCCAGACTGCTCTTCATCAGCACCACGTCCGCGGCGTCCACGGCCACGTCCGTGCCGGCGCCGATGGCGATGCCCACGTGCGCGCGGGTCAGGGCCGGGGCGTCGTTGATGCCGTCGCCGACCATGGCCACCTTCCCGTGTTCGGACAGACGCCGGATGATCTCCTCCTTGCCGTCCGGAAGAACGCCGGCCACGACCTCGTCCACGCCGGCCAGGGCGCCCACGGCGCGCGCGGTGCGCTCGTTGTCGCCTGTCAGCATGACCACGCGGAGGCCCAGGTTCTTGAGTTCCTTCACGGCCTGCGCGGAATCGTCCCGCAGGGTGTCGGCCACCGCGATGCAGCCCAGGGGGCGGCCCGCCTCGGAGAAATACAGGGGCGTCTTGCCCTGCCCCGACAGATCTTCAAACACAGACGCCGCGCCTTCGGGGACCTCGCCCCGCTCCGCGAGGAAGGCATAGCTCCCGCCCACCAGGGTCCGGCTGTTTCTGGCGGCCTGGAGGCCGTTTCCGGGCAGAGCCGAGAAAGACTCCACATCATCCGTCAAAATGCCTGTATCGGCCGCATACGCGCTCACAGCGCGTGCCAGGGGATGTTCGCTCTTCGCTTCCAGAGAGGCTGCGGCGCGCAGAAGCTCCTGCTCCTTAACGCCGGGCGCCGGGACCACGTCGGTCACGCGCGGCTGCCCGCTCGTCAGGGTGCCGGTCTTGTCCAGGGCCACGATCTGCACGGTGCCGGTCTCCTGCAGGCTCTCCGCCGTCTTGAACAGGATGCCGTTTTTCGCGCCCACGCCGTTGCCGACCATGATGGCCACGGGGGTGGCCAGGCCGAGGGCGCAGGGACAGCTGACGACGAGCACGCTGATGGCGCGGGCCAGGGAGAAGCCGAAGGGCCGTCCCAGGAGTGTCCAGACCAGGAAGGTCACCAGGGCGATGGCGATCACCACGGGCACGAATATGCCCGAGATCTTATCCGCGAGGCGGGCGACCGGGGCCTTGGTGGCCGCGGCGTCCGAGACCATGCGGATGATCTGGGCCAGCGTGGTGTCCTCTCCCACGCGGGTGGCTTCACACTTTAAGAATCCGGACTGGTTGAGGGTCGCAGACGAGACCGCATCGCCCGGGGCCTTGTCCACGGGCAGGCTCTCGCCCGTCAGGGCGGCCTCGCTCACGGCGCTCTCGCCCTCGATCACCACGCCGTCCACGGGGATGTTCTCGCCCGGGCGCACGAGGAAGATGTCCCCGCGCCGCACCTGGTCCACCGGAATCTCGGTCTCGGCCCCGCCGCGCAGCACGCAGGCGGTCTTCGGCGCGAGCTTCATGAGGCCCTTTAAGGCGCTGGTGGTCTTGCCCTTGCTGCGGGCCTCCAGCATCTTGCCCACGGTGATCAGCGTCAGGATCATGGCCGCGGACTCGAAGTAGAACTCCATCATGTACTTCATGACCGCGGCGCTGTCGCCGTCGGCCTGGGCGCGGGTCATGAGAAGGAGGACCGCCGAGGAATACACGAAGGCGGCCGAGGAGCCCAGCGCGATCAGCGTGTCCATGTTGGGCGCGCCGTGGAACAGGCTCTTAAAGCCGCTCGTGAAAAATTTCTGGTTGATGACCATGACGATGCCGGCCAGGAGCATCTGCACGATTCCCACGGCCACATGGTTGTCTTTGAAAAACGCGGGCAGGGGCCAGCCGAACATCATGTGGCCCATCGAGAAATACATGAGCACCAGAAGAAAGCCCAGCGAGGCGATGAGGCGCCGCTTTAAGACCGGGGTCTCCCGGTCCGCGAGGGCCTCTTCCTCCTGAGCGATCCTGGCCGCGAGCGAGCCGCTCTCACGGCTCTCCTCCCCTCCCCGCAGGGACGCGCCGTAGCCGGCGTCCTCCACCGCGCGGATGATGTCCGCGGGGGAGGCGCTGCCCTCCACGCCCATGGAGTTGGTGAGCAGGCTGACCGAACAGCCCGTGACACCGGGCACCTTGTTGACGGCCTTTTCCACGCGGGCCTGACAGGCCGCGCAGCTCATGCCGGTGACGGTATACTGATCCATGACTCTCCTAACTCAGGCGGATACGATCCGGCGGCACATCAGTTCAGCCAGATAAAATCCGCAAACGCGATAAACAGGAAAAACACCACACCGAAGATGACCGCCACCAACAGTGCGGCCTTCAGGGCCGCCCAGGTGTAGGCGCGGCTCTCCTCTTTGGACATCTGATAGTGCTCTCCCTCGCCCGCGGGCGCGCGGTTTTCGTCGCCCTGGACGTACCAGGGCATCCCGTCGATATTCATATCGGCGATGGTGCGCCCGTCGTCGTCATCGTACTGTTTTTTGCCCATACTGTTCCTTCATCGGCAGGCCGTTTCTGCGGCTTTTAAAGAACGGGCCGGCGCTCTTCGCGTCGGCCCGCAGCTCATTTACAGGACTTCCTGCTCCTTGACCGGCGCGGTCTCGGTGCTCTTGATGTTTTCCATGACCGCGTTGGCGCGCTCGTTCTGCTCCGGACTGTTGTACTTGTGGCAGGCGCAGAAGTGGCCCTCCTCGACCTCGGTCCATTCGGGACGCGCGTACTTGCAGATCTCCATGCACTCCGCGCAGCGGGTGTGGAACTTGCAGCCGCGGGGAGGATTGGCAGGACTCGGGATGCTGCCCTTCAGGATGATACGGTTGATCTTCGCATCCGGATCCGGGATCGGGATGGCGGAGAACAGCGCCTTGGTGTAGGGGTTGAGCGGGTTCGAGAAGATCTTCTCGGTCTCCGCGTACTCGACCATGTTGCCCAGGTACATGACGCCGACGGTGTTGGAGATGTGCTCCACGACCGACAGATCATGCGAGATGAACAGGTAGGTCAGACCGAAGTCTCTCTGCAGATCCTTCAGAAGGTTGATGATCTGCGCCTGGATGGAAACGTCCAGGGCGGAGACGGGCTCGTCGCAGACGATGAACTCCGGGGCCAGGGCCAGGGAACGCGCGATGCAGATTCTCTGGCGCTGTCCGCCCGAGAATTCGTGCGGGTAGCGGTCCTTGTAGTAGGAGGGAAGTCCGCAGACCTCCATGACGCGGGAGATGTAATCGTCGTACTCTTCCTTCGGCACGATGTTGTGCTCGCGCACCGCCTCGCCGATGATCTCGCCGACGGGAAGACGGGGCGACAGGGAGGAGTAGGGATCCTGGAACACCATCTGCATGCGCGGACGCATGTGGCGGATCTCCTCCGTGCTCATCTTGGAGACGTCGTGTCCGTCAAAGATGACCGTGCCGCTGGTCGGCTCGTACAGGCGCATGATCGTGCGCCCGCAGGTGGACTTTCCGCAGCCGGACTCTCCCACGAGGCCCATGGTCTCGCCGCGGCGGATCTTGAAGGTCACGCCGTCCACAGCTTTCACGTTGCCGATGGTCCGCTTGAAGAAGCTGGACTTGATCGGGAAGTACTTGACGAGGTCGGTCACTTCCAGAAGATACTCGCTCTTCTGCTCTGCAGCTTCGGGCTGCTGTGTTAAGACTTTTTCTTCACTCATTACAGCAGTTCCTCCACATTGACAGACTTCGGATAGCCGAGCTCCTTGCCCTGCCCCTTATAGCGGTAGCAGGAAACGACGTGCGTGTCGCTGATCTGGTACTCCGGCGGGTAGGCCCCGTCGCAGCCCTCGCAGCGCATCTCGCAGCGGTCGCGGAAGTAGCAGTAGTTCGGCATGTCGACCGGGTTCGGCACGGAGCCGGGGATGTTGTACAGCTCTTCCACCTTCTTGCCGACCACGGGCTTGCTCTTCATCAGGCCGATGGTGTACGGATGGCAGGGATGATGGAAAATGTCGTCCGCGGTGCCGCGCTCGATGATGCGGCCGGCGTACATGACGACCACGTAATCCGCCATGCCGGCCACGACGCCCAGGTCGTGGGTGATCAGCATGATCGAGGAGTTGAGCTTGTCCTTCAGGTTCTGGAGCAGATCCAGAATCTGGGCCTGGATGGTCACGTCCAGGGCCGTGGTGGGCTCGTCCGCGATGATCAGCTTGGGATTGCAGGCCAGGGCGATGGCGATGCAGACTCTCTGGCGCATACCGCCGGAGAGCTCGTGCGGGTACATGTTGTACACGCCCTCTTTGTTGGCGATGCCAACCAGTTCCAGCATCTCCAGGGTGCGGGCCTTGACGTCCTCGTCGCTCATCTCCGGGTTGTGGAGCTTGGTGACCTCGTCCACCTGCGCGCCGATCTTAAAGACCGGGTTCAGGGCGGTCATGGGCTCCTGGAAAATCATGGAGATCTCGTTGCCGCGGATGGTCTCCATCACGCTGTTGGGCGTGTTGACGATGTTGTAGGCCGTGCCGTCGCCCTTGTTGAAGCGGATCTCTCCGCCCACGGTCTGGCCGCTGGGACGGGGAAGAAGCTGCATCAGGGACAGGCTGGTCACGGACTTGCCGCAGCCGGATTCTCCCACGACGCCGACGGTCGAGTGGCGCGGAACGACGAAATTCACGCCGTCCACGGCCTTGACCGTGCCGACATCCGAGAAGAAGTAGGTGCAGACGTTGTCAAATTCCACGACGTTGTCGGGGTCCTTCATGACCGTGGTGTACAGGGAAGGATCCTTGCCGGCGTCGGCGCGGGCCGCCTCCAGCTTGCGGGTGACGGCGCGATTGAACTTCGTGATTCTGCGTGATTCCTTACCCGAAATATAGGAGGAACCTTTGGGTTCTGCCATTCTCTTTCCCTCCTTATCTCTTGGCCTTCGGGTCGTAGGCGTCTCTGAGGCCGTCTCCGACGAAGTTGAACGCGATGACGGTCAGGCAGATCAGAACACCGACCGGGATCCAGATGTAGGCGCGATGCGCCATGGCCGAGGCAGAGGACACGGAGTTGATCATGGAGCCCCAGGTGGCCAGCGGGTGCTTGACGCCCAGGCCGAGGAAGGACAGCGTGCTCTCCGTCAGGATGACGGAGCCCATGCCCATGGTCGCGATAACGATCAGCTGCGGCATGACGTTCGGCACGAGGTGCCGGAAGATGCGGTTGCGGACCTTGATGCCCGTGGCTTCCGTGGCGACCATGAACTCCTGCTCGCGCAGGGACAGGATCTGGCCGCGGACCATGCGGGCCACGCCGGCCCAGCCCATGATGCCGAGGGCCGCCATCATGATGATCAGTCGCATGTAGGTATCCATGCGGACGGCATCCATCATGGCGCCGAGGATGATCATGATCGGCAGCGAAGGCAGGCAGTAGAACACGTCGACCAGACGCATGATGACCATGTCGACCCAGCCGCCGTAGTAGCCGGCCAGACCGCCCATGATGACGCCGAGGAGGATCTCCAGGAACACGACCACGAAGCCGACCATCAGGGAGATGCGGCCGCCGTACATGATGCGGGAGAACACGTCAAAGCCGTCGCCGTCGGTGCCCAGGAAGTGGGCGCGGGACGGATCTGCATAACGGTCGATCAGGAAGATGGTCTGATCCACGATGATGACGTAGGAGCCGACCTCACGCTGGGTGATGTGGAGTTCGCCTTCTTCGTGTTCCAGATTGCCGGCCTCGTCGTAGACGTACTTGCCGTTCTCGTCCTGCCTGGGGATGTCGTGGACCAGGACGGTCTCCTTCTTTCCGGCCGCCACCATGTCCTCGATGGCGCCCGCCACGGCCTTCTTGAGGTCGTAGGCCATGGAGTCTTCTCCGGAGTAGCGGCGCACGGTGAACGGAGACAGCTCCGCGTATTCCTTGCCGGCGTCGTCCGTGATGATGAGAGCTTCTCCGTCGATGGACACGTTCCAGGTGCGGCCCTCCGCCGTGACGGAGCCGCCCTGCTCTCCGGCCATCAGGGCCGCGCAGATCAGTTCTTCGGAGACCTTGCCGCCGGTCTCGTAGCTGTCCGCGGAGAGACGGGAATAGACCTGCGCGGGCTTGCTGGTCCCGACGGCGTACACCGTATAGGCATTGCCGCCCTTCTGCAGGTAGTAATTCTTTCCGTTGTAGGAAAACTCGTCAGCGGAGCCCGCCGCCGCGGTCAGCGCCGCCTCAAATCCCTCGTCCATGTCGTCTCCCGTGTAGAGGACGCCGTCGAAGGGAAGGGTGATGCTGATGGTCTTGGGCTGGCTGCCCTTGCCGTAGCTGTAGGTGGCGCCGCCGAACTCAAACGTACCGGAGAGGCCCTGCACGTTCGCCTTGAAATAGTCTTCCAGACCGGGCACGGTCTTTCCCGCGAACGTGATGCTCTTGGAGATCTGGGAGTAGGTGCCGATGGGCTCCACGCCGGTGCCGAACAGGGCGACGCGCTGCGCGTCGGCCTCTTCCAGGGAGAAGATCTCATCCGTGACCTTCTCGAGGAAATAGACCTTCTCCTCTCCGGTCAGCATGGCCTTCTCCGCTCCGGAGGAAAGCATGCCGCGGATCGTGGAGTTGACCACCGTCGAGACCGTCTTCTCCACCGAGACGGAGGGATCTGCCGCAAAGGCGGTATAGGAGGCGTTCTCCTTGGCCATCGCGTAGTTGATGGTCTGGGTGTCGTACTTGTAGAAGACCTGCTTCTGGCCGTACGGATAGACCAGCGGCCCGAGGAAGGCCAGGATGAACATCGTGGCCAGCAGGCAGAAGCCGAACACAGCCAGACGGTTGCGCATGAAGCGCTTTAAGACCTGGCGGCCCGGGGACAGGACCTTGACGCGGGAGACGTCGTCCAGTGCGATCTCCGCGTTTTCGTCCTTGACCTTGTTTTTGTCCATCTCTTTCAGGATGGCGTTTAAATCGTATCTTGCCATGACGCCCTCCTTAGCTCAGACGCACCCGGGGGTCCACAACGCCGTACAGCAGGTCGGAGATGAGGTTGCCCAGCAGGGTGAGGATGGAAATGAAGGCCAGATAGAACATGATAAATGGAATATCGGCCTGGGTCATCGAGGTGTAGGAGGCGTAACCGATGCCGCGGATAGCGAACTGGGTCTCGGTGATCAGGGCGCCGGAAAACAGTCCCGGAAGGGAGCCGCCCAGGGTGGTGACCAGCGGGATCATGGTGTTGCGGAACGCGTGGTAGTTGATGACCTTCTTTTCCGGAACGCCCTTCGCGCGGGCCGTGCGGATGTAGTCGGCATTCAGAACTTCCAGCATATTGGTACGGGTGTAACGCATCAGGCCTCCGATGCTGATGATGATCAGCGTGACGGAGGGCAGCACGAAGTGCTTGGCGACATCCAAGAACTTTCCGAAGTCGGATAGATTGATGTAGTCGCGCCCCTGCATGCCGGACAGGTCGAACCAGCCCAGTTTGACAGAAAAGACATACTTGAGCAGGGTCGCGAGGAAGAAGGTCGGCATCGAAATGCAGACCATGGCAAAAACCGTCGTCGCGTAGTCCAGCAGGCTGTACTGCTTCTTGGCCGCGGCGATTCCGAGAGGAATGGCGATCAGAATCTCAAAAACAAAGGCGATCAGGCCCAGGATAAAACTGTACCAGACCGTGTTGTGGAATTCCTGTGTGACCGGGATGGTCCAGGCCCAGGAATCTCCCCAGTCTCCCCTGACCGCGCTCTTGAGCCAGATCAGGTAGCCCTGCACCACGCCCTTGTCCATGCCGTACTGGGCGTTCAGGTCATCCAGCCACTGGCTGTAGCTTTTGGTGGCGCCGGGACGGGAGGCCAGTTCACGGGCTTTCGTTTCGATATATCCGCTCGGCATGTTGTACATCAGGATGTAGATGATGAACATGACGAAGAATAGGATGATCACGCTGTATAACAGTCGTTTGAGCGTATATTTCAGCATGGGGCTTTCCTGCTTTCTGCGTAGTTTTGGCCGCGCACGAGGGGCATCCCCTTAAAACGCGGAAAAGCACGGAAGGGGGAACGGGAGCTCCCCCCTCCGTGTCGGCAGATGAATGTCTACTGTGAGTCAGGATGACACGACGGAGTTTTAGTTCATCTCCATGGTGTCGATCTCGGCCTTCCATCCCCAGTAAGGAGTCATATCCTGAGGAATGGTGTCGATCTTGACACGCTTGGTCGAGAAGACGGAGCAATCCTTTCTCTGGTAGGTAGGAAGCTCGCAGCCCCAATCCATGATGATTTCCATGGCCTCTTTGTAGATGGACTTGCGCTCCTCAGTGTCGGCGCTCTCGCGGCCGCGCTGAATCAGATCGTCCAGAGCCTTGTCATCGACCTGGTAGTGGTTGGAGTTGGTGCCCTTGCCGTGAGCGTTGGAGCTGTGGTAGACCTGGGTCATATCCGGGTCAACGGAGCTGTTCCACGCAGCAGCCCACATCTGGGCGGAGTTGGACTCGAGGGCGTTGTTCCAGGTGCTGGTTCCGACGTCGTTGACCTGCAGCTTGATGCCGATGGACTCAAGAGCGGTGGAGGCGGCGGTGGCGATACCGTAGGCCGGATGGTCGCCGGTGCCCTGGCCGGGGATCATGATCTCCCAGGACTCTTCGGTCTGGAACTTCTTGGAAGCCTCGTCGTACTTCAGGCCGGCAGCCTTGAAGTAATCCACGGCAGCCTCAAGAGCGGCAGCGTACTTCTGCTCCTCGTTCATGGAAGCATCGTAGATCGGGGTGCCGTCCACCTTGACGGAGTAGGCGTTCTTGTAGCCGGCGTCCGCAGGCTGAGGGGCGGCCCAGGAAGTGTTGGAGATCGGGTACTGGATGACGGAAGCGCGGTCGCCGTAGTAGGAGTTCACGACGGTGTCACGATAGATGGACAGCAGGGTCATGAAGCCCTTGCGGAGAGCCTTGGAAGCATCGGAACCGCCTTCGCCGTTCACATTGACGAGGTCGGCGTTGATGCCGATGTAGCCGTAGCCGCGATAGTCAACAAGAACGGTGGTGATGGTGTCACCGGTCAGCTCCTTGTTGGAGTTGGCGTCCTTGATGGCGTTCAGGGTGTCATCGTTGATGGAAGGAAGCGCGATGTCGAACGTACCGGCATTGATACCGGGGACATAGTCGGCATCCACAGCCTCGGCGAACATGACGTTCTCGATCTTCGGGGCGCCCAGATAGTAATTAGGGTTGGCCTTCAGGGTGACAACGCCGTTGTTATAGCCTTCGAAGGTGTAAGGGCCGGCACCGACGGGCTGGGTGTTCTTCGCCTTCACGCCGGACAGATCGCCCTTGGTGAAACCGAACTTGTTGTTCGCATAGTCATAAGCAGCCTTGTCGCCGTAGTAGTGCAGAGGGGCGACAACGAAGCTCATGTTGTAGATGGCAGTGGCATCGTACTTGGTCATATGCACGGTCATGCTGTAATCGCCAGTACGCTCGATGCCGGGGATGTTGTCGGCGGACTCACCGGTGACGACACCAGCCTGCATCTCGGCGCCCAGGGCGGCGATGGTCAGGGTGTCGCGGGTGGAACCGGCGGACTCGGCCTCCTCAGCTTTCGCAGTGTCGGGATACGCAGCAACGATGGCATCCCAGAAATCCTTCACGGTGGCGCCGGCAGGAAGCTCGAAGCCCCAGTTGGCGGCCTTCACTTCGACAGCGTCGTCAGCAGCGTTGTATCCCTTGGCAACAAGGTAGTCCAGGATCTCCTGCGCGAAGTCCTCGCCGGCCTTCTCGTTGTAGTAATCCCAGAACTTCTTGTACTGCTCCTCGGTGTAGAGATCGTTGGCCTTGTAGCCGTCGGGGCCGGCCTTGAAGATCACGGCGCCGCGCTGCTCCATACCGCCGCGGTACGCTTCCACGCCGTCGATCGGCAGGGCGTACAGGGTGGAGGATCCATCATAGGTGGGGTCCATCATGACGTAGATACCGAAGATCACGTCGTCGATGGTGGCCTTCTCGCCATCGGAGAACTTGATGTCGTCGCGCATCGTGAGATTGTAATCCACGGTGCCGTCCGCATTCTGGACAACTTCGACATCGGCGGCACCCTGGTAGAAGTAATCCTTGCCGTTGTAGGCAACGGTCTCTCCCTTGATACCGTTCTTGATGACAGCGCCGCCGCGGTCGGCAGCGAGCAGGCCGATGTGGACCATGTCGACCACTTCTCCGTCAAACGCGGTGGTATAGAAGAAGGGGCTGAACTTCTGACCGAAAGTGCTGGTCGCGTAAACCATGTTCTTCGCAACCGGAGCGGGCTCGGTGGTCTCAGGAGCCTTGGTGGTCTCAGGCGCCTTGGTGGTCTCGGGGGCCTTGGTGGTCGTGGGAGCCGCGGTCGTGGAAGGAGTGTTTCCGCCGCAGGCAGCCAGAGACAGCACCATAACCAGCGCGAGCACGAGCGCTAAGACTTTGGTGAGTTTCTTCATGTCTTGTTCCTCCTTTTTTCTTTTATTTCACCGGATGCCACTGTCGGATGCCGGTGGAATAAACATTTGTATTTCTTACTCTGTCTTCTGCTCTTCCCTCTCCTGCGGGGGAACGGCCTCCGCCCGCAGTCCGTCTCTCGAACGGAACAGGAGCGCGGCGTCCGCCAGGAAAAGGCAGGCGCAGACGGCAAAGATAAGATCTCCGGTATTCTGATGCGCGCCGCGCACCAGCAGGACGGCGTCCCAGACCAGCACGGCTGCCAGAAGCAGCATCAGGATGACGGTCAGGGCCGGGTAGCGGATGTTGAGCTTGTCCGCGTGGCGGTGCTCCAGCGTTCCCTTTGCGGAAAGGGTGCCGATGAGGAGCGAGGTGAGCATGCCGAGCGGCAGGGCCGCAAAGGCGAAGGACAGGGACGAGAACAGCGAGCGCATGACCTGCGTGTTCTGCGTGAGAGCCAGCAGCCAGAGGATCCAGCCTCCCGCGCACAGGGCCAGCGCCTTCTTCAGGGAAGCCCGCGCCTGCGCCTCTCCGGCACAGAACCGGTAGGGATCTCCGATGTATTCGTATCCGGTGCGGACCCGCCCGTTCTCTCCGAAGTGCTCGAGGAGGCGGTAGTCCTTTACGTATCGGTTTCTGGCCATGTCCTCCCGCGCTCCGGTTTGGGCAGATTCTGCCCCCTTCTCTCTAAAAAATGGCTTTCACCATTTTAACCTCATAAAGTACAAAAGTCAATTCCCGCCGTTTATTTCTTAATATTCTTTTGCATTATTTCCTCATAACCCCCCTTCATATACTGTACGTACGAGGTTATTCCGGGTTATTTCCCCGATGAAATGCGTCGTGCCGCCGCGTGCCGGGAGCCCTTACGGCTGCTCTCCCGTCTCCGGAACAGACGGCGATCCTGCGGCCCCCGCCTCCGGTGCAGCGCAGCGCCGCGCCCGTTTCTCCGGCGAGAGCCGGCAAAAACCGTCCGCGGGCGGCTTCCGCGCGCCCGGTCGGGCCCTCGTATGACAAAGGACGTTCTCTCCCGCACGGCCTCCTCTCACGCCCCGTTCCGCCCGGGGCGCACGGGGCGGTGCGGGCGCCCCGCAGACTTGCTTTTTATAAGGAACGTGCTATAATCAGGACATCTTTACCGCCGCGGACGGTCTTCTTTTTGTGCCCGCCGGCGGCCCCAGGAGGACCCTCTGTGAAAGTCATCATCATCGGCTGCGGCAAGGTCGGCATGAGTCTGGCCCGCCAGCTGTACAAGGAGCACGACCTCACCCTGATCGACCGGCGCACAGACCGCATCAATGCCGTGCCGGAGGACATCGACGCCATGACCATCGTCGGAGACGGCGCCAACGTCACGGTGCAGGACGAGGCCGGCATGAGCGAGGCGGATCTCGTGATCGCCGTCACGGATTCGGACGAGCTCAATCTTCTCTGCTGCCTGATCGCACAGAAGACGGCCGCGGGCTGCCACACCATCGCCCGCGTGCGCAATCCGGTCTACAGCCAGCAGCTGCCTTTTATTAAGGAACGGCTCGGCATCTCGATGACCATCAACCCGGAATATGCCGCCGCGCTGGAAGTTTCCCGTCTGCTGCGCTTCCCCTCCGCGATCAGCATCGAGACCTTTGCCCGGGGCCGCGTGGAGCTCCTGCGCTTTAAGGCGCGCCCGGAGCACGGCCTCGCCGGCCTCCGCCTGACCGACCTGCACGCCCGCTTCCGTTCGGACGTCCTGGTCTGCGGCATCCAGCGCGGAGACGAGGTCCACATCCCCGACGGCCAGTTCGCCCTTCAGGACGGGGACCTGATTTCCCTGATCGCCACCCCGCAGGCAGCGGCGCAGTTCTTCTCCGCGATCGGCCTCTCCACCAACCAGGTAAAGAGCGCTCTCCTCGTCGGCGGAGGACGGATGGGCCTGTATCTCGCGCAGATGCTCCTGGCCATGAAGATCGACGTGCGCATCATCGAAAAGGATCTGAAGCGCTGCGAGCTGCTCTCCGAGCTCCTGCCCGCGGCCAGCATCATCTGCGGCGACGGCACCAGCAAGGAGCTCCTGCTGTCGGAGGGCCTCTCCGCCGCGGAAGCCTTCGTGGCCATGACCAACCTGGACGAGGAGAACATCCTGCTCTCCCTCTACGCCAAGCAGCACACGAAGGGCAAGCTCATCACCAAGGTCACCCGGATGGACTTCGACAACATCATCGACGAGCTCGACATCGGCTCCGTGATCTATCCCAAGTCCATCACCACGGACTATATCCTTCAGTATGTGCGCTCGATGCAGAACTCCATCGGTTCCAGCGTGGAGACGCTCTACCGCATCCTGGACGAGAAGGCCGAGGCCCTGGAGTTCACCATCCGCGAAGGCTGCGAGGTAGCCGGGATCCCGCTCAAGGACCTGGAGACCCGGGACAACCTGCTGATCGGCTGCATCAACCGCCACGGGAAGATCATCGTTCCCCGCGGCCATGACACCATCGAAGTCGGAGACACCGTGATCGTGGTCACCACCCACGCCGGCCTGCAGGACGTGAAGGATATTCTGAAATGAACCGTCGGATGTGTGCCTTTATCATCGGCTGGGTCCTGAGACTCGAAGCCGTCCTCATGGTGCCCGCCATGATCTGCGCGGTCTATTACCGCGAGGCGGCCGGTCTCTCCCTGCTCTGGTCCGCCCTCATCTGCATGGCGGCGGGCCTCGTCATCGCCTGGAAGCGCCCGGAGGACACCGCCTTTTATGCGCGCGAGGGTCTGGTCACGGTCGCCCTCTCCTGGGTCGTGATGTCCGTTTTCGGAAGCCTTCCCTTTGTGTTTTCCGGCGCGATCCCGAACCCCGTGAACGCCCTCTTCGAGACCGTGAGCGGCTTTACCACCACCGGCGCCTCGATCCTCTCGGACGTGGAATCCCTGCCCCGCTGCATCCTCTTCTGGCGTTCCTTCACGCACTGGATCGGCGGCATGGGCGTTCTGGTCTTCCTGCTCACGCTGCTGCCCCTCGCAGGCGGCTCCCCCATGAACCTCATGCGGGCGGAGAGCCCCGGTCCCTCCGTCGGACGTCTCCTGCCGCGGGTGCAGTCCACCGCGAAGATCCTCTACAAGATCTATATCGGCATGACCCTGACCCAGTTCGTTCTTCTGCTGATCGCGCGGATGCCCGCCTTTGACGCCATGCTGCTCACGTTCGGCACGGCCGGCACCGGCGGCTTCGGCGTCCTGAATGACAGTCTGGGATCCTACACCGCGGTCCAGCAGGGAATCGTGACCGTGTTCATGATCCTCTTCGGCGTCAACTTCAGCTTCTATTTCCTGATCCTCGCCAAAAACGCGAAGCAGGCCTTCAAGATCGAAGAGATCCGCCTCTATCTGGCGATCATCGTCATCTGCATCGCGGCCATCGCGACGAACCTCATCCTGACGCACACGGACACGCCCCTCTCCGCCATGCACCACGCGGCTTTCCAGGTCGGCTCCATCATGACCACCACGGGCTACTCCACCCGCGACTTCTCCGCCTGGCCGGAGTTCTCGCGCACGATCCTGCTCCTGCTGATGATGCTGGGCGCCTGCGCCGGCTCCACCGGCGGCGGCTTCAAGGTGGCGCGCCTGCTGATCCTCTTCAAGACCGTCCGCAAGGAAGTGACGCTGCTCCTGCACCCCCACTCCGTCAAGCGCATCAGCATGGACGGAAAGCCCATGGACGGCGACGTCATCCGCGGCACCCAGGTGTTCCTCACGGTGTACGTACTGATCTTCCTCGGGTCCTTCCTGCTGATCTCCCTGGACGGCTTCAGCACGATGACCAACTTCTCCGCCGTGGCCGCGACTATCGGCAACATCGGTCCCGGCCTGGACCTCGTCGGGCCGGCCGCGAACTACAGCTTCTTCTCCGTCCCCGCGAAGCTCGTCCTCATCCTGGACATGCTCGCCGGGCGCCTCGAGCTCTTCCCGCTCCTCGTCCTCTTCTTCCGCGGGACCTGGAAGAAGTTCTGAGTTTTCTCACCGGCGCTTCTCCGACCCGTCCGGACGAAGCGAAACTGAAACCGCAACTACGAAAACGGCCTGCCGATCAGCGGGCCGTTTTTCTGTTTCGTTCCTCCCCGGCGAGGCACGGCTCTGCAGGCGAGGCGTCGTACGGGCGCTGCGGCCGCCGGCACTTGGCGAGCGGTGCCGTATGGGCGCCGCGAGCTTCGTGTCCGCTGCGTACAGCCGCACAGAGCGGGAGCGTCCCGGAAACACCTCGCCTGCAGGGGACGGCTTCCGGGGCCTGTGAAAACGGCCCTCGGGGCCGCTTATCCCCGGGAATCAAAAAGGCCGCAGCCCTTCGGCTGCGGCCTCTGCGTATTCGAGAATTACTTGCGGGTCTTGTTCAGGAAATCCGGGATGCGGACGCCGTCCTGCTTGACCACGGGCTGACGGACCTCGTTCAGAACGGGCTTCTCGGGGGTCATGTCGAACTTGAGCTCGTCATTTCCGGGAGCCACGGTCGCGGTCTTCGCGGCGGCCTGCACGCGGGCCTTGCGCAGTCTGTCCTGGATGTCCCCGGTGGAGACCTTCGCGTCTCTCAGACCGGTCGCGATGATGGTGATGGTGACCTCGTCCGGCGTGGAGTCGTCATAGCGGGTACCGAAGATAACGTTCGCGTTCTCTCCGACCATCTCTTCCACGTACTGGGCAGCCTCGGCCACTTCCTGCAGGCCGATGGCGCCGACGACGTTCATGATGACGTCGGACGCGCCGACGATGCTGGTCTCAAGCAGAGGGCTGGTGACGGCCTGCTTCACGGCCTCCATGGACTTGTCGTCGCCCTTGCCGCGGCCGATGCCAACGTGGGCGATGCCCTTGTTGGTCATGACGGTCTGGACATCCGCGAAGTCGAGGTTGATGAGGCCGTCGGAGGTGATCAGATCCGTGACAGCCTGCACGGCCTGCTGCAGGACCTCGTCCGCCTTCTTGAGGGCTTCCGGCATGGTGGTCCGGCGGTCCACGATCTCATGGAGCTTGTCGTTCGGGATGACGATCAGGGTGTCCACCACGTCGCGCAGTTCCGCGATACCGGCTTCCGCATTGGCCATGCGGGTGCGGGCCTCGAAGCGGAAAGGCTTCGTGACGATACCGACCGTCAGGATGCCCATATCCTTGGCCATCTTCGCGATGACGGGAGCCGCGCCGGTGCCGGTGCCGCCGCCCATGCCGCAGGTCACGAACACCATGTCCGCACCCTTGATGGCCTGCTCGATCTCTTCTGCGCTTTCCATGGCGGACTGACGGCCCACCTCGGGACGCCCGCCGGCGCCCAGGCCCTTGGTCAGCTTTTCGCCGATCTGGAGAGTGGTCGGAGCCTTGCAGAAGTTCAGGGCCTGTCTATCGGAATTGACACCGATGAACTCGATGCCATTGATATTCTCTTCCACCATGCGGTTGACCGCATTATTTCCGCCGCCGCCGACGCCGATGACAATGATCTTTGCGGCGTTCTCAGTTTCTTCCACTTTGATCTCTAACATAACACTCTCCTTTTTTCTACCGCTTTGCGGAAATGACCACAATCAACATTGGTGGCTCTGCCCCGAATGTACTTCCACAGTTTATAAGGTTTCTTGGAAAAAATCAAGCCTTATTCTGTGACTTTTTACAAAAATGTTTCAAAAACCCCGAATCGGCCCAAAACCGCCTGTTTTCGCGGTTTTTCGGCCCTCTCAAAGGGGCAAAAAAATACAAGATGTTACAGTTATGTTACTCTGACGCCGTACCATCTTGTGGTTGATTCGGGACATTGTCAAATTGTGTGAAACAATAGCTACGATTCTTGAGTTATGTCACCTGCATAGTTATGTTAATTAATTTCAGGAATACTATGACGTTGTACTATTCCTCAGGGCGCCGGAGTCTCCGGCACTGCCGAAGTGCTCTCTTCCGGTGCGGGGACCGACTCCTCCGGCACGGTCTCCGGCACCTTCTCCTCCTTCCGGAAGACGTAGGAATCCGGGGGCAGGGTCTCCTGATAGGTGTCCAGATAGAGGGTGCCGCACAGGCCCTTAAGCTGCGGCAGCATCTTCGTCAGCTCGGAGATCTTGCCCTCCATGTACCGGGCACTGCCCAGGCGCACCTTGATGTCGTCCAGGGCAAACACGATGTTGCCGGCCGCGTCATACATGATCCTGTCCACGTCAAGTTCGTACTTGCGCAGGAGCTGGGTCAGATTCAGGATCTCCTCGAAGGTCTCCTCGCGCTCGATCTTCAGGACGCTGTGCAGGACGATCTGACGGAAGGTCAGGCCCGTGATCACGGGAACGTCCTCTCCGTGCTCCGCGGTGCTCTCCACGATCACGCCGTCCTTGTCGAAGTACATGTAGCTTCCCATGTACTCCACGCAGGCCACGATGTTCTTCTCGTAGAGGTTGATCTCCACGGTGTCGAGCCCCTGAAAATCCATCTCGTAGCGCTCGATGAACGGGAGCTCCTTGTGCGTGCCGAAGTGATCGTTCCAGATGGCGTAGACCAGGCGCCTCTCGTTCGGCTCTTCGAAAATGCGGTCTGTGAGCTCCGCCTCGCTCATGCGCACGGCGCCCACGTATTTGACCGTTGTGATCTTTCTCGTGTACAGGAAGGCCGCGGCGGCCCCCAGCACCAGGAGCACGATCAGAAACGCCAGCAGACGGGGATGGGAAAACAGCCCCCGGCCGCGCTTGCCGCGGTCAGACGCCTCTTCCGCGCCCTCGTTGCGGGCGGTCTGCGCATCCAGTGTGAGGAGTTCGTCGTGATCCATGAAGCCTTACTGCTCCCCCTGTTCCCTCGGTTCTCTGGCCGGACGCTTCTCCGGCGCTTCCAGTATGATCCGGTTGGACACCCCGAGGACCATGCCCATCTCCGCCATCAGGAACAGCATCGACGTGCCGCCGTAGCTGATGAACGGAAGGGTGACACCGGTGTTCGGGATGACGTTGGTCACCACCGCGATGTTCAGGATGACCTGCAGGCCGATGTGAGCCATCACGCCCACCACCAGCATGGAGCCCATCAGATCCGGTGCGTTGTTCGCGATCACCATAAATCTCCACAGGAGGAAGAGGTACATCAGGATGACGCAGACCGCGCCGAAGATGCCCAGTTCCTCACAGATGATGGAGAAGATCATGTCGTTTTCCGCCTCGGGCACGAAGCCCAGCTTCTGGATGCTGGCGCCCAGTCCCTTTCCGAAGAAGCCGCCGCTGCCGATGGCGTAGAGGCCCTGCATGACCTGGTAGCCGGTGGTGCGGTAGTAGGCCATCGGATCCTGCCAGGTGCGGATGCGGCCGATCTGGTACTCCTGGAGGACGCCCAGTTTGACCAGCTGGTCGATGTTCGTCACCAGCAGTATGGCCACGACCAACCCCCCTCCCACGACAATGGCGAACCGGAGTTTCTTCCGGCTGGCCACAAAGATCATCACGCCCATGATGGCAAACAGGATGATGCCCGAGGACAGGTTGTTCTTGGTGACCAGAAGAATGATCGGGGTGCACAGCGCCACCAGAAGGATCTGGAGACGCCAGGTGTCGATCTTTCGCGCGTATCGCACGATCATATAGGCCAGAAACACGATGAGCGCGATCTTCACGAATTCCGTCGGCTGGAAGGACAGGGACTCGTTGCCCTTCAGGCCCAGCCAGCGCTTTTTGCCGTTTCGCTCGATGCCGAGGGGCGAGAAGTTGACCAGGATCATCAGTGCCAGCGCCAGGAGGTATCCCAGCCAGGCCAGGCGCACGTACCAATGATAGTCGATTTTGGAGATGACAATCATGAACACGAAGCCGACGCCCATGATGATGGCCTGGCGGCCCACATAGCGCAGGGGCGTGCGGAACTTCAGGGTGGCGTCGTAAGCGCTCGTGGAATACACCATCAGCAGCCCGAAGAGGGCCAGGAAGATGATGATGAAGACCATATTATAATCGTAGAAGCGCTTCACGCCCTTCTGTCTGCCAAACAGACCCATGGTGGTTGCTCCTTCTGCCTCCGGCCGACGCTGTGTCTGCGGCCGCGTATCTCTCTCCGTCCTCCGACCCGCTGCGGGGCCTTATCTCACAGCGCCCGCACGCAGTCCTTGAAGATGCGTCCGCGCTGCTCGAAGTTGTCGAACATGCCCCAGCTGGCGCAGGCGGGCGACAGCAGCACCGCGTCGCCGTCCTCGGCGAGGGCCGCGCACTTCGCCACGGCGTCGGGCATATCCTCCGCGCGCACGATGTTCGTAAACCCGAGGCGCCGCGCCTCCGCCTCGATGGCGTCCGCGGTCTGACCGATCAGCACGAGGGCCTTCACGGTGGTGCCGAAGCTTTCGATCCACTCCGTGTACTGCGCGTGCTTGTCGTATCCGCCCGCGATCAGGACGGTGGGCCGCACCATGGCCCGCACGGCCTGGATCGCGGCGTCGGGGTTGGTGCCCTTGGAGTCGTGGTAGTATTTGACGCCGCGCACCTCGGTGACGTACTCGATGCGGTGCTCCACGGCCTTGAACTCACGCACGGCGTCGCGGATGGTCTGCATCGGCACGCCCAGCGCGGACGTAATGGCCACGGCGGCCATGACGTTCTCGTAGTTGTGGCGGCCGAGAAGGTTCATGTCGTGGATGCCCAGGATATCCTCTTCTCTCCCGCGGCGGCGCCAGATGATGCGCTCCCCGCGAAGGAAGAGTCCCTCCGACAGCTCCTGCCGGCTCGAGAAATAGATCACATGGCAGGGCAGGGTGTCGCCGAAGGGGCGCAGGACCGGATCGTCATAGTTGAGGACGCAGGTGTCGGCGTCCGTCTGATTCTTGGTGATGGCCTTCTTCATCCGGACGTAGGTCGGGAAATCCCCGTGGCGGTCCAGATGGTCCGGCGTGATGTTGAGGATCGCGGAGACCTGCGGATGAAACTTCTCGATGGTCTCCAGCTGGAAGCTGGACACCTCCGCCACGGTCACAGAGTCCTCGCGGGTCTTCAGGGCCTCTCCGGTATAGGCGTAGCCGATGTTGCCGACCACGAAAGTGCTCGGGAAATGGCGGCGCAGGATCTCTCCGGTCAGGGCCGTCGTCGTGGTCTTTCCGTTGGTGCCGGTGATGGCAGCCAGACGGCCGCGCGCATAGCGGTAGGCCAGTTCGATCTCGCTCCAGATCGGGATCCCGTGCTCCAGGAGCTGGGAAACAAAGGGGGCGCGCATGGGGATGCCGGGGCTGATGCAGCAGACGCGCGCGCGGTCCAGGACCTCATCCGGCGCCGTGCCGAGAACGATCTCCACGTCCGCGCCGGGCGCGAATTTGGCCCGCAGGTCCGCTTCGCTCCGGGAGGCGTTGCCGTCGTAGAGGATGACGCCCTCTCCCATATCCAGCACCATCTGCGCCGCGGCGATGCCGCTCACGCCGGCTCCCGCCACCAGAATCTTCTTCTCTTCCATGTCGCTCTCTCCAAAAAATCTGTGTGCCGTCGGGCAGGCAGGGCCTGCCCCTGTGTTCCTTCCGACGCGCCGCACCTGCTTCTGTGCTGTCTGCAGGCAGCGCATGCGCCGTCTCTCATGCCATATCCGTTTCTCTTACATCAGCATATACGCCGCGCAGCACCCCAGCACCGTCACGATGGTGAACACCGTGACCACGCGGGTCTCCGACCAGCCGCCCAGCTCAAAGTGGTGATGGATGGGGGCCATGCGGAACAGGCGCTTGCCGTGGGTCTTGCGGAAATACGCGAACTGCAGGAGGTCCGAGACCACCTCGGCCAGATAGATGATGCCGAAGAAAAGGATGAAAAACGGCATCTTCATCATCAGGGCCGCCGCGGCGACGAAGCCGCCCAGGCCCAGCGCGCCGGTATCTCCCATGAAGACCTTCGCGGGATAGGCGTTAAACAGCAGGAACCCCATCAGGCCGCCGGCGACCGCCGCGCAGATGGGCTCGATCCCCTCGCCGCGCTGTGCGGAGATGAAAGCCAGGAACAGGGCCACGACCACGGTCACGCTCGAACACAGCCCGTCCAGACCGTCCGTCAGATTGGTGCCGTTGTCGGTCCCCATGATCACGAAAAACACAAAGGGGACGTAGATCCAGACCGGAAGCTTGACCATTCCGAAGAACGGGAACAGGGATTCCGTACCCACATAGCGCACCAGATACGCGGTAAAAAGCGCCGTGAGGACGAACTGGAACACCAGCTTTTCCTTGGGCGTCAGGCCCTCGCTGCGGTGCTTGACGACCTTGCGGTAGTCGTCGATGAAGCCCACGACGCCGAATCCCGCCGTCATAAACAGCACCGGCCAGATGCGGGGATTCCAGATCGCGAAGACCGCGCCGGCGACAATGATGCCGGCCAGGAACATGATGCCGCCCATCGTGGGCGTCCCCTGCTTCTTGAGGTGGGACTGCGGTCCGTCGTCGCGGATGTTCTGTCCGAATTTCAGTTTGTGCAGGACCGGGATGAGGACCGGACCGAGGGCCGCGCTCACGGCAAAGGCGAGCACGCCCGGAAGGATGATGTTCTGTGTCATGTCAGTTCCCCTGTCCCTCCTGCGTCTCGGGCGCCTGCGTCTGATCGTTCTGCGGTTCGTTCTCCTGCGGCGCGTCGTTCGCGGGGATGCCCTCGGTCACGCCGGCCGGAAGCAGATCGTTGTCCTCTTCCGTGAACACGTCGCCCAGCTCGCTGGTCGGGTCGTTCGGATTCTCTTCGATCTCCTGGTCGATTCCCCACGGGTTCTCCGGGGTGGGCGCCTCGCCGGCGTCCGTGTACACGTTCAGGTACGGCAGGATCTCGCGCAGGATGCTGCGGCAGAGCTTGCAGGCCCAGGAGTTCGAGTTCGGGCGGTCGGTCTTCGGCTCGTCGATGACGACGTAGCAGATGACCTCCGGGTTTTCCGCGGGCACGGCGCTGATGAAGGACACCACGTACTTGCCGTTGCCGCGGGGATACTTTTCGGCCGTGCCGGTCTTGCCGCCGACGGAGTAGCCCTCCACGCGGGCGCTGTTGCGGGAGGTGCCCTCTTCCACCACGCCCTTCATGGCGGAGCGGATGAAGCGGCTGGCTTCGTCGCTGATGGTCTCACGCACCAGGACGCGGTCGTTGGTCTCGACCACGGTGCCGTTGTCGTCGACGACGCGCATCAGGAAATGAGGCCGGTAGTACTTGCCGCCGTTGACCACGGAGGAGTACGCCGCCGCCATCTGCATCATCGTCACGTTGAAGTTCTGTCCGAAGGAGTTGGTGGCCAGATCGGTGGCGCTCATGTTGTCCGCGTAGTAGATGAGTTTGGCCGCGTCCGCCTCACCGGGAAGGTCCACGCCGGTCTTCTGGCCGAGGCCGAAGATCTTCTGGTACTTGCTGAAGGTGTCGCGCCCCATCTTGGCCGCGATCTGCATCATGGCGTCGTTGCAGGAATTGATGAAGGTGTACTTGAGGGACTGGGTGCCGTGGCCGGAGTGCAGCCAGCAGTGGATCAGGCGCCCCGTGGCGGACGGGCCGACCCACTGGCCGCCGTCGCAGTCAAAGCTGGACGAGGCCGTGGCGATTCCCTCGTCCATAGCGGCCGTGATCGTGAAGGCCTTGGCCGTGGAACCGGGCTCGTAGGTATCGCTGATGCAGAAGTTGCGCCACAGGTCCAGGCGCGCCGCGGCGATCTCCTCGTCCGTCATGGAGGCGATCTTCTCCTCGGAGTAGATGCCTTCCAGCGTGTAGGGGTCGTTCAGGTCGAAGGAGTCGTCCGAGGCCATGGCCAGGATCTCTCCGTTGTTGGGATCCATGACGATGACGCCCGTGTTGCGGCTCCCGTACATGGTATTGAACTCTTTGATGTACTTCTCGACCACGCCCTGCACATAGGGGTCGATGGTCGTGATGAGCTTCTTTCCGTTCTCGGCCCGGACGTAGTCGGTCTTCTTGAAGCCCTCCGCGTCGATGTAGGTGTAGCTCGAGCCGTTTTTGCCGACCAGCAGGTCGTTGTAGTACTGCTCCAGGCCCCAGTTGCCGGACGAGCCGTCCGTGGAGGCAAAGCCCAGGATCTCGCACGCCAGGTTCTTGTAGGGGTAGACGCGGCGGTATTCGGTCTCGAACCAGACGCCGCCTACGCGCTTCTTGTTGCTCTTTTTGCCCTTTTCGTCCACCTCGGCCGCGTTTGCCTCGTTGATGCTCTTTTCGATCTCCTCGAAGCGGGTCTTGTCCTCTTCCGAGATCTGGCGGGCGTAGCGGATGTAGCGGCTCTCCTTGCGCTCCGTGATCAGCTTGCGCATCTCGGCCGCGTCGTAGCCGAAGGCCTCCGACAGGGCGCGCACGGTCTCGTCCAGATAGATGTCGCGGTGCTCCTTCGCGGAATCCGCATCGTCCGTGCCGTAGATCTCCGCCGCGTCGATGATCAGGTTGTAGACCTTCACGTTCAGGGCGAGCGGCGTGCCGTTGCGGTCGCAGATCTCTCCGCGCGCGGCGATGACCGGACTGGAGTATCCGCTGGCATACTGAGACAGGACCGTCTGCGCATAGGCGTTGCCGCGGTCCCGGTTGATGTTCGCAATAACGATGCTAAGCGCAAACAAAGCCAGCGTCATCACCAGAAAGGTGAACGCCAGCTTTCTCTGCATATATCTGGAAAAGGTTCGGACCTTTTTCCCGGGTGCCTTCCCGGCTCCCTCGTTATCGTTTCGGGATGTTCTCATTTTGACGTACGTACTCGCTTTCCGCTTTCTCGTAATACAGGAGCTGATCGTAGGCCGGGAAGACCATGCCCATCTCCTGGGTGGCGACGCGGTAGATCTCCTGCAGGTCGATGCCCTGATCCACCTTAAGCGCCAGGTCTTCGTTCTCGATACGGACAGCCTCCAGCTGCGTCTCCAGCGCGCGGACCTCTCTCTGGATCACGCTCACCTGGGAGCGCACGGAAACGTAGTACGCGGCCATGCCGACCACGAGCAGGCAGGCCAGCGTGAGCACCATGACGTAGGGCAGGGTCATGTAGGAGGCCTTGTCCATGCTGCGGCGTCTGCGGTAGCTGATTCTCTCCTGCTTCTGGTCGAGGTCGTAGTACTGCTCCTTGCGTACGACGTTGCCATCAATATAATACGACGTTCTGTTCTGTCTTGCCATATCTTTTCTCCTGTGAGCGCAAAAAAGCGTGCGGGGATGTGTCTGTCTTATTCTTCCGGTACGATCAGCTCGATCGTTCCGTCGGGAAGGTGTTTGATTTTTGTCCCCTTCGGATAGAGCGTCCCGTACACCGGGGCGTCAAAGCCGCTGCCCGGGGCCTTCTGAAAGATCCGCAGCTTCGCGCTGGCCGCCCTGCGGTTCTCCGCCAGTTCCTCCTCCGAGGGGAGGATGGGCTTTCGGGTGATGACCTTTCCCTTGCTCACCCTGCCGCAGGTGCAGACCGGGAAGCTCGGGGGGCAGATGCAGGGGTGCTCCGCCGTGCGGAAGGCGTTTTTGACGATCCGGTCCTCCAGCGAGTGGAAGGTGATGACCGCGAGCCTGCCTCCGGGGGCCAGGACGTCGATCAGGCCGTCCAGCGTCTGTTCCAGAACGTCCAGTTCGCGGTTGGCCGCGATGCGCAGCGCCTGAAAGGTGCGCTTGGCGGGGTGCCCCTCCCCGGCCTGGGCCTTTCTGGGGATGGACCGCCGCACGATGTCCGTGAGCTGGCCGGTGGTCTCGATCGGGGCCTTTTCCCGGGCCGAGACGATATTGCGGGCGATGACCGCCGCAAATTTCTCTTCTCCGTAGTCCCGCAGGATCTTTGTGATGGTCTCCTGCGATTCGGTATTCACGATGTCTGCCGCGGTGACCGGGCCGTCCGGGTCCATCCGCATGTCCAGCGGGCCGTCCGCCCGGTAGGAAAAGCCGCGCTCCGGGCTGTCCAGCTGGTAGGAGGAGACGCCCAGATCCAGAAGGATCCCGTCTGCCCCCTTCGGGGCCTCCCGCCGGAGGATGTCCGGGAGCTGTTCGTAGTTGGCGCGGAAGACGCGGAGCCGGTCTCCGAAGGGAGCCAGCCGGGCCGTGGCAGCCGCGAGGGCTTCCGGGTCCTGGTCCACCGCGATGTAGGTGCCGTTCGGGATCCGCTCCAGGATGGCTTCTGCGTGTCCGCCGCCGCCCAGGGTGCCGTCCGCATAGACGCCGTCCGGACGGATGTCCAGTCCTGTGAGAACTTCACGCAGGAGGACGGGCTTGTGGGAAAACTCTCCCATCTCAGATTCCCAGGCTTTCAAGGCTGGAGGAAACGGCGTTCATGTCCACATCCTCCATTTCCTGCTGCCAGCTTTCCCTGTTCCAGATCTCCACATGGTCTCCGACGCCCACGAGCACGACGTCCTTCTTGAGGCCGGCGTATGCGCGCAGCGGCGGCGAGATCAGGATGCGTCCCTGGCGGTCCGACTCGCACTTGTTCGCGCCGCCCATGAGGGTGCGGTTCAGTTTGCGGACGGCCTCGCTCGAGAGCTGCGGCAGGGAGCGGAGTTTGGCGACCAGGGCTTCCCAGTCTTCCTGGGAGTAGATGTAGAGGCAGTTGTCATTTCCCTTGGTGACAAAGAAGGTGTCTCCCAGGTCTTCCCGGAAGGACGCAGGAATGATGAGCCGGCCTTTCGTGTCCAGCGTATGCGCGTATTCTCCGACGAACATTTTCATTCCCTTCCCTCCTTTCTTCTACCACTTTCTCCCACTTTGTGTCACTTGCCTCCATTCTAACGGGAAAACGGCCGTTTTGCAAGTACTTTTTTGCGGATTTCCAAGGTTTTTCGCGGTGTTTTCCGGGGAGGAGGCGCGCCCGAAGTGCCACTGCGCAGGGCATGGATCCGCGTTTCTCCGCCGCTGCGCCGAAGCAGGAAAAAAGGGCAGGTCCCGGTCTCCCGGTCTCCTGCCCCGGAGAACGCCTCTGCACCTGAAAAGGGCAGGTCCCGTTCCGGTCTCCTGCCCTTTTTTCTTTCCTCTATGCAGTTTCAGACAGGGCCTGCGCTCCCTTACCCGGAAGACTGCCGCGCACCCTTTGTCCGCGCCCTGCTCCGCCTCACACCCGGTCCAGCACCCAGGCAAACGCCTTCGCGGTGC
>JAFRUR010000016.1 GCA_017438775.1 Lachnospiraceae bacterium | reverse complement strand
GTAGCCCAGTTCCAGCGTCAGTTTCCGCTGCATCTTGGACATCTTGTTGATGGTCTCGACCATGTGCACGGGCACGCGGATCGTGCGGGCCTGATCGGCCAGCGCGCGCGTCACGGACTGGCGGATCCACCAGGTCGCGTAGGTGCTCAGCTTGTAGCCCTTCGTATAATCGAACTTCTCCACGCCCTTGATCAGGCCCAGGTTGCCCTCCTGCACCAGGTCCAGGAAACTCATGCCGCGGCCCGTGTAGCGCTTGGCAATGCTGACCACCAGACGGAGGTTGGCCTCGATCAGGCGCTCCTTGGCCTGGACGTCGCCCTCGGCCTTGAGTTTTGCGAGACGGAGCTCTTCGTCCGCGGAAAGCAGCGGCACCGTGCCGATCTCTTTCAGGTACATGCGGACCGGATCTTCCGTTCCGATGCCGTCCAGAAGATCGATCGCGTCGATGTCGATATCTTCGTCCGCATCGTCCTCGTCAAAACCGTCCTCATCTTCCAGGAGGATCTCGTCATCCAGGGAGATCGGATCGTCCGCGGCGACGCGCAGAACGTCGATTCCGTTTTGTTCCAGATACGTATAGACGTTCTCCATCTGATCGTCCGTCAGATTCGCGCCCGCGAAGAAATCGCTGATATCGCCGAGATCCAGCATGTTCTTGCGCGCCCTGCCGAGTTCGACAAGTTTCTGGAGACTCTCTAAGAAGTTGTCTTTTTCCATGCGCATCCTCCCATTTTCATAGCCTTCAGTCGTGCGGTCTTCCGATATCCAGTGCGAACGAAAAACCTGCACGCAGGAAAAAGGGGTAAATTACCCCTTGTAAAAAAGCAGAATATCACGTTTGATCGAATATGTCAACAAATTATTCAGAATATTATTTCAAATAAGAACGCCGGACGGCCTTTGCCCTGCCTGGACACAAGAAGCAGTCAGGCAGCTGACGCGCATCCGGCGCTCTTTAAGGAGTCCCGTATGTCGGGCTCTTACTTCCCGGCGGGTGCCGTCGATGCCGGGACCGTCTCCGCCGAGGAGGTGCTCTCCGACGGCAGGGGCGCGCCGCTGGCAAGGACGCGGAGGATCTTCTGTCCGCTCATGGACGTGTTGACGGTGTAGGTACCCGGATAGATCTTTGTGCCGTAGATGAACTTCTGCACGCGCAGGACCAGGGCACTGTCGATCACGCCCTTCTCCTCCAGCATGCGCGCCACGTCCCCGGTGCTCATGCGGTCCGTCACAATGACCAGCACGTCGCGCCCGGGCTCCTGGTCGACGCCGCGGCGGGAAAAGACGCTGTAGCCGAACCGGTAGGCCGCGGATGCCGCGGTGACGACAAAGACCACCAGCGCCGCGATCAGGATGACGCGGATCACCACGCCTCCTGTCAGCAGGGCAGCCTTTTTCGCCTTCCTGTTCTTGTCGGCCCTGTCGTCCGCGCGGACCGGTTTGTCCGCGGGCCGGCTGCCGTCCGTCCTGTTGTTCGCCATCTCAGACCTCCATGATGATCGGAAGGATCACGGGATTTCGCTTCATCCTCTTCCAGAAAAGGTCGCTCAGGGTGCTGCGCACCGCGTATTTGACGGCCGCGCTGTCGCGCCGGTTTCTGCTGATCTGGTGCTCCGCGGCGTACCAGGCCGCCTCACGGATCTCCGCGAGGAAGTCCTCGGAATCCCTCTCGTACACAAAACCGCGGGTGTGGACCTCGGGCCCGGCCACGATCTCACCCGTGGCGGAATCCTGTACCAGCACCACGGTGATGATGCCGCTCACGGACAGAGACTGGCGGTCCTTGAGCACGGAGCTTCCGACGTCGCCCACGCCCAGTCCGTCCACGAGGATGCCGCCGACCGGCACGCTCCCGGTCACCTCGGCTTTCTCCTCCGAAAACTCCAGCACCTGACCGGAGGAAAGAACGATGATGTTCTCCCGGGGATATCCGAGCGTTCGCAGCAGATCCCTGTGCGCCATCAGGTGACGGTATTCTCCGTGCACAGGAACGGCGTAGCGGGGCTTCACCAGCGTGTACATGAGTTTGATCTCTTCACGGCACGCGTGTCCGGACACGTGGGTGTCCTGGAAGATCACTTTCGCGCCGATCGCGGAAAGTTCGTTGATGATCTTCGCTACAGCCTTCTCGTTCCCGGGAATCGGGTTCGAGCTCAGGATGATGACGTCATCCGGCGAGATCTGGACTTTTTTGTGGATGTTGGCTGCCATGCGGGACAGGGAGGCCATGGTCTCGCCCTGGCTCCCGGTGGTGATCAGCACCGTCTTTTCGGGCGGATACTTGCGCAGGTCCT
>JAFRUR010000015.1 GCA_017438775.1 Lachnospiraceae bacterium | reverse complement strand
CTCGCAGGCGAGTCCCGATGAAAACCCCTCCCTTCACGCAGAAGAAGAGAGGGTGATACGCACGCGTGCGGAGAGTAAGGTGCTGCCGTGCGGCAGCCCGCACGCGCATCCGAAAAGAAAGGAGGGGACGGCATGGACAAGGCCGCGGGATACGTGGACCGCATCATTTACCGAAGCGAAGATACCGGCTACACCGTGCTGGCCCTCGCCGGAGAAGAAGAGGTCACGCTGGTGGGCGCCCTGCCCATGGTCAGCGTGGGAGAATACATCGAGGCGGAGGGAGAGCTCAAAGAGCACCCCGCCTACGGGCCGCAGCTCGCGGTGACGTCCTACGAGGTCACCGTGCCGCAGAACACCCTGGCCGTGGAGCGCTACCTGGGCTCCGGGGCCGTGCGCGGCGTCGGCGCGGCGCTGGCCGCCCGCATCGTCATGAAGTTTAAGGGCGACACGATGCGCATCCTCGAGGAGGAGCCGGAGAGGCTCGCGGAGGTGCGCGGCATCTCCGAGCGCAAGGCTGCCGAGATCGCGGAGCAGGTCATCGAAAAGAAAGAACTGCGCCAGGCCGTGATGTTCCTGCAGGGCTACGGCATCACCTTAAAGCTCGCCGTGAAGATCTGGCAGACCTACGGGAACGGGATCTACACGATCATCCGGGAGAACCCCTACCGCCTCGCGGAGGGCGTCTCCGGCATCGGTTTCAAGATCGCGGATGAGATCGCGAAGAAGGCCGGCATCCACGCGGATTCGGACTTCCGCATCCGCAGCGGCATCCTGTACACCCTGCAGGAGGCTCTGGGCGAGGGGCATATGTACCTGCCCCGCCGCATCCTCATGCGCCGGGTCGAGACCCTGCTGGGCGTGGAGCTCCCCTCGATCGAGCGCCATCTGACGGACATGATGGTGGAGCGGCGCCTGGTGGTCAAAGACATGCCCGCACCCGAGGTGCCCCGCGAGGCGCCGGACGAGCGCGAGTACGAGGCCTATTACGAAGAGAGCCTGCGCTCCGACGAGGAGCGTCAGGCCGTTTACGCCAGCGGTCCCTGGTACACGGAGATGTCCGTGGCGCGCCGGCTGGTCGACCTGTCCCGCGGGATCCGCGGCAGCGCCGTCGGGATCAGGGCGGTTCTCGCGCGGGTGGAAAAGACCCGCGGCATGCAGCTGGAGGAGCGCCAGAGAGAGGCCATCCGCGTGGCGGCGGAAAACGGCGTCACCGTGATCACCGGCGGCCCCGGCACCGGAAAGACGACCACGATCTGCGCCCTGCTGTCCTACTTTGAGAGCGAGGGTCTGGAGGTCCTGCTGGCCGCCCCGACGGGACGCGCGGCCAAGCGCATGACCGAGGCGACGGGGGCCGAGGCGAGAACCATCCACCGCCTTCTGGAGGTCTCCGGCGGGCCCGGTATGGAGGACGCGCCGGCCTTCGGCCGCAACGAGGATACGCCCCTCGAGGCGGACGCGATCATCGTGGATGAGATGAGCATGGTGGACATCTACCTCATGCACGCTCTCCTCAAAGCCATCCCCGTGGGGACCCGGCTCATCCTCGTCGGAGACGAGAACCAGCTTCCCAGCGTGGGGCCGGGCAACGTCCTCAAAGACATCATCGCCTCGGGCGCCTTCCCGGTGGTGGAACTGACCAAGATCTTCCGTCAGGAGGAGGCCGGTGACATCGTCGTGAACGCCCACCGCATCCAGACCGGGGAGCCCGTGGATCTGGCCAAAAAGAGCCGCGACTTCCTGTTTATCCGGCGTCCGGACGCGGCGTCCACCCTGGCCGCGGCCGTGACCCTGGTGCGCGACAAGCTCCCGCCCTACGTCGGGGCGGATCCGTCCGAGATCCAGGTCCTGACGCCGATGCGCAAGGGGCCGATGGGCTCCGTCGCCCTGAATGCCTATCTGCAGGAGGCCTTCAACCCGCCCGCGCCCGGAAAAGCCGAGCACGCGGAGGGGGACGTGACCTTCCGCGAGGGTGACAAGGTCATGCAGATCAAAAACGACTACCAGCTCGCCTGGGAGGTGCGCGGCAAGTACGGCCTCCCGATCGAGAGCGGCGCGGGCGTCTTTAACGGCGACATCGGCGTGGTCCGCGAGGTCAACACCTTCACGGAGGAGATGACCGTGGAGTTCGACGACCGACGCACCGTGGTCTACCCCTTCAAGTCCCTGGAGGAACTGGAACTGGCCTACGCGATCACGATTCACAAGGCGCAGGGAAGCGAGTACCCGGCCGCGGTCATCCCGCTGCTGGCCGGCCCGCGCATGCTGATGACGCGCAACCTCCTCTACACCGCGGTCACCCGCGCCAGGAAGTGCATCTGCCTGGTCGGCTCCGCGGAGACTTTCTATGCCATGGCGGCCAATACGGCGGAGCAGCGGCGCTACTCGGGCCTCGCGCTCCAGATCACATCCTGCGCGGAGGGCATCTGAATGATCCTGAGCCCGTTTGTCCGCCTGGGAGAGAGGGCCCTGGACCTGCTCTATCCGCCGCGCTGTCCCGTCTGCCACGAGCCCGTGGGAGAGGCCGGAGCGCGCATCTGCGCCGCCTGCAGCGAGGTGCCTGCCTACATTCGCGATCCTTACTGCCTCCTGTGCGGGGCGCAGCTGTCTGATCGGGGGCGGGAGCGCTGCACGGTGTGCGAGGGGCGCGAGACGTACTTTCTGCGCAACTTTCCTCTCATGAGCTACGACCAGACCGCGCGCGAGAGCGTCGCGCAGTTCAAATTTCACGGACGGCGCGAGTACGCCCTCTGGTACGCGCAGGCCTGGACAGAGACGTGGGGCGATGCCGTGCTCTCCCGCGGCGCCGCTTTCGTGACCAGCGTGCCGGCCCACCCGAAAAAGAAGCGGGAACGCGGCTACGACCAGGCGGAGGTGTTCGCCCGGGAGACGGCGCGGCTCCTGCATCTTCCCTACGCGCCGCACCTCCTCGTGCGGCGGGGCAGCAGCGCCCAGCAGAAGACCCTGGGGCGCGCGGCCAGACGCGAAAACCTGCGCTCGGCCTTTGCGGCGGGTCCCGGCCGGATGCCGGAGGGCACCGCTCTGCTGCTGGACGACGTCTACACGACCGGAGAGACCCTGGACGCCTGCAGCCGCATCCTCGCGGAGCGCGGCGCCCCGCAGATCCTGACCGGCACCGTGTGCGTGGGACAGGACGGGGGAGGGATCTGACGGGAAAGAAAAAGACCTCGGTGCATCGCACCGGGGTCTTTTCTGCTGTTTGGAAGAGGGGCCGCGCTCTCAGGCCCAGGGATCCTGCTCCTTCGGGAGGCGGATGTCGCTGAGGCACTGGATCTCATTCAGGAACCACTGTCCCGTGGAGGGCTTTTTCCGGAGTTTGATCGGACGGGGAGAATCCGCGCCGCCGCTCTGAACGTACAGGGTCGCCCAGTTCTCGTCCTGGAAGGAATAGGGCGTGGCGCTGACGGTGATTCGGTACGGCACCGCAGGGACGTAGCTGTTTTCGGGCGTCGCTCCCGCGAAGAAGGAGAAACTCTTGTAGGCCTGTCCGCGCAGGCGGTCTCTCAGGAACTGCTTCTCCATATTGGAGAGGTCTTCCGGCCCCTTGAGGAAGTTCAGCATTTCGTGGACGGCATCTTCGTCCTCCTCAAAGCGGCAGAGCGCGGCGACCGTCAGCGCTGCGGTCTTGTACGGAGAATCCAGCGATGCCTCCGGAAGTGCCTTGAGCTGCGCGAGATCTGCGGGCAGAGCCGGGAACGTAAAGGTCTCGGAGGAGCCGGCCTTCGCTGCGGACTGCGCCGCCCCCTGCAGAGCTTTTGCGGCCTCCTGCCGGAGCGCCGTGTCCGCCTGCTTCTTCAGAAAGTCAAAAATACCCATGCTGTGTCCTCCGTTTTTTGAATCTGAATGAACTGCCGCAGTCCTGACGCGCCGCGATGCTTTTGAAACTCCGGCACACCGGAGCGCGGTCTCCTCACGCCCCCGTCCGCAGCAGCAGGTAGATCACCACGTCCCCGGCCTCGACGGTGAGGTCGTCCGAGGGGATGAGCGCGGTGCTGCCGCGCAGGACCGCCGTGACGCAGATGCTGCGGGACTTCTCGATGTGTTTGACCGTGCGGCCGCAGAAGTCGGAGTCCTCGTCCACGAGGACGGTGACGGCGCTCTTTTTTGCGTCTTCGATCAGGGTCTCGTTCTGGGCGCGGGCGTAGTGCTCCACGAAGCCCGCGGAGATGATGCCGGTGGGGATGGCCACCGCGCCCACACCGAGGAAGGTGATGATCACGGCCATGAGGCGGCCCAGGGTGGTGACGGGATAAATATCGCCGTAGCCGACCGTAAAGACGGTGTTGACGCTCCACCAGATGCCGGAGAGGGCATTGGAGAAGACGCCGGGCTGGGCCTCGTTCTCCGCGCTGTACATGCAGAGCGAGGAGGCCACGATGAGGACGATCAGGATGAAGACAGAGGAGAGGATGGCGTTCCGCTTCTCCATCAGGACCGACGTGATGACACTGAAGGAATCGTGGGAAACTGTTGACCCGGAAGAGGTGGAAGATGCGCGCCACGCGCAGGATTCGGAACACCCCGAAGCCCGTCAGGAAGAAGAAGGGCAGGATGGTCAGCAGGTCGATGATGCCGTCAAAGGAGTACAGGAACCGAAGGCGTGCGCGCGCGGGCGAAAGCTCCGGGTAGAGCAGGTCCGCCGTCCAGATCCGCAGGCCGTATTCCACGCAGAAGAGGAGGATCGTGACGATCTCCACCGCGCGGAAGAGCAGGAAATAGGGCTGCAGCGAGGAGAAGGTCTCCAGGATGAGCACGGCGATATTGAGAACGATCGTGAGCACGAGAAAATAGTCGAAGGCGCGGCTGGGCACATCGCCGCGCTGTCCGATCTGGATGATCTCGAAGATCCGCTGTTTTCTCTTGTCTGTCGGTGTTTTCATCCGCATCGCGCCCCGGGCGGGCGCAGGCCTTGATTGTGGGCGGGCTCCGTATACGGAAACCAGTATAACACAGAGCCGGCGCGCGGGCAACCGCCGCCGCGGGCAGGAGAGGAGCAAAAAGCGCACAGGGGCGCAGATACGGGTCCTGTGCCCGCAGGGCGGACAGCGGGACCCGGCGTGTGCGGGAGGATCACGGAATCGCGCAAAAAGCGCCGACGCACAGGTTCGGTAACGCTTGAAAGCGCGGCCGCTTCGTGTATAATAAGAAAGGATGCGCATCCGACGCGGCCCGGCACAAAAGCCGGCCGGAGGACGGGATGCGCCGGCCGAAAAATCGATCATTTTGAACCGTCATTCCGGTTCAGGAAGGGGATGCGGCGCGCTGCAGATGCGGAAAGTGCCGCGAAGAACGCCATGAAGAAAACCGAGAACAAGACCGAAGAACTGCGCGAGCAGCTGGCGAGCAAAAAGGTGAATGCCTTCCATCGCTATCCGGAGAAGGTCCGCACGGCCGCCTATGCCTTTGCGGAGGACTACAAGGATTTCCTGAACGCCTCCAAGACCGAGCGCGAGGCCGTCTCCTACGCGGTGGCCGCGGCGGAGAAGGCCGGTTTCAAGCCTTTCGAGGCCGGTAAGAAGTACCGTGCCGGCGATAAGGTGTACAAGATCAACCGCGGCAAGGCTCTTATCCTGGCCGTGATCGGCGCGAAGGGATGCAGGGAGGGCGTGCGCATCGCCGCGGCCCACATCGACAGCCCGCGCCTGGACCTGAAGCCCGCTCCGCTGTATGAAAACAGCGAGATGGCGCTCTTCAAGACGCATTACTACGGCGGAATCCGCAAGTACCAGTGGGTGGCCATCCCGCTGGCCATGCACGGCGTGGTCGCGAAGAAGGACGGCACCGTGGTCGAGATCATGGTCGGCGAGACCGCGGACGACCCGGTCTTCACCATCACCGACCTCCTGCCGCACCTGGCGCAGGAGCAGTCCCAGAAGACCCTGGCCGCCGCCTTTACCGGAGAGGACCTCAACGTCACCGTCGGCTCCGAGCCCGTGGAAGACAAGGACGCGAAGGAGGCCTTCAAGCTCCGCACCCTGCAGCTCTTAAACGAGACCTACGGCATCACCGAGGACGACTTCCTCTCCGCTGAGATCGAGTTCGTTCCCGCTTTCCGCGCCCAGGACGTCGGCTTTGACCGAAGCCTGATCGGTGGCTACGGCCACGACGACCGCGTCTGCGCCTACCCGGCCCTGCGCGCCGTCCTCGAGGCCAAAAAGCCCGAGAACACCGTGATCACGGTGCTGGCGGACAAGGAGGAGATCGGGAGCGAGGGCAACACCGGCCTGGTCTCGAAGTACCTGGACTACTTTGTCGCGGAACTGGCCGAGGCGGAGGGCATCCCCGCCCGCCGCGTCTGGGCGAAGAGCACCTGCCTGTCGGCCGATGTCACCGCCGCGTATGACCCGAACTACGCCTCCGCCTTCGAGGCCGGAAACGCCTGTTACGTCAACCACGGCGTCGGCGTGTGCAAGTACACGGGCGCGCGCGGCAAGGGCGGCGCCTCGGACTGCAGCGCGGAATTTGTGGCCGCGGTGCGCCGCGTCTTTGACGAGGCGGACGTCGCCTGGCAGATGGGCGAGCTCGGCCGCGTGGACCTGGGCGGCGGCGGCACCGTCGCGAAGTTCGTGGCGGCCCTGGATGCCGACGTCCTGGACGTGGGCGTCCCGGTCCTGTCGATGCACTCGCCCTTCGAGGTGATCGGCAAGATGGACCTGTACGCGACCTACCTGGGTGTGGCGGCCTTCTTCAAGGCCTGACCGCCTCACCGGACACATAACCGTTAAGCGCCGGAGATCTTTGCCGTCTCCGGCGCTGCACGTTGCAGCGCATGATCTGCAGATATTCAGAAACCGGGGCCCGAAACGCGGGCAGCCGGCGGGCGACAGGCCCGCCTGACTGTTGGGTCATCCGGCGTCTGGCTCCACCTCCGCAGAAAAAGGAGCGGGATCCGCTATGAACAATCAGACCAAGGGGAGCAGAGAACTCACCGGCATGACCGTGTCCCTTCTGATCGCCGTGGTGCCGGTGGCCGTGTGCCACGGGCTGATGGGCACGCTGCTCAACGATATCGTCGGCTATTACGGCCTGTCGGGCGCGAGCGAGGGCCTCATGAGCAGCATGAGCTTTCTGGGCGCCATCATCGGGCTGCTTCTGAGCCTGCCGCTGCGCCATCGGCTGACCAAGGTGGCTTTTGCGGGCGGATTCGCGGCGCTTGCGGCCGCGGCCATCCTGGCGCAGGGCATCCCCGTTTCCTTCGGGCTCTTCCTGCTGTTCTGCCTTCTGATGGGCATGGGCATGGGCGTCGGCGATTCCTTCCAGAGCGCCCTGATGGCGGACCTGCACCCGGAGAGCGCGGCCATGCATCTGGGGATTCAGCACGCGATCTTCGGTGTCGGGAACCTGACGATTCCTCTGGTGCTGCACGCGGCCCTGCGGGTCATGGAATTTCATAAGGTCTACCTGCTGGTCGGCGCGGCCTGTCTCCTGATGGTGGCGCAGTTTCTGATCATTGCGGCAAAGAACCGGAACAAATTCCCCGCCCTCACGCGCTACGAGCAGCCGCTCAGGCTCTCAGAGATCTCCTCGTGCTTTTCGCCGGCCTACACCTTCGCGGTGATCGGCCTTTTGTTCGGGGCGGCGGCGCAGAACGGAATCACCGTGTGGGTCGTGCGCTACATGACGGGGACGATGGGCCTCGCCGATATCGCGGCCTGGGGCCTGTCGCTCTACTGGATCGGCACCACCCTGTGCCGGCTGATCATGCCGCGCCTGCCCTTCTCCGCGGAGTCGGAGCTCTTTGTCGGCTCCATCCTGGGCGGCATCTGCTGGTTCGTCGGCGTCAGGATCGGGACGGGTACTTCCGTGCTGGCCGGCGCGTTTCTGGCCGGTCTGTTCTCGGGCGCGTTCATGCCGTTGATCCTCTCCATTTCCGCGCGGCTCAACCCGGAGAAGACGGGTCTCGCCACGGCGGTCCTGTCGGTGCTTAAGACCATCGGCCAGATGCTTCTGCCGCTGGCGATCGGCGCCCTGAATGCGGCGATCGGGACCACGCCCACCATGAAACTGGTCAGCATCCTGTTCTTCTGCACCGCCCTGTGCGGGCTGGCGATCATGGGGACGGCCAGGAAGGGCGCGCAGAAGGGCTGAGAAGATTGCCGGAAAGGCATCGGAGAGGAAAACCGGAAGTGTTCGGGGGCGAACGGCAGATCGTGACCGGATCATAGGCGGCGGTGTTTCGGAAGATCAGACACCGCTGAAAACAGAGGTGAATATAGCGCCCCTGCGGCTTGAAGCCGCGGGGGCTTTCTGTTATACTCGTCAAAGAGATAACGATGCGCGCCGGCGCGGACATTTCCGCGGGGCGCGAAGATCGTCTGAAAACGTAAAAACCGCGGGCGGACCCGCGGAAAAGCATCACAGCCGCGCGTGAAAAAATCGCGGCACGAGCCTCGAAAGGAGCACCCATGGGCAAGAGTCTGGCAGAATGGAAACCGGGCGATCCGATGATCAACGAGTGGGATTACTGGCAGGATCCCAACTACGTCGCGCCGGATCCGGAGAAGGAGAAGCTGGTCATCAAGCTGGCCACGCTGATCACGGACCGGGTCATCAAGAAACTGACCCACAAGATCAACAACCGCGACCCGGAGTACTGGATTCTGGACATGATCCTGAACAAGGAGCAGGTCAAGTTCCTCCTGAACTTCAAGAAGACGCGCGTGCCGTATTCCGTGCCGGAGCTGGCGAAGATGAACGGCATGAGCCTCGAGGACACGCAGAAGATGGTGGAGGAGCTGCGCTGGATCGGCGTGATCGAGCAGAACCGCTCCAAGGATCCGGACCATCACAAGCAGTACGAGCTCCCGATCTTCGTGCCCGGCTCCGCGGAGTTCATGATGATGCAGGACGCCCTGACGGACAAGTACCCGCAGCTGACGACCTTCTTCAACCTGATGACCCAGCTCCCGCTGGCCGGCATCACCCAGATGGTGCCTCCGGGAGGCGCAGGCATCGGCATGCACGTCATCCCGGTCGAAAAGGCGATCTCGATGGAGAGCAAATCGGTGCCGGTCGAGCATATCTCGCGCTGGCTCGACAAATACGACAAATTCGGCATCAGCGAGTGCTCCTGCCGCAAGCAGCAGACCATGCGCGGCGAGGGCTCCGGCGAGATCCGCGGCGACTACTGCCTGGGCGTCGGCGATATGGCGGAGTACATGGATGACCGCGGAATCGGTCACTACGTGACGAAGGAAGAGG
>JAFRUR010000002.1 GCA_017438775.1 Lachnospiraceae bacterium | reverse complement strand
TAACTGCGAAGCAGTTTTCGTTCAGTCGATATTATTCGATTACCTCTGTAACAACGCCGGAACCTACTGTTCTGCCGCCTTCTCTGATAGCGAATCTCAGTCCTTCTTCGATAGCGATCGGTGTGATCAGCTCGATCTCCATGACGACGTTGTCTCCAGGCATGCACATCTCTGTGCCTTCAGGAAGGTGAAGATCTCCTGTTACGTCAGTTGTTCTGAAGTAGAACTGTGGTCTGTATCCGTTGAAGAACGGTGTGTGGCGTCCGCCTTCTTCTTTCTTCAGTACGTATACCTGGCCCTTGAACTTTGTGTGTGGGTGGATCGTACCCGGCTTTGCGAGAACCTGTCCTCTTTCGATCTCTGTTCTCTGTACGCCTCTCAGAAGTGCTCCGATGTTGTCGCCTGTCTCTGCCTGGTCGAGTGTCTTTCTGAACATCTCTACGCCTGTGACTACGACTGTTCTCTTCTCTTCTGTAAGTCCTACGATCTCTACGTTGTCGCCTGTCTTGAGCATTCCTCTCTCTACTCTGCCTGTTGCTACTGTTCCACGGCCTGTGATCGAGAATACGTCCTCTACTGGCATCAGGAACGGCTGGTCGTTTGCTCTCTGTGGCTCTGGGATGTAGTCATCTACTGCCTGCATCAGCTCTACTACTGCCTCTGCCCACTCTCCTGTTGGGTCCTCGAGGGCCTTGAGTGCGGATCCTCTGATTACCGGTGTGTCGTCGCCAGGGAACTCATACTCGTCGAGGAGCTCTCTGATCTCCATCTCTACGAGGTCAAGAAGTTCTTCGTCATCTACCATGTCACACTTGTTCATGAATACGATGATGTATGGTACGCCTACCTGTCTCGAAAGAAGGATGTGCTCTCTTGTCTGTGGCATTGGGCCGTCTGTTGCTGCTACTACCAGGATAGCTCCGTCCATCTGTGCTGCTCCTGTGATCATGTTCTTTACGTAGTCAGCATGGCCGGGGCAGTCAACATGAGCGTAGTGACGCTTGGGGGTCTCGTACTCGACATGGGCGGTGGAGATGGTGATGCCGCGCTCTCTCTCTTCGGGAGCCTTGTCGATCTGATCGAAGGCGACGTTCTCGCCAAGGCCGTAGCGCTGATGCAGCGTGTAGGTGATGGCGGCGGTCAGCGTGGTCTTACCATGGTCCACGTGACCGATGGTGCCGATGTTGCAGTGAGGTTTGTTCCTCTCGAATTTAGCTTTTGCCATGGTTTCTTATCCTCCTTGATCCCTTCTCCGGGATATGTTTGAAGTGAATGTGTTCAGCCGTTCACAGACCGCGACTATTATATCAGACGGGCCTGTCAATTGCAAGTTGTTTGCAGTTATTTGCCCTTGTTCGCGAGGATTTTCTCCTGCACGTTTCTGGGCACCTGCTCGTAGCGCTCAAAGAACATGGAGTAGTTGCCGCGGCCCTGGGTCTTGGAGCGCAGGTCCGTCGCGTAGCCGAACATTTCGGCCAGCGGGACATAGCCGCGCACCATCTTGCCGCCTCCCACGTCTTCGAAGCCTTCCACACGGCCGCGCCTGGAGTTGATATCTCCAATGACGTCGCCCATGTAGTCTTCCGGCGTGGAGACTTCGACCTTCATGATCGGCTCGAGCAGAACGGCATCGCCCTTCTGCATGGCTTCCTTGAAGGCCAGGGAACCGGCGATCTTGAAGGCCATTTCCGAGGAGTCGACTTCGTGGTAGGAACCGTCAAAGCAGACGGCCTTCACGCCCAGGACGGGATATCCGCCCAGGATACCGGCTCTCGCAGCCTCTTCGATTCCGGCGCCGACCGCAGGGATGTACTCCTTCGGGATCGCGCCGCCGACCACCTCGGACTCGTACAGGAAGGTCTGCTCCCCGTTCGGATCCATCGGCTCGAAGCGGACCTTGGCGTGGCCGTACTGGCCGCGTCCGCCGGACTGCTTCGCGTACTTGGAGTCGACTTCCACGGTCTTGGTGAAGGTCTCCTTGTAGGCGACCTGAGGGGCGCCGACGTTGGCCTCGACCTTGAACTCGCGGAGCAGACGGTCCACGATGATCTCCAGATGGAGCTCGCCCATGCCGGCGATGATGGTCTGCCCGGTCTCGGGATTGGTGGACGCGCGGAACGTCGGATCCTCTTCCGCCAGCTTGGCGAGGGCTTCGCCCATCTTGCCCTGACCGGCTTTGGTCTTGGGCTCGATGGCCAGCTCGATGACGGGCTCCGGGAACTCCATGGATTCCAGGATGACCGGGTGCTGCTCGTCACAGATGGTGTCTCCGGTGGAAGTGGTCTTGAAGCCGACACAGGCGGCGATGTCGCCCGCGTAGACCTTGTCCAGTTCCGTGCGCTTGTTGGCGTGCATCTGCACGATGCGTCCGACGCGCTCCTTCTTGTCTTTGGTGGCGTTGAGCACATAGGACCCGGCGGAAAGCACACCGGAGTACACACGGAAATACGCCAGCCGTCCCACGAAGGGATCCGACACGATCTTGAAGACCAGCGCGGAGAAGGGCTCTTCGTCTGAGGACTTGCGGGTCATCGGGTTCCCGTCCATGTCCGTGCCGTTGATGTCCGGCACGTCCGTAGGGGCGGGCATGAATTCCACGACGGCGTCCAGAAGCTTCTGGATGCCCTTGTTCTGATGCGCGCTGCCGCAGAGGACAGGCACGCCCGCGTTGGAGATGGTGCCCTTGCGCAGGGCCGCCTTGAGCTCTTCGACCGAAGGCTCCTCTCCCTCGAGGTACTGCATCATGAGGTCGTCGTCGAACTCACAGACCTTCTCCACCAGTTCCTGGTGGGCGAGTTCGGCCTCATCCTTCATGTCCTCGGGGATGTCCACCACAGAGATGTCCTCTCCCTTGGAGTCGTTGTAGATGTAGGCCTTCATCTCGAACAGGTCGACGATGCCCTTGAAGTAATCTTCCTTGCCGATCGGGAGCTGGATGACCACGGCGTTCTTGCCGAGCTTGGTCCCGATCTCCTTCACGGTGTTGTCAAAGTTTGCGCCGAGAATGTCCATCTTGTTGACGAAAGCCATTCTGGGCACGTGATAGGTATCCGCCTGGCGCCAGACGTTTTCCGACTGGGGCTCCACGCCGCCTTTGGCGTCGAAGACGCCGACAGCGCCGTCCAGCACGCGCAGGGAACGCTCCACTTCCACGGTGAAATCCACGTGGCCGGGAGTGTCAATGATGTTGATCCGGTGCTCTTCGGCCCCGGGCTTCACCTTCGTCTGTTCCTGCAGCGTCCAGTGACAGGTGGTGGCAGCAGAGGTAATGGTGATTCCTCTCTCCTGCTCCTGCTCCATCCAGTCCATGGTAGCGGTACCTTCGTAGGTCTCACCGATCTTGTAGTTCACACCGGTGTAGTAAAGAATCCGCTCGGTCAGAGTGGTCTTGCCGGCATCGATGTGGGCCATGATACCGATATTGCGCGTCCGCTCCAACGGGTATTCTCTTCCAGCCAAAGGTTGTCCTCCTTAAACTATACGGGAAACAGAAGCAAATCAGAAACGATAATGCGCGAACGCCTTGTTCGCCTCTGCCATCTTGTGCATATCCTCCTTGCGCTTCACGGACGCGCCGGTGTTGTTGGCGGCATCCAGGATCTCGTTCGCAAGGCGGTCCTTCTGCGTCTTTTCTCCTCTCTTGCGGGAGAAGGTGGTCAGCCAGCGCAGAGCCAGCGCCTGACGGCGGTCCGGCTTGACTTCGATCGGCACCTGATAGGTGGCGCCGCCGACGCGCTTGGCCTTGACTTCGAGCTGAGGCATGATGTTGTTCATGGCCTCCTCAAACACTTCCAGTGCGGGTTTGCCGGACTTTGCTTCGACCTGAGCAAACGCACCGTAAACGATCTTCTGTGCCACGCCCTTCTTGCCGTCAAGCATGATGTTGTTGATCAGCTTCGTGACGACCTTGTTGTCGTATAAGGGATCCGCGAGCACATCTCTCTTCGGGGTATGTCCTTTTCTGGGCACGTTCCTTCCCTCCTTAATTAATCAGTAATTAGATCATCGGTACTCACATTTGCCTTCCGTCCCGTGCCCCGGGGCGGATCTGTGTTCGTGCTCGGAGGACAGCCGATTTATGAAACAGGTTCAAAAATATGCGTCATTCCGGCACTTGAGGTCAATTGTAAGTAAACTCTCGGGAGACCTTACTTCTTCTTAGGTCTCTTAGCGCCATACTTGGAACGTGCCTGCCTGCGGTTGGCAACGCCCGCCGTATCCAGCGTTCCGCGGATGATGTGGTAACGGGTACCGGGCAGGTCCTTGACACGGCCGCCACGGATCAGGACGACGCTGTGCTCCTGGAGATTGTGACCTTCTCCGGGGATGTAGCTCGTCACTTCGATACCGTTGGACAGACGCACACGGGCGATCTTACGAAGCGCAGAGTTCGGCTTCTTGGGAGTGGCCGTCTTGACCGCAGTACACACACCGCGCTTCTGAGGGGCGTTCTCGTCCGTCGCCTTCTTCTTCAGGGAGTTGTAACCCTTCAGCAGAGCGGGAGCCGTCGCCTTCTTTTCCAGGGAAGTTCTTCCCTTTCTCACCAGCTGGTTGAATGTCGGCATACTTTTTCACCTCCTTGTTTTATTTGTGGAACTGTTGGCCGTGCCCGGCCTATCTCCGGGCAACAAAACCGGGCGTGCACAAGTGCGCACGCCCGATTATTATACGTATTGCCCTGCCGTTTGTCAAGAAAAATCCGCAGGGATGCCCGCGAAATCGCGGGTTTCCGGCCTCAGGGGCCGGGCGCCGCAGGCGCGGGGGCCGTTTCTCAGGCCTCCGGCTCCGCAGCCTTCTTCGAAGACTTTCTGGCCGTCTTCTTCGGAGCGGGCTCCTCGGCCGGCGCCTCCTCAGCCGGCTCGGCCTTCTTCGCGGTCTTCCGGGTCTTCTTCGGGGCGGGTTCCTCCGCGGGAGCTTCCTCCTCCGCGGCCGGCTCGACCTTCTTCGCGGCCTTGCGGGTCTTCTTCGGAGCGGGCTCCTCGGCCGGGGCTTCCTCCTCCGCAGGCGCCTGCGCGGTCTCTTCCGCGGGTTCCTCGGGGGCGGGCTCCTCGGCCGCGGCCTCTTCGGTCACGGCTTCCTCGGCCACGACCTCCTCGGCCTCGATCTCTTCGGTCACAGTCTCTTCGGCTTCGGTCTCAGGCTCTTCCGCGAACGGCTCCTCCGCGATGGGGCTCTCCCACGCGGGGGCCTGCGCCTCTTCGGCCTCTTCCGCTGCCACGGCCTCTTCCACGCTCGGGACGCGGAGCATCTCGTCCGTGTTCAGGTGCACGCCGCGGTAGCGCTTCATGCCGGTACCGGCAGGAATGAGCTGGCCGATGATGACATTCTCCTTCAGGCCGATCAGCGGATCCTTGCGGCCGTTGATGGCGGCCTCGGTCAGGACCTTGGTGGTCTCCTGGAAGGAGGCGGCGGACAGGAAGCTGTCGGTCGCGAGGGAGGCCTTGGTGATGCCGAGCATGACCCGGCGGCCCTGCGCGGGCTCCTTGCCCTCAGCCACGAGCTTCTCGTTCATCTCGTTGAAGTCCAGCACGTCCATGGAGGTGCCGGGAAGGACGGAGCTGTCTCCGCTCTCCTCGATGTGGATCTTCTTGAGCATCTGGCGGACGATGATCTCGATGTGCTTGTCGTTGATATCCACGCCCTGGAGGCGGTACACGCGCTGCACTTCCTTGATCATGTAATCCTGGACCGCGCGCACGCCCTTGATGCGGAGCAGATCGTGCGGGTTGATGGAACCCTCGGTGAGCTCGTCGCCGGCCTCCACGTGGGTCTTCTTCTCTTCCAGAATGTCCTTCTTGATGGTCGCGCCGTAAGGGATCAGGTAGGTCTTGGTGTTGCCGTCCTCGGGATCCGTCACGATGATCTCGCGCTTCTTCTTGCTGTCCTTGACGACCACGTCGCCGCCGAACTCCGCGATGATGGCCAGGCCCTTGGGCTTTCTGGCCTCGAAGAGCTCTTCCACACGCGGAAGACCGCGGGTGATGTCGGTGCCGCTGGCCACGCCGCCGGTATGGAAAGTACGCATGGTCAGCTGGGTGCCGGGCTCGCCAATGGACTGGGCCGCGATGATGCCGACGGCCTCACCCACCTGCACGGGGTTGCCGGTGGCCATGTTGGCGCCGTAGCACTTCGCGCAGATGCCGAGGTGGGACTTGCAGGTCAGGGCGGTGCGGATCTTCACGGACTCGCGGCCGCTGCGGCGGACGGCGTCGACGACGCGGTCCACGCGGCGGGGCGTGCACATCTGGTTCTTCGCGACGATCACTTCTCCGGTGTCCGGATCGGCGATGTCCTCCGCCAGATAGCGGCCCTGCAGGCGGTCCTTGAGGCTCTCGACCACTTCGTCTCCCTCATAGAAATCGCTGATCTCCATGTAAGGGATCTCCGAGCCCTCGCAGCAGTCTTTCTCGCGGATGATCAGATCCTGCGAGACGTCGACCAGACGGCGGGTCAGATAACCGGAGTCCGCGGTACGCAGAGCGGTATCGGACAGACCCTTGCGGGCGCCGTGCGCGGAGATGAAGTATTCCAGAACGTCCAGGCCTTCACGGAAGTTGGACTTGATGGGCAGTTCGATGGTGCGGCCCGTGGTATCGCGCATCAGGCCGCGCATGCCGGCCAGCTGCTTGATCTGCTCGTTGGAACCGCGGGCACCGGAGTCCGCCATCATGAAGATGTTGTTGTACTGGTCCAGGCCGGCCATCAGGTCCTTGGCCAGGCGGGCGTCGGTCTCTTCCCAGACGCGCACCACTTCCTGGTAACGGCCTTCTTCCGTGGTCAGACCGCGGCGGTAGTTCTTCGCGATCTCGTCGACCTGCTCCTGCGCTTCCGCGATCAGCCCCTTCTTGGACTCGGGGACGATCATGTCGGCGACGGAAACGGTCATGGCCGCGCGGGTCGAATACTTGTAGCCCATGGCCTTGATGTCGTCCAGGACCTTCGCGGTCTCGGTCGGGCCATGCACGTTGATGACCTTCTCCAGGATGCCCTTGAGCTGCTTTCTCTTGACCAGGAAGTCGATTTCGAGAGCGCACTCGTTCTCGGGGATGGAGCGGTCCACGTAGCCCAGATCCTGCGGGATGATCTCGTTGAAGAGGAAGCGTCCCAGGTTGGACTCCACTACGGCGGTGACGGTGGTGCCGTCCTCACGCTCGCGGGTGACGCGCACCTTGATGCGGGAGTGCAGGGTGATGGCGCCGTTCTCGTACGCGAGGATGGCCTCGTTCAGGTTCCGGAAGAACTTGCCTTCTCCCTTCACGCCTTCTCTCTGCTGGGTCAGGTAGTAGATGCCCAGGACCATATCCTGCGAAGGCACCGCCACCGGACCGCCGTCCGAAGGCTTTAAGAGGTTGTTCGGGGAGAGCAGCATGAAGCGGCACTCCGCCTGCGCCTCCACAGACAGAGGAAGGTGGACGGCCATCTGGTCGCCGTCGAAGTCCGCGTTGAATGCGGTACACACCAGCGGATGAAGCTTGATGGCCTTGCCTTCGACCAGGATGGGCTCGAAGGCCTGGATGCCCAGGCGGTGCAGGGTAGGGGCGCGGTTCAGCATCACGGGATGCTCCGTGATCACCTCTTCGAGGACGTCCCAGACCTCCGGCTGCAGGCGCTCCACCATCTTCTTGGCGGATTTGATGTTGTGGGCGAGGCCGCGGCCGACCAGTTCCTTCATGACGAAGGGCTTGAACAGCTCGATGGCCATCTCCTTGGGCAGACCGCACTGGTAGATCTTGAGTTCGGGGCCGACCACGATAACGGAACGGCCGGAGTAGTCCACGCGCTTGCCCAGCAGGTTCTGACGGAAACGTCCCTGCTTGCCCTTGAGCATGTCGGAGAGGGACTTGAGGGGCCTGGATCCGGGGCCGGTCACCGGGCGGCCTCTGCGGCCGTTGTCGATGAGGGCGTCGACCGCTTCCTGAAGCATGCGCTTCTCGTTGCGGACGATGAT